>HF992655.1:0-4096 GCA_000436695.1 Prevotella sp. CAG:1185 | reverse complement strand
CACTGGAGTTCTGCTCAATGATATTGCAGGCACATTCTTACAGCGGAATAGACATCACGAAGTATGAGCCACTTATTGTGCAATGCCTTCAGTTCTTCGACGAGCATTATCAATATCTTGCAAAACAGCGCGGAGTTAAGGCTCTTGACGGTGACGGAAAACTCATTCTTTACCCTTCTTCAGGCTGCGAGACATACAAGATGGCATATAATCCTTCAAGCGTTATCGCTGCATTACGCACTGTGACAGAGCAGTTTGAAGCATACATGGCAGCCAAAGGCGCAAAAGACATATCAACTAATACCCTTGACTCTACATTCAAAAACCGCATACCTGACATACCGCTGCGCACCATCAATGGCGACACATGCATTGCTCCGGCCATAGTATGGGCACGCATTCAGAACGTTGAGACGCCGCAACTCTACCCAGTTTTCCCGTGGCGAATATATGGAATGGGGCGCGAAGGACTCGACATTGCGCGCAACACTTACCTGAAAGACCCTCATGCTCTGAAAATGCGCACGCACATTGGATGGAAGCAAGACAACATCTGGGCGGCATGTCTCGGCCTTACAGACGATGCGGCGCGCCTTAACCTTGAAAAGTTTGCCGACGGTCCCTACCGCTTTCCTGCCTTCTGGGATCCGGGATACGACTGGGCGCCCGACTGCAACCGAGGCGGTTCGGCCATGATAGGAATGCAGGAAATGCTGCTACAGGAGTCACCTGAAGGTAAACTGCTGCTGTTTCAGGCATGGCCAAGCGAATGGAACGTGAGGTTTAAGCTGCACGCAACAGGTAAAAGAACTGTTGAAGCCGAGATTATAGACGGCAAGATAAACATCATAAAGCAATAATTTATCCTCATCATGTCAACATCATACTGAAGGATAAGCCGTAACTTACGGCAACTAAAATCAGCAAGATAGCAATTAGAATCAACAAGTTGGCAAACTAAAATCAACAATACGCCACCTAAATCAACGAGATTATAACGGCTAATGCACGACATTGCAATTCAAAATGTTATGCGTTAGCCGTTTTAAGTTTAAGATAAATCAGAAAGAAAACTCATAATGCCCGCTGCCAACGGCTTTTCTTTCACCGTTGGGCAACACGACAATGGCATCAGACCCTACGGGAATGTCAACGGCAAGCGATGTGCGGGTGCAGTTGACGCTTATTTTTCCATAAAGCGATTCTGTTGAAACTTTCACATATTTCAGGTCACCTACAAGCACAGGCAGTATCAACAGATGACGCAGACCATAAGTTCCGGGCTGATTGTTTATTCCTCCGAGCGTCTTAAACAGCCACTCGTCAATTTGTCCCATCATGAAATGATTCCACGAAGAGCCTTGGCGCGGATCCCATTGTTCGGTAAGTGTGGTTGCCCCATGGCGCAGCTGGAAGCCATATCCGGGCGTTTCATAATGGTTGAGCATTGTGTAAAGCAACTCGTTCTGCCCGTTTTGCGCCAGCGTCTGAAACAGGTAGCGGTTGCCTACATCACCGGTTGTAAGGCGGTTACCGTGAGCTTTTATGTCGCCAATAAGACTGTTGAGCACGCCCTGACTGTTGGTTCCGGCAAGTCCGAGATACAACGGCAGTGCATTAGATGCCTGACTGCCTGTGCCATAAGTACACGAATCTGCCTTGAAAAATTTGCGGTTAAAGGCCTCAACTACCCTGTCAAGCAGTGCCGAATACTTCTCTTCATCAGCCTTATTGCCCGTCATGCGTGCCGCATGCGTTATCAGTTTGAGGTCAAAGATATAGTGAGACGTGGCAACAAGCGGCACGGGAGTGTTCTTAGAGAATCCGGCGCGCCACGGGCCATAGTCGTACCAGTCGCCAAGTCCGTGACTTACAATGCCGCTGTCTGAACGCGACGTAAGGTAATCCACGTAGCGTCGCATCGCCTTATAATTATTGATGATAAGCGTGCTGTCGCCATATTGCTCATAATACATGAAAGGCAAGATGACGAGAGTACTGCCCCACTCCGGCGAATCATCAAAGAGATTGCCGAACGACACATACTGCGGAGCCGTGGTAGGCACCATTCCGTCGGCCCTCTGCGTGTCTGTTATGTCGCGTATCACCTTCGGAACAAAGCACGTCATGTCATAATTATACAGAAGACTTGGGCCGCACAGATGGTCTTGCTCAAGCCATCCCAGTTTCTCGCGGTGGGGACAGTCGGTAAGAACGGCCTGCATGTTGCTCCTCTCGGCACGTTCTATCAGCCGGTGAGTGTCTGTAAACAGTTGGTTGGAGCACTCGAACGACGACAATTCCGGTACAGAATTATACACGAAACAACTGCTCAGTTTCTTCAATACAGGCAGTCCTTCAGGGTTAGGCTCACCTTCTGGCACCGCTCCTTCAACCTGAATGTAGCGGAATCCGTAATAAGAAAAGCGCGGATGCCATATCTCTGTGCCCTCGCCGCTCAACGTGTATTCATAATAATGTTGCCGCCCCGTCTGCCGCTGGTCGCACGCACCCTGTGGCGTAAGCCTCTCGCCAACGAGCAAAATTATCTTCTGTCCGCGCTTTCCCTCGACCGTTATCTCGGGAAATCCGGCAAGATTTTGTCCCATGTCAGCCACAAACACCGACGGATCAATGCTGCGCTTGGTTGCCTTTGACGCCGCCTCAAGCGAGTCGGCAGGTATGTGTCTGATGGTCTTCACGCCATAACGCTCCATAATCTTCACCGGCCTGGCTGTCTGGGCAACAAGAGTTCCGCCCGGTCCCTCAACGGCCACGGCATGCTTCCATGTGCTGTCGTCAAATCTGGCCGTGTCGTATCCCTTCTGCACAAGGCGCGCATCATACGACTCACCGCCATAGATGCTGTTGAAAGTTATTTGACTTAAAGAATATTTCCAGTCGGTTGCGCTCTTCACTATTTGCTGCGTACCGTCGCTATAGTTTATCTCCATGCGCATTATCATCTGCGGAGCGCCAAAGCTTGTTTGCAACTTGCTGTAGCGCCCCATGCGCTGCACGTTGAAAAAGCCGTTGCCTAACAGCACGCTGACGGCATTGTTGCCACGGACGAGCATGTCGGTTACGTCGTAAATGTTATAATAAACGGTCTTGCTGTATTCGCTCCATAGCGGCGCAAACTCGCTGTCGCCAACCTTTCTGCCGTTGATTTTCATCTCATAATGCCCCAGTCCGCAAACATACACAACGGCATCTACGATCTTTCTCTCGGCTGTCTGAAACTCTTTTCTCAATATTATGCTCTTCGACGAAAGCGTGTCCACGCCGTTCCATTTAGCCTTAAAGCTGTCTTTCTTGAACACTGCGTTAGACCATCTGCCCTGCGGCAACCCTGCGTCTGCCCTTGTTATCGCCCCTATCCATTGCGCATCTATGCTGCGTGGCGCAACTCTTACATACTGTCTTTCGCTCCACTTTGACGCCTTGCACTTTTCGTTCCACACCATCACCTGCCAATAATATCCGTAACGGTTGTGCTTCAGCGGCTTAAGCTCCACGAGCTGACTCTCTGCCGAAGTTACTTTGCCCGTGTCATACACGGTCTTGCCCGTAACATTCTCTGACACTCTTATGCGGTAGGCCGACTGCCGTTCGCCGTTGCTGTCTGCCGTCATTCTCCATCCCACGCGCATGCTGCCGCAGGTTATCGCCATGCCGTTCTGATAGTTGCACGTCAGCCCGGTAACGGTGAGTTTTGCGCCGGCGGCGCACGAAACAAGAAGAAGGATAATAGTAAGAATATTTCTCATGTCGTCAATATATTATTAAGGTCATGCCGCTGCCTGACAGCCATGACAAGCCTTTTGCCATTTAAGTTAATGACGCTCCAGACTTCACAATGTAACTGCCTGCCGGCGGCTAATCTTCACATTGGTCTTCAAAGCCTTTGCTCCAACAATCGTGCCGTGGCGTTTTTAGATATATTTATAAAGGCAGCCGAAGAAGTGCCGTATTCCTTAAAAAACTGAAACGCCGTTACAAAAATACGCCAATAAATGAAGAAATGAAAATGTTTTCCGTATATTTGTAATACGATAAGCGCCACGGCTGCAAGCCACAGGCTATCATGGCAGCC
>HF992654.1 GCA_000436695.1 Prevotella sp. CAG:1185 | reverse complement strand
TGGCGCTGACCTCTTCAATCTGCTCTCTGAGCGCGGTTGACGAATAGTAATCGAATAAGAGGTATCCAAATACAAGGAATAATATTAATATTATAAAATAATTTTCCTCGTTTTTTGTTTCTCTTTAATTATATAACAGCCATGAGGGAGATTCTTCAATACTCCACCATACGTATTAGATATTTCTGACGCAGAGATAATTTTTACCAAATATCCCTGAATTGTATAAATTCTAATATCGCCATTAACAGAAGACGTTTCTTCTATGTTTTTATCTATCGAAGACGGCATTGATTCACCCATTTCAATAAACCTGTCTTCCAAATTATAATAATATGAAGCCTTAATTGAACTAATATTTTTCCCCTCAAGGTCTATTTTATCCTTAGGTATCAGAACATGAAACTCTGTCTCTGTCTGACTATATACAGGCAAGACAACATCATAAGTATATGTCGTACCATCTGCAACGAGTTCAAGTCGTATAGTATTTTGGAAATTATTTGTAGTACTATTATTTATTGCCAACACAAATGAACGTCCTGGCGCAACGTTTTCATATTCAGGTTCAACTTCTTCAATAGGCTTACTTAAATACAATAACGGATTCTGAAGATGGTTATCAGGAACAGAGATTGTTGCAATTCCATTTTTAACATCAACATCAACTACAGAAGGAGCATTATCCCATACAAATGTAGGTTCAGGAACAAAATCAGACTTAAAATACAGCCTAAGTTGATAATTGCCATCACTAAGATTTTCCGGCAATACAATTTGTTGATGTTTTGTCTCTTTAAACGTATAACCTGCAGAAAGTCCATAGGTTGACTCTGTAAGAATTTTCTCAATCTCTCCATCCTTAACCAAACACCATCCATACTTTATGGTAGATTTCTCATCGCAACAGTTTCTCAACCTACAGCTAAGAAAAAATTTATCTCCACAATTAATTTTAATACTATTCTGCAAAGTATCTTTATTCAGTATTATCGGTTCCTCTAATATACATGCCTGTTTTGGATAGTCGGTAAAATCAGTAACAGGATAACAGTTTGTCACCATTGCCTGAGTTGCATTATAGCACACCGGCCTTCCGCCAGGATATGTTCCGTTTTGATTTATCACATTAATATCCACATATTTATTTCCAGTACCGCCATGTCCGAAATTAACATGATATAATCCATCTTCATTTACTCCATCTACGACGAACATATGACCTACATTTCCACCGTTAAACAACCAACTTCCCCTATAAAACACAGGATGGCTATCACGCAATTGGCTGTTAATCATTTCAATCCATTCAGCCGTCGAATAATAAGCTCTTTTCAGATATCTACTTTCCGGAGAAAAATGCAGATAGTGTTGTAATCCATAAAGCATTTTTGCATAATTATTTACGCCTGTACTTTTACCATAATCAGAATACATTGCAGCACCGCAAGCATATACTAATTGCGCTACCGCATTTGCCTGCAAATTATTATATTCTCCTTCAACATAATTCAAAAGTATGTTGTCCCAATCAAATGTAATATCTTCAAAATTCACATTAATAGGAATATTAAGACCATTACTTATATATGAAACATTTCCATAACCATGCTGAGGTATTTTATAATAAGACAATATTTGTGATATGGCTATAGCACCACATCCTGCAGCACTGCTATCGGGACACGAAAGATTATATGGCGCATTCTGATGATATTCAGCTTTTACCAAAGGCTCTACAATCTGTGAAAAGGACTTATCAAAAAAGAAACACAGACATGAAACTAAAACAAAATATACTTTATAACTCATTTTCCAATTAGCCTAATAACAATAACGAAATAGAAGTAGCGGTATCATTTATACTTTAGCCCAATTTAAGCCAAGCATATAATGATACCGCATATATTTCATACTTACTTAACCTCCCAGATATCATTGGTTTCGAGCAGCTCCATGAAGTTGTGATACTTCTTTTTGGCGCTGACCTCTTCAATCTGCTCTCTGAGCGCGGT
>HF992653.1 GCA_000436695.1 Prevotella sp. CAG:1185 | reverse complement strand
TCATGTATATACATAGGTATCACTGTTTTCTGCAAATATACGGTTTTGCGGATAATTAACCGCAAATTTTGCGGCTTATTATCCGCATGAAATAGTGAAATCAATATTTATCAGCATTTTAGATATGACTTATGATTACCATTCATCATGCAGATAATCATTGACTTTTCAGATTGAAACAGTCTGCTTATTATATACTCACGTAATTGTTGGGCCGGATAAGTATTAATCTGAAAGGCAAGCGCAAATATCATTTCCAGGTTATAGACTACCTGATACCCCTCTTTTAACGGAATACGTTGTTCTGCGGTGAATGGTTGCAATATCTCAAGTTTATATATTCTTCTTTTCGCTGCTCGTAAAGTCGGTGCAACCACATTGAACAAGCCAACGAGTTCAGCTTCGTCCATACGAATCTTATCAGGATGGACAGCAGGAATAACAATCTTGCCGTCTTCTGTTATATGGATAATTTCTCTTTTCATAAGCTACAAGCAATTTGAAAGTACATCCCTTACATTATTCATATCTTTCAGAATGGAACTGTCGAGTACCCTTGCATAGTGTTGCGTCATCTTGATATTGGAGTGACCGAGCATTTTGGCTACATTTTCAATGCTTACCCCATTGGCCAAACAGACAGATGTGGCGTACGAGTGGCGGCCCATATGGGAGGTCAGGTTCTTCTTTATCAGGCATAGGTCGGCAATCTCTTTCAGGTAGCTGTTCATCTTCTGATTGCAGGGGACAGGCAGCAATACTCCTTTCTTTTTGCAGGCAGGATAATCTGCATATTTTCTCAGGATTTCCAAAGGAATATCCAGCAGCGGAATATTGCACATGTTCTTTGTTTTCTGACGTGGCTTCCTGATCCATAGGTTTCCGTTGTTGTCTTTTACGATATGCTCAGGGGAAAGCTGTTGCACGTCGATGAAAGCCAGACCGGTGAATGCAGCGAAAATAAAAACATCACGGACTACGGTGATTCGCTCCAGAGGAAATTCCTTGTGGTAGATGGTCAGTAGCTCATCCATAGTAAGAAACTCACGGATTACTTCTTTTTCGTGGAACTTGATACCGATAAACGGGTCTTTGGCTATCCATTCATTAGCCAATGCCAGATTGGTAATTTTTTTCAGACATTTCATATAACGGATGACGGTATTTTGCTGACATTCCTTTTCTGTTTTCAGATAAAATTCAAAGGCACGTACCAGCTCACCGTTGACTTCCGCCAGCGGCAGATCATCCTTTCCGTATTTCTGTCTGATAAGTTCGGCAAGATAGCGCTTGCAGCTTTCATAACGGCGAACGGTAATCAGGGCGTAGTCTTTACCGACCAGGGCACGGCATTGGTCATTGTGCTCCTGCATGGTACCGATGAGGGTGCGTACCGCTTCCGGTTCTTTGTCCTGTCCGAAAAATATTTCCTGTAACAGACGTGCCGTTATAGGCTGGTTCTGTTCTTCCAACTCACAAAAAATCTGATGTAATTTGATTCTCGCATTTTCGATATAGGCATTCAGATCACATGACTTGCGGCTTTTGCCTCTGGCGGATTCCTTAGCCTGACTCCAGAGAGACGGGTCAATGCTTTTGCGGATGTTGTTTTCAACTCGCGTACCATCTACAGTGATACGCATACAAACGGATGCTTCTCCGTTTTTCAGCAGCTTGGTCTTCTTCAAGAAGAAAAGCACATTGAATGAACTTCTTTTCATTTTCCTACAGTTTTTAGTTTGGACAAAAGTAGGAAACCGACCACGTTTTCTTGATACGCAAAACATTGCAAATCAGTGAGAAAGACTCTAATTCGGTGGAGATTTCTGCTCCACCTTTTATCTCCACCTTTTGCTCCACCTCGAACGGTAATATTTTGCCGTTTTTTGCGTGCCGGGGGAAAACAAAAAATCCCGATTTCGCTTGGAAATCAGGATTTTACTGTCTTTTGCTTTTCTTCAAAGTGGTGCCACCAGGAATCGAACCGGGGACACAAGGATTTTCAGTCCTTTGCTCTACCAACTGAGCTATGGCACCATCGTTATTGCTTGATTGTGGGTGCAAAGATATGCCTTTTTTGTTAATCATACAAATTTTTGAGCATTTTTTTTGAAAAAAATGCACGAGTTTCAAAAAAATGCTTTACCTTTGCACTCGCTTTTAGGGCATCGGGATTTAGCGCAGTTGGTAGCGCACTACGTTCGGGACGTAGGGGTCGCTGGTTCGAGTCCAGTAATCCCGACAAAAAAGGTCAACAGGCTAAAATGGCATGTTGACCTTTTTTCGTATTCTTATGTTTGATTAAAGCCGGCACTTGAACAGAAAAACATAATAATTGTGTATCTTTGTATGCCTGTTGCATCGTTGTAAGTGAATGGCTTATGCTTTAAATACAATAATTAAACTGTTGATGCCGGTGCAATGTGCGTTTCTTTATAAAATATAAATATGTCTTAGCCCTGGTGTGCGGTTGTATTACGGCAGCGAGCACCACGGAGCAGACAGACTTAAAAATAATATTGTTGGTTATGAAAATTTCAGTTATTGGTGCAGGTGCCATGGGCGGAGCCATGGTTGAAGGCTTTGTAAAGAGCGGAATGTTGGCAGCCTCAGACATCACTGTTTCAGCTCCGCACGAAACAACTCTCGAGCGTTTTAAGAGTCTTGGCGTATGTGTTACTACAGACAACAAGGTGGCTGCCGCTGCCGGAGATGTCGTGTTTGTCGTGGTTAAGCCATGGCTGGCAGAGCAGGTGATAAATGAGATAAAGCCGGTGATTGACTATAATCGTCAGACCGTTGCATCGGTTATGGCAGGTATAAGCAGCAGTAAACTTAAAGAAATGCTTGCCGGAGAAGACGGACTGTTGCCGCGAATGTTCATCGTTATACCAAACATTGCCATTGCCGTAAAAAGCTCTATGACATTTATTGTTCCTGTAAATGCCGCAGAAGAAGATACGACAGCCATGTCGGCCTTGTTTGAAGCCACGGGCGGACAGATGGTTATAGAGGAAAGACAGTTGGGAGCTGCCACGGCGCTAGCGTCTTGCGGTATTGCCTATGCCATGCGATATGTAAGGGCAGCATCTGAGGGAGGTGTTGAACTGGGATTCAAGGCGCGCGACGCACAGAAGATAGTGATGCAGACCATGAAGGGAGCCGTAGACTTGTTGCAGGCTAACGGCAGTCATCCTGAAGATGAGATAGACAAGGTTACAACGCCCGGCGGACTGACAATACGCGGATTAAACGAAATGGAGCATGCCGGATTTACAAGTGCCGTGATACGCGGACTGAAAGCCGGAATGTCGAAATAAATACAGATACTTTTAAAAGAGCATATTGTTTAATGTAAAACCTGCACACTTTAGAATTTAGCGTGCAGGTTTTATTCTTAATTTACGGATTGTTGAATATTTCGTTATTTAAGTTTCTTCTTTTTCAAATTTAATTATTACTTTTGGCAAAGTATAATTAAAATGGTCTTATAATTGATGATATTGTTAAACTGATATATGCCTGCCTGAAGCTATCTATAAGTGTCTTGCGGCAAGATGAAGACATTAATGCCGTATTCGATAATAGCAAAATATAATTATAGAAAAGACAGGCTTGCGCTTTCAGATTGTATTATGCATAATCTGATTTTAAAGTTTTATAAGGTAAAATAAACTTAGGCAGACGCAAATAATAATGACGTTAGTTTCGGTTTTATGTGAGATAAAACGTAGATTCTTGCGTTTTTGCCTTTATAAAAAATATCTTTGATGGATCGCAGATTAGTTATAAAAGTTGGCAGCAACGTACTTACGCGCGACGACGGCAAGCTCGACATAACACGAATGTCGGCTCTGACCGACCAGTTGGCATGGCTCCGCTCTGAAGGTTATGAGGTCATTCTTGTTTCAAGCGGTGCAATGGCAAGCGGGCGCGGAGAGATTAAGGTTGACCGCAAGCTCGACAGCGTTGAGCAGCGTCAGCTTTATTCGGCACTTGGACAGGCAAAACTTATAAATCTGTATTACGACTTGTTTCGTGAATACAGAATACCGGTAGGGCAGGTGCTTACGATGAAGGAGAACTTTTCTTCGCGCCGTGAGTATCTAAATCAGCGCGCTTGCATGACAGTGATGCTCGAAAATGGCGTTATTCCCATTGTCAACGAGAACGACACCGTGAGCGTAACAGAGCTTATGTTTACTGACAATGATGAACTTTCTGGCCTTATTGCATCGATGATGGATGCTTCTGAACTGATAATATTAAGCAATGTCGACGGAATATACGACGGCAAGCCTGGTGACGATGGCGCAAAGATTATATCACGTGTGGAGCGCGGCAAGGATATCGGGCAATACATCCGTCAGGAGAAAAGCGGATTTGGTCGCGGAGGTATGATGACAAAGTGTGCCATAGCGCAGAAGGTTGCCGATGAAGGCATACGTGTGATAATAGCCAACGGAAAGCGCAACGACATACTTGTTGACCTTATGCGCAGTCCTGAGACAACACCTCACACAGAGTTTGTGCCTGCTTCGACGCCAGTGTCAAAGGTGAAGAAATGGATAGCCCACAGTGACAGCTTTGCCAAAGGCTCGGTAGTCATTAACCGTAAGGCAGCCAACGCTCTGCTTGGTGAGCGCGCCGTCAGTCTGCTGTTTGTGGGTGTTGAGGCTGTGAACGGCGATTTCGAAGAAGGGGACATAATAAATATTGTCGATGAAGACGGAGTTAGAATTGCCGTTGGACGTGCGGCGTTTGGTGCCGCTGAGGCACGCCGTAATATAGGGCGCCACGACATCCGTCCGCTCGTTCATTATGATTATATGTATATGGAATAATAAATTTTGTTTTTCCTTCGTGACAAAATAAAATTAGTGTTGTATCGTTATATCAGATAAAATATGGATTTTTCAGGAATCTTTACCAGTGTAAGGCATGCCGCAAGAGAGCTTGCCTTAGTGAGTGACGATGTAAAGAATAAGGTGTTGTGCAGTGTTGCCGATGCTATAGCGGAACGTAAGGACGAAATACTCAGTGCTAACGCTGCCGACCTTGAGCGCATGGACAGCAGAAGTCCACTTTACGACAGACTAAAACTTACTGAGATACGGCTCGACGATATAGCATCAGATATGCGTCATGTGGCAGACCTTCCATCGCCTCTCGGCAGGATACTTATGGAGCGCACGTTGCCCAATGGGCTGCGCCTGCGCCGTGTCAGTGTGCCTTTTGGTGTAATAGGCATGATATATGAGGCGCGGCCTAATGTAAGTTTCGATGTTTTCTCGCTCTGTTTCAAGAGTGGAAATGCCTGTTTGTTAAAGGGTGGCAAGGATGCCGACTGTTCTAACAGGGCCATTGTGGCACTTATCCACGACGTGCTTAAAGATAATGACATTAATCCTGACGTGGTGAGTCTTATGCCTGCCACTCATGAGGCCACAGCAGCACTGCTTTCTGCCGTAGGCTATGTAGACCTGTGCATACCGCGTGGCGGAAAGAGTCTTATCAGTTTTGTGCGTGACACGGCAAAGGTTCCGGTGATAGAGACCGGGGCAGGTGTTGTTAACACATATTTCGACGAGTTTGGCGACGTAGAGATGGGCAAGAAGATAATTAACAATGCCAAGACACGTCGTGTTAGCGTGTGCAATGCCCTCGACTGCCTCATCGTGCATGAGTCGCGTCTGAACGATCTTCGTGCGCTTTGTGAACCATTGGCCGGAAGTAACGTGGTGATTTATGCCGATGAAAAGGCATATGCTGCACTTACTGACGGTTATCCAACGGAATTGCTCCGTCATGCCTCGGCAGACAGTTTTGGCACGGAGTTTATGGATTATGCCATGGCTGTGAAGACTGTGTCGTCGCTCGATGAAGCCCTGAGCCACATAGCAACTTACGGCTCTGGTCACAGCGAATGCATCATAACAGCTGACGAAGAACGTGCAAAAGAATTTCAGACCAGGGTGGACGCGGCTTGCGTGTACTGGAACGCACCTACAAGTTTCACCGACGGGGCACAGTTTGGTCTTGGAGCCGAGATAGGCATAAGTACACAGAAACTCGGTCCGCGAGGTCCTATGGGACTTGAAGAGATAACAACCTATAAATGGCTTATTGACGGATGCGGACAGATAAGAGAATAATGTCCGTATAAATAATAGGCAAGGTAAAATAAAATAGTATAATTAAAAACAAAAATATATGAATACATTTATAAACGTAGAAGACATCGGCAATCTGCAGCAGGCACTTGCCGAGGCACAAGAGATAAAGAACGACCGTTTTAAATATCAGCATCTTGGAAAGAACAAGACGCTGCTGATGATATTCTTCAACAACAGTCTGCGTACACGACTCAGCACGCAGAAGGCTGCGATGAATCTTGGCATGAATGTCATCGTGCTTGATGTCAATGCCGGAGCGTGGAAGCTTGAAACAGAACGTGGAGTAATCATGGACGGCGACAAGAGCGAGCACTTGCTTGAGGCCATTCCGGTTATGGGGTGCTATTGCGACTTGATAGGCGTGCGTTCGTTTGCAGGACTTACTGACCGTGAGTATGATTACGCCGAAACCGTGCTTAATCAGTTTATCAAGTACAGCGGCCGCCCCGTGTTTGCCATGGAGACAGCCACGGTGCATCCCCTTCAGGCTTTTGCCGACCTTATTACCATTGAGGAGCACAAGACCAAGGCCCGTCCGAAGGTTGTTATGTCGTGGGCGCCTCATTGCCGCGCACTGCCTCAGGCTGTGCCAAACTCGTTTGCGCAGTGGATGAACGCAGCCGATGTTGACTTTGTTATAACTCATCCTAAAGGCTATGAGCTAGACCCGAAGTTTGTTGGCAATGCCCGTGTAGAGTACGATCAGATGAAAGCGCTCGAAGGCGCCGACTTCGTTTACGCAAAGAACTGGAGTTGTCCGGGTGTAACCAATCCTGCCGACTATGGCAAGATATTGAGCAAAGACATGTCGTGGACCATAGACGAGACACACATGGCTGTAACCGACAACGGCAAGTTTATGCATTGTCTGCCTGTACGTCGTGGTCTTATCGTTACAGATGACGTGATAGAGAGCAAAAACTCACTCGTTATTCCCGAGGCTGCCAATCGTGAAATTTCAGCTTCTGTGGTAATCAAGCGAATGCTCGAGTCATTATAAAGTTTTACAGCTTATCATATCATATTTGCTTATGGAGGATGCAGACCGTTGAAATAAAATCAGGTCTGCATTCTTTATGGCTACAAACGAAAATACTAAAATCGGTAAATAGTGTGCTTATGATTTAATTCTACTATAATATTGGCGTTTTCGGCCTTCTTATTATATAGCCTTATTGCCGTATGCTTATTCTTAATAGCCGGCAATGTCTGCAAGGAGCAGACTGCAATCAGGTCAATTCATAATGTGATTTTAGGTTAAAAATATACATATAATTGAGTAAAAGGATACATTAAAAACAAAAATGGATAACATTATAATTCAGATGATTATACTCCTGCTGCTTGTCGTGGCAGGATTTATTTCAAATAAGTGCGGACTTATGGGTGGCGATTTCGACAGAAAACTTTCGGGATTTATTATCAATGTTTCTTGTCCCTGTCTTATAATCTCTTCAGTAATGGGCGACGTCTTTCCCGATCGTGGTATGATATTGCCGTTAATTGGCGTAGGTGTTATTACCTATGTTCTGCTGTTTGTGATAGCCTATTTCCTTCCGCGTTATTTTGTACGCAAAGTAGACTATCGCGGAATGTACAGTTTTATGCTGATGTTCGGTAACGTTGGTTTCATCGGCTATCCCATTGTCGCGTCAATCTTTGGCAGCCAGGCCGTATTTTATGCCAGTCTGCTCAACATACCAAACACACTTTTCATTTTCATTATCGGCCTGTCGTTTGTATTGGGCAGTACCGACGGCCATCGTTTCAATGTCCGTACACTTTATTGTCCGGCGATGGTAGCTTCTTACATATCTATAATAATCGTTGCTCTTGGTATCGACAAAATGCCGAGAGTAGTGTCTGAGCCATTTAATCTTTTAGGCGGAATAACAGTTCCCGGTGCGTTACTGGTTATCGGTTCGTCTATGGCACAGATGGATTTGCGTCATATTCTTGGTACGGCTTCTGTCTATATCATGGCGGCGTTGAGGCTGCTGATAATTCCTGTGGCCGTTTATTTCCTGTTACGTCTATGTGGTGTTGACGAAACCATAAACCGCATAAACACGGTATTGATTGGCATGCCTGTGGCTTCATACGGTACGATGTTCTGTCTTAAATACGGACGTGACGAGAGCGAGATGGTTGAAGGAACACTGATAACAACCATTCTTTCTGTGGTTACGATACCGCTGTTGACGCTTCTTTTTTGATGTCAGCTTGTTTATTTCTTCTGTAAAAGTTGTCATATTTAGCGTCAAGTGTGTAATAAAAACGGCGTTTGAGCTTGAAATAAACTTTAATGCATTATTTTTGCGCCTAAAAAAGAAAATTTATTTATGGAAAAATATGCCGTGCTGTCTGCCACTTGCAGAGGCTCATTTTGGGAACGTCTGTGCCATCTATATATGAAGACAGGCGATTATGTGGATATGGAGAATCTTGAAAATCGCCATTTGGTTTATGTCAAGGTGTTTCTCAGTGATATCTGCAATCAGTATTCCGCATTGCTCGAGTCGCAGTTGTGGCAGGATTATCTTTCACAGGTGCCGTGTTCTGTCATAGGTCAGCCACCTCTTGACGGTTCAAAGGTTTCATTGCTCGTCTGCACATCTGATACCGCAGACACAACTCCGATTTGCAGCGTGCGTCTGAATAAGAACGAAGCAGACGGGACTGACGTTTATGGACAGGCCGTTGTGCTGTTTAGTAAGTTTGTTGATAATTTATTGGACAACGGACAGTTGCGCCGGTTTGCCTCGCTTCGTGTATGGCTTTATGTAGCCAATCCTACAGACAGTAAGGATGCCGTAAATAAAGCACTTGACAATGTCTTTACGCAATATGGCCTTAATCAGGATAATCTGCGTATTACTGTTACATGTGTTGAAGGCTCATCACAAGTTGAAAGTGCTGTAGTTGCGCTCGATTATATTATTTATGATGAATCGTTCGAACCTGTCGTTGCGCTTAATACTGAAGACTGTGCCGGGAATAAAGATGCTTCATGTAATTTCTGCAATTCAATTATGGCCATTAAGAGCAATGACTCTGTGCTAGTAGACCTTCCGGCATTTGTATTGCCTTCGACTGAAGACGCCGACCCGAGTCAGCTTGACATGAGCCAATATGCAGGAATGATTCTTGGAAATATTGGAGTAAGACTTAAAAATTATGGCGTGGCGATGAATGATGTGCGCTGCTTTATTGTCTATGTGCGTGATTTCTCTGATTATGAAGAGATAGACAGACTGCTCTCTGCAGCTTTTCCGCGTGTACCACATGCCATCATAAAAGCCTGTGGCACAGAAATAAGTCAGCCTGTCATGATTGGGTGTGTGGCTTTTAAGAAGATGGATGCCTGAATATGCTCTAAATGTCATGCTTTCTTTGACTTAGCTCTGTCATAATGTCGGTTTTATACAGAATTATTGTGAATAATCAATGATTTTTATTAAAACAAGGGTAAATGTCGCTTTTTTTGCTTATGTTTGCATAACATACATGCCTTGATTGCAGGCTCGGATGTTTGTAAATAAAGCGAAAATAATTAAAACAACAAAAACAAAAAGAAAATGAACGAAGAAAGATTGTATGATCTCATACGCGAAAAAGAAAACATTGCATCGGTGGCTTTTCCGTCACTAATGCGTAAAGTTTACGTTTGGATGACCTTGGCTCTTGTCATCACAGGCTTTGTTGCCTATGGTGTGGCTTCAAGTCCGGGCATAATTACGGCCTTGATTTCAAACAAAATACTATTTTGGGGCCTGCTTATAGCCGAATTGGCATTGGTTTGGACTGTATCGGCTCGCATTAATCGCTTGTCACTGACCACGGCTACAATGCTGTTTATCCTTTATTCGGCTCTTAACGGTGCCACGCTGTCGATGATTCTGTTGGTTTACACAATGCAGTCGATAGCCAGCGTGTTCTTTATCACAGCCGGAACGTTTGCTGTGATGGCGCTGATAGGCTATTTCACAAAGGCCGACCTGTCTTCATTGGGCAAGATTCTCATGATGGCTCTTATAGGCCTTATCATAGCTACTTTGGTTAATGCCTTCTTGCTTAAGAGCGGCGGTTTCAGTCTGATCCTTAGTTATGTCGGCGTACTCATCTTTGTAGGTCTTACGGCTTATGACACTCAGAAGATAAAGCAGATGCTTATCATGGCAGATGATGTAAATGAAGAGACACAGAAGATAGCTCTTTTAGGTTCTCTCTCATTATATCTCGACTTTATCAACCTCTTCCTTTATCTTCTTAGAATATTTGGAAACAGCAGAGAGTAATATTTTTTAGTAATATAATAAGCGGCAGGCTCACATCATTGTCTGATTTTGATGATGTTGAGCCTGCCGTTTTTTTGTGCTTTTATTCAAAGTATTTGTGTCTGATTCATTTCGTTTTTGTTGTTGAAGATTGATTTTTGTCTGTTGAATAAATACTTGTTGCATAATTATATTTTATTTTTATTATAGCGCTTGTGTACGGTTTTGTGTGTATAATGTTTTAATTTGTCGATAAAATAATTATGTACAGAATCTCTGATTTAAAGAAGAACCGACTTATTTATACGAATTTTGGACTAATAAAGAAATGTTAAATAGATAATATTTCTTTATCTATTAGTAAAATTTTTGTAATTTAGAAGGCAAAAAATATAACTAATAATTAATAAAAATACAATTATAATATAAAAATGAAAAAGAAATAGCGTAATATGTGATAATACTTCACTGCTGTTCTTACCACTAAGACTGGAAGAATTTAACGGCCCGCAGCAGTGGAAATGGCGAATTTAATAATAATTGGCGCCAACGGACCGATGGCGTAAATGAATCAAACAAACAATATATGAATAAAAAATTACTCACAGCTTTTGTCGGTGCAGTATTGCTTTTTGGCTTTAGTCACAGTGTGTCGGCAAAAAAATTAATGGCAAATCCGGCATCAGTTGCCGAGGTTAATGCCGCTGCTGCCGAAGCTACGGCAACAGAAACCATCGACATCGCTACACTTGATGTTGAAACGTCTTCAAATACCTCTACTGCAGGAGACATAACAGAGGACACAACCTTAGTGGCTGAGAATTTTTCTGTAACTATATCTCCGAAGGTTAAAGATAACACGCCTAACCGTTTCTGGGAGACAAAAAATGGAACAGAACTTCGTGTTTATAACGGAACTATTACGGTTAAGGCTGCTGCAGGCAAGGTGCTGAACAAAATTGAATTTGTTAAGTCAGATAAATGGGGAGGTGTAACTGCTGATAATGGAACTCTTGACGGTCAGACTTGGACAGGTGAAGCCGAAACTGTTGTATTTACAGTTGAGACTCAATGCAGAATTACATCAATAAGCGCAACTGTTTCAGATGCTGCATCTGCAGAGACAGAGGTGGCTAACATCGCCGGTCTGAAGACTCTGTCAGACGGCACAAGCGTTAAACTTGCCTTGAACAACACCAAGGTAACAGTACATGAGATGGGTATGCGCGGCAGTACGATAATAATCGAGGACGAGTCAGGCGCCATCAGCCTTGTAAGCAGCATGTTCGACCCGGGCATCGCTGATGTTCTTCCCGATGCCTTCGGCAGTGCCGGCAAGGTATTGAACGGCTATCTGTATTGCACCTATGTCAACGACGGCTTCGGTACAGTTGGAATTTCAACAAGCGACAAGACCGCCGAGTCGGAAATCGAGGCAACCGAGACCGAGATTGCTCCTACGGTGATGACAATATCAGAGGCTTGCACCGAAGCCAACGACAGCCGTTTCGTAGAGTTCCAGAACGTAGAGATGGTTTACGATGAGGCATCTTACACCTACAGCATCGTCCAGGGCGACAGCAAGGTAACTCTTATCGACACATATCAGAAGATGAAGTACGATGACGATTACCGTATGGTGGTTCTTGGTAATCTGAATTACATCAGAGGTATCATCCAGAACGTGGGCAACGGCGAATACTGGTTCAATCCGCTTGGTGATCCTGCATATGAGGCAGAGGCAACAGTGACAGAGGTTGCAAACATCGCCGGTCTGAAGACTCTGTCAGACGGTACAAGCGTTAAACTTGCCTTGAACAACACCAAGGTAACAGTACATGAGATGGGTATGCGCGGCAGTACGATAATAATCGAGGACGAGTCAGGCGCCATCAGCCTTGTAAGCAGCATGTTTGATCCGGGCATCGCCGATGTTCTTCCCGATGCCTTCGGCAGTGCCGGCAAGGTATTGAACGGCTATCTGTATTGCACCTATGTCAACGACGGCTTCGGTACAGTTGGAATTTCAACAAGCGACAAGACAGCCGAGTCAGAAATCGAGGCAACAGAGGCCGAGATAACTCCTACAGTGATGACAATATCAGAGGCTTGCACCGAAGCCAACGACAGCCGTTTCGTAGAGTTCCAGAACGTTGAGATGGTTTACGATGAGGCATCTTACACCTACAGCATAGTTCAGGGCGACAGCAAGGTAACTCTTATCGACACATACCAGAAGATGAAATACGATGACGATTACCGTATGGTAGTTCTTGGCAACCTGAATTACATCAGAGGTATCATCCAGAACGTAGGCAACGGCGAATACTGGTTCAATCCGCTTGGTGACCCTGCATATGAGGTTGACGAAACTCTCGGTATCAACGGTATTGTTTCAGAAAACGGTCTTCTCAAAGGCAACGTTTATTCAGTTGACGGTGTTATGGTTCGCAAGGCCGGCGAGTTTGCCAATGGTCTGACAAAGGGCCTGTATATCGTTAACGGCAAGAAGATTGCAATTAAGTAAGCATATCTACTTTTAAAACTATATTAAAGCGGCGTCCGGCACTTACCGGATGCCGCTTTTTTTGTATGTGGTGAATATTTATTCATTTTATTCCTTTAATATTGTATTTTTATGCAGTATTATTTGTGTATATTCATAAAAATATGTATATTTGCACTCATAACGAATAAATATACAAGTCAATGAAATCTAAGAACAGCAGATTACAGACCTTGCGCATGCTGATATCAAGTCAGGAACTGTGTTGTCAGGACGAGGTGCTCAAGGCTCTTGAGAAAGAAGGTTACAAGGTTACGCAGGCAACGCTGAGCCGCGACATGAAGCAGCTTAAAGTGGCGAAGGCCACCAGCCTGGGCGGAAAATACTTTTATGTGTTGCCCAACGAAACCATGTATAAGCGTGTGGCAAGTCCCAAAACGGCTGCCGAGATGCTGCTCACGTCGGGTTTCATGTCTATCAATTTTTCGGGTAACATGGGCGTCATCAAGACACGTCCGGGGTATGCGAGCAGTCTGGCTTACAATATCGACAACAGCGGCATACCTATTATTCTGGGCACCATTGCCGGCGACGACACCATATTTATCGTAATAAAGGAGGGCGTAAGGCATGAAGAAATTGTCGATGAACTCAGAAATGTTATTCCTGATATAAAATAGCGGCAGACTAGGTGTTAGGATAAACAGAAAAAATAAATAAAAAACAATATATGAACGCCGGTTGTGTCCGGCTTTTACCTGTGCCTCTGTAGGTTCAGGCGGGGCTTGACATCCTTTCCGGCTGAAACGTTATAGTGATGAAAGAGATTGAAGTGATGGTGGCAGATGCGTCACACGAGAAATATGTTGACACTATTCTCGATACGATGGCAGCGGCTGCCAGGGTGCGCGGTACGGGTATTGCCAAGAGATCTCACGAATATTTGGCAACCAAGATGAAAGAGGCCAAGGCCGTCATTGCCCTTTGTGACGGCAATTTTGTAGGCTTCAGCTATATTGAGACATGGGGCAACAAGCATTATGTAACCACTTCGGGACTTATCGTTCACCCTGATTACAGGGGCATGGGTGTGTCGAAGCGCATAAAGGACATGACCTTCACGCTGGCACGCACACGCTGGCCCGATGCCAAGATTTTCAGCTTGACGAGCGGTTCGGCCGTGATGCGCATGAACACGCAGCTCGGCTATCTGCCCGTAACCTTTGCCGACCTTACCGACGATGAGGCTTTCTGGCGCGGATGCGAGGGCTGTATTAATGTTGACGTGCTTAAGCGCACTGGCCGCCGTTACTGCATCTGCACAGGCATGCTTTACGACCCGGCTGAACATCAGGGCGAAAAAACTCCGATAGAGTTGCCCGCAAACGTTATTGAGAGAATTAAAAGAATTGGAAACTGATTAAAAAAACATATTTGTTATGGCAGACAAGAAAAAAGTAGTTGTGGCATTTTCAGGTGGACTCGACACCTCTTACACAGTGATGAAACTATCGCACGACATGGGCTATGAAGTCTATGCTGCATGCGCCAACACAGGCGGATTCAGCGACGAGCAGCTCAAGCAGAACGAGGAAAACGCCTATAAGCTGGGCGCAAAGGAGTATGTCACGCTCGACGTTACACACGAATATTATGAGAAAAGTCTGAAATATATGATTTTCGGCAATGTGCTCCGCAACAACTGTTATCCCATATCAGTGTCGTCAGAGCGTATTTTCCAGGCCATAGCCATTGCACGCTACGCAAAACAGATTGGTGCCGACGCCATTGCTCACGGTTCAACGGGAGCGGGCAACGATCAGATACGTTTCGACATGACGTTCCTCGTTATGGCTCCGGGTGTTGAGATTATTACGCTTACACGCGACCATGCCCTGTCGCGTAAGGAGGAGGTCGACTATCTTAACGCTCACGGATATTTTGCCGACTTTACCAAACTTAAATACTCTTACAATGTTGGCATCTGGGGCACGAGCATCTGTGGCGGCGAGATTCTCGACTCTTCAAAGGGACTGCCCGAGGAGGCTTACCTGAAGCATGTTGCACGCAACGACGAGAGCGAGCTGCGCATAGAGTTCAAGAAGGGAGAAATAGTTGCCGTCAATGGTGAAAAATACGACGACAAGGTTAAGGCAATACAGAAGATTGAGGAGATAGGTGCAGCCTACGGCATAGGCCGCGACTGCAACGTTGGCGGTTCTACATAACCCTTAAAACTTAGAGCTATGAAATATAAGATGCTCGTTCTTGACGTTGACGGAACGCTGTTAAACGACAATAAGGAGATAAGCAAGCGCACGCTGGCAACACTGCGCAAGGTTCAACAGATGGGTGTACGCATAATGCTGGCTTCGGGCCGTCCTACCTACGGACTGCTGGCATTGGGCAAGGAACTTGAGCTTGACACCTACAACGGATACGTCATGTCGTATAACGGCGGACGGGTGATAAGGGCCGCCGACGGCGCCACTATCTTTGAGCGGCGCATCAATCCCGAACTTATTCCTTATCTCGAAAAGAAAGCCAACAAGAACGGCTTTGGCATTATGACGTACAACGAAGACTGCATAGTGACCAACATGCCCGACAATCCGCACATCAAGGCCGAAGCCAAACTCAACGGCATGAGGATTGTCTATGAAGAACATTTTTCAATAGCCATCGACTTTATTCCGTGCAAATGTATGCTTGTGAGCGACGACGAAGAGGCTCTCGTAGGACTGGAGAACCACTGGAAGCGACGTCTCGACGGAGTGCTCGACGTGTTCCGCTCTGAACCGTTCTTCCTCGAGGTTGTTGGCTGCCGCGTAAACAAGGCTAACACACTTGCCGCCGTTATGGAAATGGAGGGGATAAAGACCGACGAGATTGTGGTCTTCGGCGACGGAGTGGCTGATGTAACCATGCTGCAGCTGGCAAGTCTGGGCATAGCCATGGGCAACGCGCCCGGTTCTGTCAAGAGGTGTGCCGACTATATCACGCTCTCTAACAACGAAGACGGCGTGGCAGTAGCCGTTGAAAAAGCATTCCTGTCTGAAGTAAGGCCGAGCGAGATACCGCTCGACAAGCTCAACGAGCAGTCTAAGTCAACACTGATGGGCAATCTCGGCATACAATACACCTACGCCTCGCGCGACAGAGTGGAGGCAACCATGCCCGTTGACCACCGCAACCGCCAGCCTTTCGGCATTCTTCATGGCGGCGCAACGCTGGCTCTCGCCGAGACGGTGGCAGGATTCGGCTCTATGATAATATGCAATCCAGACGAATATGTTGTAGGCATGCAGGTAAGCGGCAACCACATATCGTCGGCTCACGAGGGCGACACGGTGCGCGCCGTGGGCACTATTGTGCATAAAGGGCGCTCGTCGCACGTGTGGAATGTCGACGTGTTCACGTCTACCGGCAAGCTGGTGTCGTCTGTCAGGGTAGTCAACAGCGTGATGAAGCGCAAGTGACATACGTCAGCATATACTGAAACAAGGTACGGCGTCAAGGCTGTGCAGCCACTGAATGCCAGCACAGCCTGACACAGCATACTGACCGACGAAACATACATATCTGTAAGATATACGGATAAAGCCACCGGCCGGCAATCGGCTATAAATTATTACATATCACTTCAGATTTGATGTTTTTGCCCGGACAACTTAAAATATATCCCTGTTTATTCGTTTATTTGTTACAAATTTCATATATTTGTTTTTCGAAAACTTTAAATTGATACGATCATGAACAAGAACCTTGTATTTAATCTGCACATCCCGACAAAATTGCTGTTCGGATGCGGCGAACTCAAGAAACTGGCAACCGAGACAATGCCGGGCAAAAAAGCGTTGATTGTTATCTCCGGCGGAACTTCCATGAAGAAGTATGGCTATTTAGATAAAGTGGTTGGCTATCTTAAAGAGAACAATATCGAGAGTGTAGTTTTCGACAAAATCCTGCCTAACCCAATCAAGCAGCATGTCATGGAGGCTGCCGCGATATGCCGCGACGAGAAGTGCGACTTCGTGATAGGCCTTGGAGGCGGAAGCTCTATCGACTCTGCCAAGAGTATTGCCGTAATGGCATGCAACGAAGGCGACTACTGGGACTATGTTGCAGGCGGAACTGGCAAGAACAAACCCGTGGAGAAGGCTCTGCCGATAATCGCCATACCTACTACGGCAGGCACTGGCACCGAAATGGATCCGTGGACTGTGATCACTCACGAGACGGCTCACGAGAAGATTGGCTTCGGATGCAAGCTCACGTTCCCTACAATGTCTATTGTCGATCCTGAGCTTATGCTCAGCATTCCGCCCCGTCTCACGGCTTATCAGGGCTTCGACGCGTTCTTCCATGCTGCCGAAGGCTACATTGCCAACTGCGCCACTCCGATAAGCGACCTTTACGCTATCGAGGCCATAAGGCTTATCTACAAGTATCTGCCCGTTGCCGTTGCCGACGGCCACAACCTCAAGGCAAGAACCAAGGTGGCATGGGCAAGCACCCTGGCAGGCATGGTTGAGTCTACCTCAAGCTGCACTTCTGAACACTCTATGGAGCATGCCATGAGCGCATTCTATCCCGAACTGCCTCACGGAGCCGGACTTATCTGTCTGTCGCAGGCTTATTTTGAGACCTTCCGCAACGACAGCATGAAGAGATACATGAAGATGGCAGAAGCCATGACCATGGAACCGAGCAAGCGTCCGTCTGATTTTATCGACGCTCTTGTAAAGATGCAGAAGGCATGTAAGGTGGACGACCTGAAGCTGAGCGACTGGGGACTGAAGAAAGAAGACCTGCCCAAGATGGTTCAGAACGCTAAAGATACTATGGGAGGCCTCTTCCAGCTCGACCCGCGCATGCTGAGCGACGACGAGATTCTGGCTATCTACGAAAAATCTTACCGCTAAAACGGCAATACATCTTATTATCATATACACTGCGGCCAAGGCTGTGCTTAACGTTAAGTCACTGCTTTTGCCGCAGTTTTTTTTGTATCTTCACTCTGTCAGCCTCAACCTAACCAGCCGCAAGCCTGCACACCCGACACGAACAAGCTATAAAAACGCGGCAACAGTTTTGTAAATTTTTCAGAACTTCCGCGAACGTTTAACGCTCTCAGAACTGCCGTTGCCGCTGCAAATCCGTCTTTCTGCCTAAAAAATGCCAAAATCTCGGTTGTTTCATTAAATACCTGACACACAGCCATTTAGCGCATTTTAATGGAAAATCTGCATTTGTTAAAAAATATAACTCGGCCATTTACCACTCAAAAGTCATAGGTTTACTGCACGAAAGTGGGCATTTCATGAGGCAAAAAGCACTGATTTAATTGCCCAAAGGCATCAGAACAGGATGATTTTTGAGGAATAACGTGAACGTATGTTAATATATTAATGCCGAAAGCGCATTATATTTAACATCCGTTACACATTGATTTTCCAGAACGCAAAAACTTTTTGTCCTTACTTTTTACCATCAGCCGATACGCTCAGGCGTAAAAAATCATGACACGAAGAGACGGGCTGAAAGCATGAATGTTCAAAATCCATAATACGATGTGCGGTCTAATCGCCGATCGGGGTTAAAGCACCTTCTCCACTTCTCCCTCAAAGTTGGGTGTAAATATTCCCTTGCCCAGATTGTCACGTATTTCTTCCACGGGCCAGAAGCGGCCGCCGTCCAGCTCGTCGCTGGGAGTAACGGGTCCGTCGTACACCGTCTTATAGGCGAATACCAGCTCGCGCTCGCGCGCCGATTCAAACACATAACGCGTAACCTGTTGTGGGGTAAAGTCGGTAATTCCCAACTCCTCGCGTACCTCGCGGCGCAGGGCATGCTCCACACTCTCGCCCAAATCAACATGGCCGCCCACAGCCGTATCCCACTTGCCCGGCTGTATGTCCTTCCATTCGGGACGCTTTTGCAGATAAAGTTCGCCGCGCGAGTTGAACACGTGCAGATGCACTACGGGATGCAGCAGCTTGCTGCCGTTGTGGCACTCGCCGCGCGTGGCGGCACCGATGATGTTTCCTTCCTCATCAACTATTGGAAACATTTCCTTATTGTTGTCTTGATTCATAACTTTTATTTTATATAACAGAAGAAACAGAGCTTCATTAAGTATTATTCTTTCACATACCCATGTTGATACTCCGTTCCTCCGTGATTGATATATTACGGCATAAGCAGCTACGGGTCTACGTGGCTCACGTAAACAGTAGTCGTTTGCCTGGCCATAGCCGCAGCGTATGAGCCTGGCATCGGGCACGCCGGGCGATAAATGCAGGCGGAGCCCGCGGCAACATCCCTTTATCTCACATCAGACAGCCTGCCGTGTCGCCTTGACGCCATCCTGCCTGTCGCTGTTCATTTAAGGCGTAATGTGCAGCCCGCCGCACCATGCCCGGCTACAAAGGTAATGCTTTTTAATGTAAAAGCACATTCTGTTTAACATCCGTTGCATATTGATTTTCAATAGCGCAATACTTCTTGTCCTTACTCTTTACCACAAACCGGTGTGCTCAGGCATAAAAAATCATGACACATAAATACGGCAAATGTGTGCCCGGTTACAACAAAACATAAATAATGAAAAAACTGCTGAAAACGTCATTGCATCATCAAGGTTTTTTACTAAATTTGGCGCTGAAACTTTAAAATCTTAAGTAAACTATGGAATTACCATTTGCAGAATCTTGGAAAATAAAGATGGTGGAGCCTATACGCAAAAGCACACGCGAAGAACGCGAGCAGTGGATTAAGGAGGCTCACTATAACGTGTTTCAACTGAAAGCCAATCAGGTGTATATCGACCTGCTCACCGACTCGGGCACGGGCGCCATGAGCGACCGCCAGTGGGCCGGAATAATGACGGGCGACGAGAGCTACGCCGGAGCCGACTCTTTCTTCAGGCTGAAAGACACCATACAGAGGCTCACGGGCTTTGAGTATGTAATACCTACTCATCAGGGACGCGCCGCCGAGAACGTTCTCTTCTCTTATCTCGTTCACGAAGGCGACATCGTGCCGGGCAACTCTCACTTCGACACCACAAAAGGACACATCGAGGGGCGCAAGGCCATCGCGCTCGACTGCACCGTTGACGAGGCTAAGGACACTCAGCTCGAGGTGCCGTTCAAGGGCAACGTCGACCCCGTGAAACTTGAAAACGCGCTCAAGGAGCACGCCGACCGCATACCGTTCATCATCGTAACCATAACCAACAACACGGCGGGAGGACAGCCCGTGTCGATGGAGAACCTGAGACAGGTGCGCGCCGTTGCCGACAAATACGGCAAGCCCGTGGTGTTCGACTCTGCACGATTTGCCGAGAATGCCTACTTCATCAAGACACGCGAAAAGGGATATGCCGACAAGACCATAAAGGAGATTACACGCGAGATGTTCGCTCTTGCCGACGGCATGACCATGAGCGCAAAGAAGGACGGACTGGTAAACATGGGCGGATTTATAGCAACCCACAGACAAGACTGGTACGACGGAGCCAAGGGCTACTGCGTTCAGTTTGAGGGCTACCTCACCTACGGAGGCATGAACGGACGCGACATGAACGCGCTGGCTATTGGACTCGACGAGAACACCGAGTTTGACAATCTCGACACACGCATCCGTCAGGTGCAGCTGCTCGCGCGACTGC
The DNA here is from genome assembly GCA_000436695.1 of Prevotella sp. CAG:1185. Taxonomy (GTDB): domain Bacteria; phylum Bacteroidota; class Bacteroidia; order Bacteroidales; family Bacteroidaceae; genus Prevotella. The sequence continues at coordinate 6,607 of HF992653.1, read as the reverse complement.
TCGACGAATACGGCATTCCTTACCAGCGCCCCGCCGGCGGACATGCCATCTTCATCGACGCGCCCAAGGTGTTAACTCATGTGCCCAAAGAGGAGTTTCCCGCACAGACGCTCACCATTGAGCTTTATCTCGAGGCAGGCATACGCGGATGCGAGATAGGTTATCTGCTTGCCGACCGCGACCCCGTTACACGCGAAAACCGCTTTACAGGCCTCGACCTGCTGCGCCTTGCCATTCCGCGACGCGTCTACACCGACAACCATATAGCAGTGATAGCTGCCGCACTGAAGAATGTCTACGACCGCAGGGCTGAGATTACACGCGGCGTAAGAATAGCGTGGGAAGCACCGCTCATGCGCCACTTCACCGTACAGCTCGAACGGCTGTAACTCTCTGTGCATAGCTGCCCTGCCGCCCACCCTGCTCCACCTTTAGGCGTCACGGTGGCGGGCATGTCATAATTGCAGTGTTGCCATGAACATCACTAATCATGGTTCTCTAAGAACGAAACCGGCTGACAGCCCATTGTCCGCGCCGCGGCTCTGACACTGTCATTCGGTTTCGTTTTCGTGTCTGCCTCATCAGTCGTCTCCGTTCCCTTTGCCTGCGTCACATTCAGTCCTCGCGCCAGTCTCCTTCCCCGTTTCTCGTCCTCACCCGTCTGCCGCCATTGTCTTTTTTAAATAAATTATACGGCAACAGACACATAAATCGAAAAAAATATATTACCTTTGCACATGCTTGCATCGCATCCCCATGCGTCATTCGGGCATGAGCCGTGCATTAAGTCAAGCCTCAATGGTCCCGTAGCTTAGCTGAATAGAGCGTCAGATTCCGGTTCTGAAGGTCTTGGGTTTGAATCCCAACGGGATCACACAGAAAAACAAGCGGATTTCCTTTAGTAAAAAAAGGATTTCCGCTTATTTTTTTAATCAGACATTTGACTTTAACTCCTCCTATGTCATAGGAAACAACAAGGCTAATGTCCTGTCGGATATGTTATCCGACAGCATTAAATATTAGGATCTGTGATCCGCAATTCCGAAATTCTTACCTAATAATCTAAAATAGGAAGTAAGCGGATTGAAATTAGCTACGCTGACCGTTGGTTCCTTATACTCTATTCCGGCAGATTTTTCGCTGCGCTCAACAACTCGTGCAAATCTGCCGGCACATTAGTCTTGTTGGTACAAGTTAAGTGAAAAATGAAAAGTGAAAAGTGAAAAATCCAAATGCAAGTAAGTAGATAATACCAACAAGACATTTGACTTTAACTCCTTTAACTACCCAAAAAGTCATTTGTCTGGTCGTGTAGGTTTTGAGGCTGCAGCTCCGAAACTGATAATAGAGGCTCACCGCATGCTAGAGAAATATACGTTGAGCAAATGGCAGCAGTACTGGAAAGACCAGGTGGGCAACTGGTACGGAATGTTCCTGCACGAGAGTCAGTATCTTGAGCCTGTAATGCCCGACATCGAGGCTATGCTCACCAGCAGTCAGCGCAACGTAAACGGTACGGCCATACTGAAGCTCCGTCCGTTAGGTTTCGAGTGCGTAGGTGTTGATACGCCCGACGATCTGCTCAAGTCAAAGTTAGGCGAGTACGGCGAGATGCAGCACGGCTGGACAGCCGAAGAGGCCAAGGGCTTCATCAAGGTGCTGAGCACGCCATTGAGAGTTTATTACGGAATACACGAGGACGAGGAAAGATAGTTATTTTTAAGTGAAGAGTGAAGAACGAAGAGTGAAGAATTCAATTGAGTTAAAATGAAAATTGAAGAGTGAAAAATCCAAATGCCGTGTTGCTCTATAACGACAATAAAGCCACAAAGCTATTGTTCTGTCGGATTTGCAATCCGACAGCATAAAGTATCAGGATCTGTGATCCGAAACTCATACCTATTAATAAAATAGGAAGTAAGCAGATTGAATTTAGCTTCACAGACCGTTGGCTCTTTATTTATACCAATAAGACATTTGACTTTAACTCCTAGCCAACTTGTTGGCGATAACTCCTCTAACTCCTTTAACTCCTAAATAAAAAATCATTTGTCTTTTTTCGCTATGCTCAAGGAACTTCTCCTTAACTCCCTTTAACTCCTATATAAAATGATAAAAATCGGAATACTTGGTGCCGCCGGATACACTGGCGGCGAACTTATAAGATTATTGATAAATCATCCGCAGGCAGAGATTGTGTTTGCCAACAGCGAGAGCAACGCCGGCAATCCTGTTACGGATGTTCACGAAGGACTTTACGGCGACACGGATATGTGCTTCACGTCGGATATGCCGTTTGATAAGGTGGATGTTGTGTTCTTCTGTTTCGGTCACGGCAAGAGCCGTCAGTTTCTTCAGGAGCACAACATACCGGCCAACGTAAAAATAATAGACCTCGCGCAGGACTTCCGTCTGGCTGAGCCGGGCAACGATTATGTTTATGGTCTGCCAGAAATCAACCGCGACAAGATAGCCAAGGCCAATCATGTGGCTAACCCCGGATGCTTCGCAACCTGCATACAACTCGGTCTGTTGCCTGCCGCCGCCATGAAACTTATCAACGACGACGTGGCCGTTAATGCCATTACGGGCAGCACAGGTGCAGGACAGAAGCCCGGCGCGACAACGCATTTCAGCTGGCGCAACAACAACCTGAGCATATACAAGCCGTTCAGTCATCAGCACGTGCCCGAGATTAGGCAGAGCCTCACGCAGGTGCAAGGCTCGCTCGATGCCGACATCGACTTCATTCCTTATCGCGGCGACTTCGCCCGCGGCATCTTCGCCACTTGCGTAGTGAAGACCGACGCCCCGGCTGATGAGATAATAGAAGGCTACAAGTCGTTCTACAAGGACACCCCGTTCACTCATTATGTCGATAAGGCCATCGACCTGAAGCAGGTCGTAAACACTAACAAGTGCCTCGTTCACTGCGATAAATTCGGCAACAAACTTCTCATCACTTCATGCATAGACAATCTCCTTAAAGGTGCTGTAGGTCAGGCCGTTCAGAACATGAACATCATGTTCGGAATTGACGAGACAGAAGGACTAAGATTAAAGCCAACGGCTTTTTAAGTGAAGAGTGAAGAACGAAGAGTGAAGAAACAACGTTCGACGTTAGTCAATTCAATAGCTTAATTCACATAATGGACATGGGTACTAAAATAATAAACGAATATAACCGTAGCGATTCACCTTTACATCGGAAAAGTTATGAATTTTCGATACGGATAGTCAATATGGTGAAGTATATCAAATGTTCTGCCAAGGAATATGCGCTTACCAATCAAGTGCTTCGCTCTGGTACGGCAATTGGAGCATTGGTGAGAGAAGCCGAATATGCTCAAAGCGCATCTGACTTTATCAACAAATTGTCAATAGCTTTGAAGGAATGTAATGAAACACTTTATTGGCTTAATCTTCTCCGTGATACTTCTTATATTGGCGAGAAGGAAGCTCAAAGCATCATTTCTGATTGCAGGGAGCTTCTCGCCATGTTGATAACTTCAGTTAAAACTGCTAAACAACGTAATAATAAACTACAGTGATTAGGTAAAGTGAATAGCCTTGTCTGCCTGTAAATAATATATTCCAACATGGCAAATGGATTTTTCACTTTTCAACGTAATAATAAACTACAGTGATTAGGTAAAGTGAATAGCCTTGTCTGCCTGTAAATAATATATTCCAATATGGCAAATGGATTTTTCACTTTTCTCTTTTCACTTTTAACTTAATTGAAATGACTTTATTCGACGTTTATCCATTATTCGACATTAACATAGTAAAAGGTCGTGGCTGTTCTGTTTGGGACGACAAGGGACAGGAGTATCTCGACCTTTACGGCGGTCATGCCGTTATAAGCATTGGCCACTGCCATCCGCATTATGTAGAGAAACTCACTGAGCAGCTCAATGCCCTCGGCTTCTACAGCAACTCGGTTGTTAACACGCTGCAGCGTCAGCTTGCCGAAAGACTTGGCAAGGCGTGCGGCTACGACGACTATCAGCTGTTCTTGATCAACAGCGGAGCCGAGGCTAACGAGAACGCGCTGAAGCTGGCTTCGTTTAAGACGGGACGCACGCGTGTGCTGTCTGCCTCAAAGGCGTTCCACGGACGCACCTCGCTTGCCGTTGAAGCGACAGACAATCCTAAGATTATCGCGCCCATCAATGCCAACAATCACGTAACTTATCTTCCCCTTAACGACCTTGAGGCATGGGAGCGCGAACTGGTTAAGGGCGACGTCTGCGCCTGCATCATTGAGTGCATACAGGGCGTGGGCGGCATAAAGCTTGCCACTGAGGAGTTTGCCAAGGGACTTCAGGCAGCCTGCAAAAAATACGGTGCTGTTCTGATATGCGACGAGATACAGTGTGGCTACGGCCGTTCGGGCAAGTTCTTCGCGCATCAGTGGCTCGGCATACGTCCCGACCTTATCACCGTGGCCAAAGGCATAGGCAACGGCTTCCCCATGGGTGCCGTACTTATCTCGCCCGACTTCAAGCCCGAATACGGACAGCTCGGAACAACCTTTGGCGGTAACCATCTGGCGTGTGCTGCTGCTCTTGCCGTGCTCGATGTTATGGAGAGCGAGCATCTTGTAGACAATGCGCATGAGGCAGGCGAATATCTTATAGCCAAACTGAAGGAACTTCAGGCAGAGGAGCCTCACATCAAGGAGGTGCGTGGCCGTGGCCTCATGATAGGTATCGACCTCGACATACCTCACAAGGCGTTGCGTCAGAATCTTGTTTACACCCAGCACTGCTTCACGGGCTGTGCCTCAACAAACATTCTCCGTCTTCTTCCGCCCCTGTGCTTCACCAAATCCATGGCCGACGATTTCATCGGACGTCTCAAAAAGGCGTTTGCCGAGATTTAGTCTTAATGTGGATTTGTGGTTAATCATTATAGTAATAAATGCTTCATTCTAGGGCAGCCGACATTCTCGGCCGCCCTTTTTTGTTGAAATAAAACAGTGTTGTATTTCATGCTGGAGTTAAAGGAGTTAAAGTAGTTATCGCCAACAAGTTGGCTAGGAGTTAAAGTCAAATGCCATGTTGCAATAAAGTAGTTCAGCAATTGGATTTTTCATTTTTCACTTTTCTTTTTTCACTTTCGCGAGACGGGAGTTAAAGTCATATGCCTTGTTGCTATAAAGTAGTTCAGCAATTGGATTTTTCACTTTTCTTTTTTCACTTTCGTCAGAAAACACATTGGTTTACGACTAAAAAACGGCCCACTTTTGCATCAAAAGTGGCCCATTTACGACCCGTAAACAATAGGTTAATGATTTGAAATCAATACGCATACTTTTACTTACAGTCACTTTTGAATCAATACAATTTTTACTTAAATATTAACCATTATCCATGATTTTCCTTTCAGTTTTTTGACCTTGTAAAAAATATTCAACTTTTTGCTTGTTGTCAAATTTGATTTGATTTTAGCTGACTCACCATGTCTATGTTCTTAATTTTTTACATCAATACTGATTGATGCCTTTGTAATGGCGTGAAAGTCAGTCTGTTGTAAAAAACTATGTGAAGTATAGCGTGTTAAGATTTGCATTCTCTTTCAAGAAGTGTTAACTTTGCATAAGATAAGCTGCATCTCGGCAAAACATTCAAGCGAGCTTGATGATTCTGCTCTCGATTTGCGTTATCTTTGTACAAGATAAGCGTCCGGCTGTATAATATATAATGTCAGCAAAAGTTGCTTTATGATTAAGCCGAACTGCGTAAGCAAAATAAATTAGGATAACAAACAAAAACGTAAACATCATGAAAGATACACAGACACAGATTGAATTCAGGATTCGCGCCTATGGCCGCACAGAATTAGCCCAACTTTATTGTCCCACATTGACTCCCGGTGCCGCCTACCGCAAGCTCCGCCAGTGGATAACCCTAAGTCCCGGCCTCACCGCCCGTCTCGAGACGCTAGGCAGCGGCAAGTCGCGCACATGGACACCCGCCGAGGTAAAAGAGATTGTTGAGGCGCTGGGAGAGCCTTGACGTTAATAATTTAAAGTCACTTTGATTTTTTTATATTAGAATGAGAAAAATATAATAAAATATTTTTATGTTAAATACTTTTCTTATATATTTGCATTAAGAATGATAATGCATAAAGTTTGAAGGAAAACGCATATATTTGGAATTCTCATTTTAAAAATTTTTATTTATAAAGTTTGATACTATTGCTGCGTTATTTTATAGATAATAATATCTATATATTGGACTTGTTAGCTTTTTTGTTAAACTGATATTAATAATTATAATGATAAGATAATATGAAAATGAAGTTTAAATCGTTTATTATGCTTTTAGCATACACTATGTTGATAGCATTTAATACCGCTTGTTCTACAGATAAAGATGAAGAAATAAATAGCGGTGAGGTTGGTAATTCTGAAAATGAATCTGTTTACAAATATCTTTTAGGTGAATGGATTTGTTGTTATCAGTATTGGGAAGAGGGTGGAATCAGTTTATCTCAACATGAGGCATATTATAATACAGATGATCTTTCTTTGACTTTTAATGAAGATAATTCAGGATATTTAAAAAGTGAAGGTGACGATGAATTAATGGAAGTT
>HF992652.1:24471-42988 GCA_000436695.1 Prevotella sp. CAG:1185 | reverse complement strand
TATGATTACTATCAATTTTTACCGGACACCAATAATTTTATTTTTCGACAACAGGCATGGCTGCGGTACATTAAATAAAGCTTATTGTTGTGTATAACTTCGACAGTAAAAGGCATCAAATTACATTGTGAAACGTGCCCTTTTATAGGCTGAAACATGGCCTTTTGCATTGTAAAACGTGTGCTTTTGTATGTTGAAATGTGCCTTTTCTCAATGCAAAGTCAATGCTTTATTGAACTAACCTGCTAATCTCATATAAAAGCAAAAATATTTTTCTTAAAAACTCATCACTCGTCACAAATGCCTTTAACGCCTTGATAGTCAGTGATATATGGCGTGACGAGTTGAATTTTCAACTCGTCACACTCTAATGTCTTCTGTTTCAGCACGTTATGCACGAATGTGATGAGTGATGAGTTTTTAAGAAAAATATTTTCAGTTTTTGTGTATTGTGTAACACATTCACAGAATGTTTAAGCCATTAACCGATAAAGTGCTGATAATCAGACCACTGTATTTGATTTACAATGCTGCGTAATAGGCATGTCATTTATCAGATAGGCGGTGATTTATGATAAAATAAAAATGCGGCATCATACATTATCTGATGTGATGCCGCATTTTCTATGTTTGTTGTATTTATGGTGTGAACACGCTTCTACGAATGTTGGCAAAATGTATTCACACCAGCTTTGTTTTATGTTCTAATCAGATTGCGCCCTGCGTCTATTCTCAGGAATATGAACAGCAGTATGGTGAAGCCCCATAATGACGAGCCACCATAGCTGAAGAAGGGCAGGGGGATACCTATTACAGGCGTAAGACCGAGCACCATGCCCACGTTGATGAACACGTGGAATAGGAATATGCTAAGCACGCAGTAGCCGTAGACACGCCCGAACTTGAATGGTTGCCGCTCAGCCATCTTTATCAGGCGCAGTATCAGCGCGAGGAACAGCAGCAGCACGCCTGCCGAACCTACGAAACCTTCCTCTTCGCCCACGGTGCAGAATATAAAGTCAGTGTCCTGTTCGGGTACAAATTTCAGCTTTGTCTGTGTGCCGTTCAAGAATCCTTTACCTTTAAGTCCGCCCGAACCGATGGCTATCTCGCTCTGATGAACGTTGTAGCCCGCTCCGGCAAGGTCCTCGTCAAGGCCGAGAAGCACGTTGATACGCACCCTTTGGTGAGGCTCCATGATATTATTGAGCACATAGTCGGCTGAATAGAAGAAAGCTATTGAGCCTATTGTGAACAGCAGAATATATAGATAATGCTTTATGCGCCTGTTGAGCCAAAGATACACCAGATAGCCCATAACGCCGGCGCTTATGGCCAGCTGCACCCATACTATGTCAAAAGGAATGACGAATACGGCAAAGAGAAGTGCCAAAATAGTTATTCCTATTGAATAGCCCAATATGGTCAGTGCCTGCCTTTTGTCCTTGCAGTAGACGTAAACCAGCCCGGAGGTGAATATCTGTACGAGCAGCAACACGGCAAACTTACCGATTGACGTAGTTGTGTCGAACATAAGTGACTCTTCATACCGTATGCCCACAACGAAATAGATAACCATCGCAACGCCCGTAAACAGCACGCTGCCAGTCATTCCCTCGCGGTAGAACATAAGGAAGAAGGCAATGTAGACCAATGCCGAACCCGTTTCCTTCTGCGCCACGATGAACAGCATCGGCAGCAATACCACCGCAAAAGCGGCAGCCATGTCTTTCCATCTGTGCATGTTGAAGCCGTAGGTGCTCATCAGTTTGGCCACGGCAAGGGCTGTGGCAAACTTGGCAAACTCGGCAGGCTGCAGTCGCAGCGGTCCCAATACGAGCCATGAGCGCGAGCCTTTGATCTCGTGAGGATTGAATATCGTCGCGAAAAGCAGCAGAAGAAGTATTGCGTAAATGATGTATGCGAATGTGTCATAAAAGCGGTCGTCGAGCATAAGCAGCACAAAGCCGAGACATATCGACGTGCCTATCCACACAATCTGCATGCCTGAGCGTGTGCTCAGACTGAATATGTCGGTGTCACCGTAAGTGTAGCTCGCACCGCAGACACTCAGCCAGCCGAATGCCAGCAGAGCTAAATATATGCCTATCGTCCACCAGTCGAGTGAACGCAGTATACTTGGTTGTTTATCTGTTTGCTGCTCCATAACTTATACGTCTGTGCTGGAAGTCGCTAGCTCTCTTCTCTGATTGCGGAGAGAGTTTGCCCTTCATATATTGTTCCATCATAAGCGCGCCGATAGGCACACCGTAGTCGGCGCCGAAACCGCCGTTCTCAACATATACGGCGATGGCTATCTTAGGATTGTTCATAGGCGCGAAGCCCATGAATATAGAGTGGTCCTGACCGTGGTTCTGTGCCGTACCGGTCTTACCGCATACCTCATAGTCGGCTCTGTTGGCTGCACGGCAGGTTCCTGCCATTACCGCACGTCTCATTCCGGCTACGATATATTCGTAAGCACGGTGGCTTGCCTTGGTGTAATGTTTCTCCTTAAACTTGGCGTCAAGCGGCTCGCCCTTCACTCTTTTCACTACGTGTGGTGTGTAGAAATAGCCCCTGTTGGCTATCGTTGCGCACAGGTTGGCTATCTGAAGCGGTGTAAGTAGCACTTCGCCCTGGCCGATTGCGATACTGATAACCGTCAGCGCATTCCACGAACCGTTGTATGCCTTGTCGTAATATTGTGCGTTAGGTATCAGTCCTCGTTTCTCTCCGGCGAGGTCGATGCCAAGCTTGTAGCCGAATCCCATGCTCACCATATAGTCGCGCCATGTGTTCATTGCCTCCTGAACATTCTTGTATTTCTGGCGGTTGCCGAGCATATAGTAGAGTCCCCAGCAGAAGTAGCCGTTGCACGAGGTGCCTATGGCCGGTATAAGATTCAGCGGAGATGCGTGGCCGTGGCAGCCTACGTGAAGTCCGCGGCAATAGAATCCGTGGTGGCACGGGAACATAGTGCTCGGAGTAATTATACCTTCGGTGAGGAAAGTCAGTCCCTGAGTGGTCTTGAATGTAGAGCCAGGAGGATACATACCCATGATAGAGCGGTTGAGAAGCGGTTTCCATGGGTTGCGCGAGAGTATTGCGTGCATTTTTCCGCGCTTGCGTCCGGTGACGGTTCTCGGGTCATACGAAGGCGACGACACCATGCACAGCACTTCGCCCGTTGACGGCTCAATGGCAACTATACTGCCAATCTTGCCCTCAAGAAGTCTTTCGCCGAGTGCCTGGAGCTTGATGTCGAGGCTCAGTGTGAGGTCTTTTCCCGGAATAGGACGGCGGTCTAACTTGCCGTTCATATAGCTTCCCTGTATCCTGCCGTGTGCGTCGCGCAGCATTATCTGTACACCTTTTTCGCCTCGAAGCTGCTTTTCATACGACTTTTCAACACCCATCTTGCCTATATAGTCGCCCGGCTGATAGTAAGGATCGTCCTCAATATCTGCCTCTGACACCTCAGCCACGTCGCCAAGCACGTGAGCCGCATAAGGCGTGGTGTATTGGCGTATGCTGCGCCGCTGTACGTAGAAACCGGGAAAACGGTAAATCTTTTCCTGAAACACGCTGAATTCCTTTTCAGACAGCTGGCTCATAAAGAGCTGCTGAGTGAAGCGCGAGTAGCCGGGATTCTTGTTGCGGTCTTTAATCTCGTCCATTCTCTTGATGAAATATTCTTTCGTTATACCAAGAGAATTACAGAATTCTGTGGTGTCAAGACGTCCTTTCTCCTCGTTCATCACCACCATAATGTCGTAGGCATTCTGGTTGTAGACCAGCAGTTGGCCGTTTCTGTCGGATATTACGCCGCGCGCCGGAAACTCCACCTTCTTCAGAAAGGCGTTGCTGTCGGCGTTTTTCTTGTAGTCGTCGCTCATTATTTGCAGCGTGAAAAGGCGTATGATGTAGACGGTGACGATAAAAATAGCCACTCCGCCTATAACATAACGTCTGTTCTCAAGTCCGTATTCCTTGTCCATAATCCGGCCTTTCCTGCTTTAAGTGAATTATCTTTTTCTTACGTTCTCTATAACAATAATCAGTATTGCGGTCAGCACAGAGCTTCCGCCGATGTTTTTGAGCCATTGCAGCCAGTTGAAGAAGTTGAACGACTCAATGGTGAAGAATAATATGTTATAGATGAGAACGCAGATTATTGTATAGTAAATGAATTTTGTCATGCCCAGCGACTTAATCTCAGGCTTCAGGTCATCAGGCGAGTCGCGCTGTATGAAAAGGTTGAGAATATAGGGCTGAAGGAGTCCGAGCAGTGTCGTTGAAGCAGCTGCCACGCCGGGCGTGTTAGAGAAAATGTCGATGCAGAGTCCGGTGAAGAAACTCCAGAGAAGAGTTCCCCAGCGCGGATAGTCGTGTCTGAACAACATTATGAAGTAGATGTAGAGCAAAGGTGTAGCGCAACCGAACAAGTTGATGTGGTTGAGCACCAGTGCCTGTGCCAGACATAGGATGATGAATGTGAGAAAATGTTTTATAATTTCTATGTTCATTCTTTTACAGTTATCCTTAGTTCTGCTTTATTTTCAGTGAGTCTTCGGCAGCGTGCAGCAGGTTGATGCGTTCTTCCATCACCGTGTTGTCAATGATGCACACGTCGCGTATGTTGCCGAAATCAGTTGTAAGGCGCACCTGTATTCTGTACGAAAGGCCGTCGTGCGAGTTGTATACATGCAGAATCTGTCCTACGATGATGCCCGGAGGGAATATCGAGGAATATCCGCTGGTCTCAACAAGGTCGCCAAGTCTGAAGTGAGCATGGCGCGGTATGTCGTCTACGTATGCCAGGTCGGCGGCACCGCCGGTCCAGTGCAGGTATCCGTAATAGCCTCGTTTCTTTATCGTTACGCTGATGTTCGACTTAGAGTTGAGCACCGGTATTACAACAGAATAATGGTCGGACACCATATAGACAACGCCCACTACGCCGTTGCCGCAGGCCACGCCCATATCCTTGCGCACACCGTCGGCCGATCCCTTGTCGAGAGTGATAAAGTTGTCCTTCTTGTCAAGAGAGTTGGTTATCACCTTGGCCGGAATGAGCTTATAGGCCTTCAGTATCTGCATCTGCGTGTGCTGCAGGCGTGTAGAGTCGCCGGTGTCGTGCTTTACCTGTTCCGAAAGTTTTCTTACGGTCTGTTCGAGATAAAGGTTACGCGAAGTAAGTTGCTGGTTTATCTTTGTCAGGTTGAAGAATGTCTTTACAGCCGAGTCCCATTCATACACCTTTCCCGTAACGGCGTTGGCCGACGAGAAGAACACGCTGCCCTGATAGCTGTTGAACTTGAACAGCAGTGTCAGGCTGATAACTTCAAGTATGACAAAGAGAAACCAGTGGTTATATTTAGCAAGAAATTCCAGTAGGTTGCGCATGGCTTATCTCATCAAGAACGAGAAGCGGTCAACGTTCTTCAATGCAATACCTGCTCCTTTAGCAACGCTGTGCAAAGGATCGTCGGCCACGTGGAACTGGATGTTAATCTTGTCGGTGAGTCGTTTGTCAAGACCTCTCAGCAAAGCACCTCCACCAGTGAGGTAGATACCGTTCTTGACGATGTCGGCATAAAGCTCAGGCGGTGTCTTCTCGAGTGCGGAGAGCACAGCGTTCTCTATCTTTGCTATGGTGCGGTCGAGGCAGTGGGCTATCTCCTGATAGCATACCGGCACCTCCATAGGCAGGGCTGTAATCTTGTTAGGTCCGTGTACAACATAGTCTTCGGGAGCTTCTTCTCCAAGGTCTGTCAGTGCCGAGCCAACATGAATCTTGATGCGCTCTGCCATACGCTCGCTGACTTTGACATTGTGCTGACGGCTCATGTATTCCTGAATTTCGGCAGTGAGGTCGTCGCCTGCAGTACGTATAGAGTTGTTCGACACGATTCCGCCGAGAGAAATAACGGCAATCTCGGTGCTTCCGCCGCCGATGTCGACAATCATGTTTCCTTCGGGAGCCTCTACGTCGATGCCGATGCCGATTGCAGCAGCCATAGGCTCAAAGATAAGATAAACGTCGCGTCCGTCTGCATGTTCGGCAGAGTCGCGCACGGCGCGCAGTTCAACTTCGGTAGAGCCTGAAGGCACACCGATAACCATACGCAGCGAAGGAGAGAAGAATCTTCTTCCGGTGTGCACCATTTTGATAAGTCCGCGCATCATCTGCTCGCAGGCTGTGAAGTCTGCAATAACACCGTCGCGCAGCGGGCGTATAGTGCGGATGTTGTCGTGAGTCTTCTCATACATCATCTTGGCCTTTTCGCCAACGGCAATCATCTTGTCTGTGCGGCGGTCGAGCGCTACTACAGACGGCTCGTCAACAACAATCTTGTCATCACTGATAATGATGGTGTTGGCCGTGCCGAGATCCATTGCGATCTCCTGGATAAAAGAAAAAAATCCCATTTTACTTTATAAAGTTTATAGCTATAAATATAATTTTTTGTTGTCTCTTAAAGTCTTACGTCTTTCGCCTTGATGGCGAAAGACGCTGAGTGGGTTGTCTTGTCTTTGTCTTATTTCTCAAACCATTCATGTATTGCCGTGTCATAATGGCTGCTTACGCCAAAGGCACGTGTGGCAAACATGCGGCGGTCTTCAATGTCGGTCTGGGCGCCCTTCTTGTTGAGGATGTCGAGCAGCACGCCGTATTCGGCCTTGCTGGGAACGATGACAACATCCTTGAAGTTTTTGGCTCCGGCACGTATGAGTGAAATTCCGCCTATATCAATCTTTTCGATTATGTCAGCCTCAGAAGCTCCGCTTGCAACTGTCTGCTCGAAAGGATAGAGGTCGACGATAACCAGGTCGATTTCAGGTATCTCATACTGTTTCATCTGCTCCTGGTCGCCTTCGTTGTCGCGGCGTCCGAGAATACCTCCGAATATTTTCGGATGCAATGTCTTGACGCGTCCGCCGAGGATAGAGGGATATGTTGTCACGCTCTCAACGGTCTGGCATTCGTAGCCAAGAGATTCGATGAACTTCTGTGTGCCACCTGTTGACAAGAACTTAACTCCTTCTTCGTTCAGCTTTGCCAGCAGTTCGTCCAGTCCGTCCTTATGAAATACGGACACAAGTGCAGTTTTGATTTTTTTTGTTCCAGCCATGTCTTTAAAAAATTATCTGTTTTTAGAGTGCAAAGTTACTAAAAAACGTTGATTGTACAATATATTTCATTCAAAAAATATAAATGTTTTGATTTAAAGCAATAAATGCGGCTGGAGTGTTGTCTTTTTGTCTTGCAAAACCGGTTCTTGTCATGATTTTTAAGGGTGCTTGCTCTGTGTGGTGCAGTCTCGGTTGCTGTGTCATGTGGCCGGTCGCATTGTTGCTCCTGTTACTGTGCCGTGTGTGGCCTGTCATTGCGGTGTTATCGACTTCTGTTATAATGGTGAGTGTGCATTCTTGCCGCTTGTCATGTGCCCGGCAATGTTTTTGTCGCATCTGCCGGAGTGAATTGATGGTGAGGTATGCTGTAAGCATAAAAGCCGTTTTATTAAGCAAAATGTCATGCGGGTTTTGTATGGATTTTGCGATGAAACAGATTTTGGACAGGAGAAGATTTCCGGTTTTATGTAAGGATTTATTGCACTGTATTGCAGAATGTGTGCTTTTGTCATGTCGTTTGGTGTCTTTTGCATGATGAAAGCGCGCCTTTTGTATGGCGAAAACGGCATGAAAACACGCCGGAATATGTCGTTTTGTGGCATTTTACGGCAAAAAAAATATGCACACTTTCACTTGCAGGTGTGTATTTGCCGTTGTGTCAGGATGTTGCGTTTGCACGCGATTTGTGCGGTTTTTATGGGCAGATGTTTCTGCATTAATAAAAAAGGTGTTTTGTGGGCGTCTGCAAAAATCAAAAAGCAAGTGATTTGGCTCATGGGGTGGCAAATTGTATAAAAGCTGTATTTCTTGTCGATAGGCTATTGCCCGGTTGCGCTTGCGTAGGAATATGCGTGTTGCCGGCTTATGCTTGCTGTGCTGGTACGGCTGCGTTCATATGTCGGTCATGTTTCTTTGTTGCCAAAACTTTCTTGATGCTCATTGCCGTGGTGCTTATTGTTTATGGGTGCAGTCGGTACGTTTCGGTCTGCTAAATTTTTGTGAAATGGATAAAAACAAAAAGAGCCGCAACCTAAGTTGCAGCTCTCATTGTAGCGGGGGTGGGACCCGAACCCACGACCTCCGGATTATGAATCCGACGCTCTAACCAGCTGAGCTATCCCGCCATCGTTTTTCTTTGCGGTTGCAAAGGTAATACAATTTCTTTAAACACCAAAAAATATTTCAACTTTTTATTAAAAACTTGTGCGAAATATGTAAATTTGTGGCAAATAACCAATGAAAAACCTTTGAACTATGGAGAAAAACAAGGTTAGCATAGAACATGAGCTGCGCTCGAAGTCGGCAAAAATAATATGGTCGCTGCTCAGTACGCCCGAAGGACTTGCTAAATGGATGTCGGACGAAGTGAAGTTTGACGACAACTTGTTTACGTTTACATGGGGCAACTTGTGGAGCGATCATGAAGTGAGAACTTCGGCAGTGATAGAAAAGAAGAAGTTTGACTACATACGCTTCAGATGGTGCGGCGATGAATACAAGGACACGTATTGGGAGCTGAAGATGAATAAAAGCGACATAACAGGCGATTTCGTCCTGATGATAACCGATTTTGCTCCCGATGGTGAGAAAGACACCGTGGTGGATATATGGAACGCCAACTTTGAGGCTCTTCGCCGAAGTACTGGGCTTTGATGTCCGGCGTTAAAGGTCTGCCGCCTTATTGCTTAACTTGGCTCGTCTTGGCAGACGCTTTACCTGCCGATTTTCGGTCGGACTGATATGGCAGGCATCCGCGATTTAGTGCGCAGGTGCAGGCATGGGCTTGCGGCGTGTCCGCGGTGCATATTGCGACGGGCTTTTTGCGTGGCGTTGTCAGCATATACATCTTTTTATTAATAAAAAACGCAAAACGTTATGGTTTGTGATATTTTTGTGCTAATTTTGCAAGCTGGTAAATCTGCTGTAATAACGTCAGAATTAGCATAAAAATGATTCTTAGAGTCAAAAAATTAGATAAATTTATAGCAAAGCAGTTCGGACTCCTCTTTGTCGGAACGTTCTTCATTTGTCAGTTTGTGCTGATGATGCAGTTTCTTTGGCGATATATCGACCAGCTCATCGGCAAGGGACTGACCATGGACGTGTTGGCACAGTTCTTCTGGTATATGAGCTTGATGCTCGTTCCGCAGGCTCTGCCGCTGGCCATACTTCTGTCTTCGCTGATAGCATTCGGAAACTTGGGCGAGAGCAGTGAGCTTACTGCCATCAAGGCTGCCGGCATCTCGCTCATGCAGGCATTCCGCTCGCTTATTTTCATCGTGATAATAATATCCCTCGGATCGTTCTATTTTCAGGACGTAGTAGCCCCGAGCGCCAATATGTCGTTCTCGCGCCTGCTCCTTTCGATGAAACAGAAGAGTCCTGAACTTGAAATTCCTGAAGGAATATTCTACGACGGCATACCGCAGTGTAATCTGTATGTGCAGAAAAAGGATGTCGAGACAGGTATGCTTTACGGAGTCATGATATATAAGATGACCGACAGCTATGACGACGCGGCTATAATCCTTGCCGACTCAGGCATGCTTCAGTCTACCGCGGAGAAAAAGCATCTTGTGCTTTCGCTCTACAGCGGAGAATGGTTCGAGAACATGAAGTCGCAGGAGTTCTCGGCGGGTGTCAGCGTGCCGTATCGCCGTGAGACTTTCGTAAAGAAAAAGATAATTTTAGACTTTGATGCCGACTTTAACGTGGCAGACGCTAGCGCTCTGTCGAATAACGCGCGCGGTAAGAGTATAGGACAAATAAAACGCGACGTCGATTCGCTTAACCATGTTTACGACAGTGTAGGACATGTGTTCTATAAAGATGCCAAGATGGCGTATTATTCACCTACGAAGATTGCTAAGTCTGATTCGCTCAGGGCAGTCAAGATGGCCGGGACAAAGACATTCAGTTTTGACTCTGTTTATTCGCGCCTCTCTGCCGACCGTAAGCTTGAGGCTGTTGACTTTGCGCTCAACAAGGTGCAGCGCGAAATGAATGACCTCGACTTTAAAGGCATGATAACAGCCGACGGCGACCGCCTTATACGTCAGCACCGCATTGAGGCAATAAACAAATTTACGCTTGCGCTGTCGTGCCTGATATTCTTCTTTATCGGCGCTCCGCTTGGAGCCATCATCCGCAAGGGCGGTCTTGGTGTTCCTGTTATTATCTCAGTGCTGGTGTTTATCGTGTATTATATCTTCGACAACACCGGATACCGTATGGCGCGAGGCGGAATGTGGGCTATATGGTTCGGTAAGAGTATTGCCACGGCTGTGCTTACGCCGCTTGCCATATTCTTCACTTATAAGGCTAATAACGACTCTGTGGTGTTCAATATCGACCTTTACCGCAACTTCTTTATGAAGATATTGGGCCTCAGAATAAAGCGTGCCGTATACAAGAAAGAGGTAATAATAACCGATCCCGACTATGTTTCGGATGCAGCTAAGCTCGAAAGCCTTAACCGCGGAATAGACGATTATGTGCATGAGCACAATCTGTGGCTCGCGCCTAATATAATAAAGGTGTTCTTCAAATACAGCCCCGATCACACTATCGAGGATATCAACGAGAGTATGGAGGCAGTAATAGAAGACTTGTCGAACACTAAGGACAAGGTGATACTGGCTAATCTTAACAACTATCCGTTTATGGCGGTCAAGGCCCATACGCGTCCGTTCGACCATAAGTGGCTCAATGTCATGGCTGCCGTGATAGTTCCGGTTGGAGCGTTCTTGTATCTTCGTATGTGGAGATTCCGACTGAGACTGATGCGCGACTTGAAGGTTATAAGACAGACCAACGATGCCGTGATAACACGAATAGGTGAGATAAATAACAATGACATGAAAAATGTCTGATATATATAAATAAGGTAAACGCTGATTATGGAAAATTTAAAAATTAATACAATTGAGGAGGCTCTTGAAGACTTCAAAAACGGTAAGTTCGTCATCGTAGTTGACGATGAAGACCGCGAAAACGAGGGAGATCTTATCATTGCCGCTGAAAAGATAACAGCTGAAAAAGTTAATTTCATGCTGAAACATGCCCGTGGCGTGCTGTGTGCGCCCATAACCATAAGCCGTTGCGACGAGCTCGACCTGCCGCGTCAGGTGGTTGAAAACACGTCTATGCTCGGCACGCCGTTCACGGTTACGATAGATAAGCTCGACGGCTGCTCTACCGGAGTGTCGGCTCATGACAGGGCTGAGACGATAAAGGCCCTGGCAGATCCTGAATCGACACCGCAGACGTTCGGCCGTCCCGGTCATGTGAATCCCCTTTATGCACAGGACAACGGAGTGCTGAGACGCAGCGGACATACCGAGGCCGCCATAGACCTCTGCAAACTGTCAGGACTTTATCCTGCCGGTGCTCTCATGGAGATAATGAACGACGACGGTACGATGGCACGTCTGCCGCAGCTCGTTGAATTTGCCGGGAAATATGACCTTAAGGTTATAACCATAAAGGATCTTATCGCATACAGACTGCAGCGCGAGTCGCTGATTAGTGTTGGCGCAACTGTGGATATGCCTACGGAGTACGGACATTTCAAGCTCGTTCCGTTCCGCCAGACAAGCAGCGGTCTTGAGCACATGGCATTGATAAAGGGCGAGTGGAAGGAAGATGAGCCGGTGCTCGTGCGTGTACACTCTTCGTGTGCTACAGGCGATATCTTCGGCAGCAAGCGCTGCGACTGCGGACAGCAGTTGCACAAGGCAATGCAGATGATCGAGAAAGAAGGAAAGGGCGTCATAATATATATGCAGCAGGAAGGACGAGGCATAGGATTGATGAACAAGATAGAGGCTTACAAACTGCAGGAAGAGGGGCTCGACACTGTTGATGCCAACATCCATCTTGGCTTCAAGCCCGACGAGCGCGACTACGGCTGTGGCGCGCAGATGCTGCGTCATCTCGGTGTGCACAAAATGCGCCTTTTGACAAATAATCCCACAAAGCGCGTCGGCCTGGAGGCTTACGGCCTTGAAATTGTAGAGAATGTTCCAATCGAAGTGACACCTAACGAATATGATTACAAGTATCTGAAGACGAAAAAGGACCGCATGGGACATACGCTTCATTTGTAATTGTAAAAAAAGTGTTCGTAAAAAAATCATTTTAGTATTTGGAACAAAAATATAACATCATTTATTTTTATAGAACGAATTAATTGTTTAATTTTGCAGGAACATAAATTTAATATAACTATGGCACAACTTTCAAACCGTCTTAATCGACTGGCTCCTTCGGCCACTCTCGCAATGTCTCAGAAAAGCAGTGAGATGAAAGCACAGGGTATCGATGTTATCAACATGAGCGTCGGCGAACCTGACTTCAACACACCTGAACATATAAAAGAGGCAGCTAAGAAGGCTGTTGACAACAACTTCTCTAAATATTCTCCCGTACCGGGATACATGGACTTGAGAGAAGCTATCGCGGCTAAGCTTAAAAACGAGAACGGCCTTGATTATTCTCCAAACGAGATTCTTGTGTCTAATGGAGCAAAGCAAAGTGTATGCAACGCAGTTATGGCACTTGTCAACGACGGTGATGAAGTTATCATACCCGCACCTTATTGGGTAAGCTATCCTCAGATGGTGAAACTTGCCGGAGGCGAGCCTGTGATAATTGAGGCCGGATTCGACCAGAACTTCAAGATTACTCCTGAACAGCTCGAGGCTGCCATCACTCCCAAGACCAAAATGCTGATATTGTGCTCGCCGAGCAATCCTACCGGCAGCGTTTATTCAGAAGAAGAACTCAATGGCCTGGCTGAGGTTATAACAAAGCATGAAGACCTTTATGTAATCTCTGACGAAATTTATGAGCATATCAACTATATAGGAAAGCATCACAGCATAGCTCTTGCTCCGGGAATGAAGGAAAGAACAATCCTCGTTAACGGCGTGTCAAAGGCTTACGCAATGACAGGATGGCGCATAGGATATATCGCAGCGCCTGAATGGATAGTAAAAGGATGCAACAAACTGCAGGGACAGTACACCAGCGGACCTTGTTCAGTCAGCCAGAAGGCTGCCGTTGAGGCTTACACCGCTTCACAGGAATGTGTCGAGACAATGCGCCAGGCATTCCAGCGCCGCCGCGACCTCATAGTCAAATTGGCTAAGGAAATACCTGGACTTGAGGTGAACGTTCCGGAAGGAGCTTTCTATCTGTTCCCGAAATGCAGCAACTTCTTCGGCAAGAGTTGCGACGGACGAGTTATCAACACTTCTACCGACCTTGCAATGTATCTGCTTGAAGTAGCTCACGTAGCCACGGTTGCCGGTGATGCCTTTGGCGATCCGGATTGTTTCCGCATGAGCTATGCCACAAGCGACGAGAATATATGTGAGGCAATGAAAAGAATAAAAGAAGCATTGGCAAAACTTAAATAAATTGTTTGAGATAACGATTGCACAGTAGGATTTTAGTATAAAAAACGGACAAATCGCTGTTAAAACTTATTAATAAATCTTCTTATTGCTCATTAATTGTTATCTTTGTACAGTCTTATTTGGGATCTTGTTTACATGCTTAAATTTACATGCTTAAGAATACAATAATCTCGTAAATTAGGAACTTTATAACTTAAATTATTAATAACTAAATTTAAATTCAAAATTATGGCAACTACACAAAAAGCAGTAAGCCCTAAAAAGAAAAATCAGGGCTTCCAAGGTATTAGAGCAGCGATCTGGGTTATCGTTGTATGTTTCATTATTGCATTGTGCATTTTCAAGTTCATTCTTGGTAATGTTTCAAACTTCGCTGGTAACGATCCTGCAGGTCACCCTCTGAACTTGCTCGGAACAATTTACAAAGGTGGTGTAATCGTGCCTGTTATCCAGACATTGCTTCTCACCGTTATCGCATTGAGCATCGAGCGTTGGATTGCTCTTCGTTCTGCTTTCGGTACAGGTTCTCTTGCTAAATTCGTTGCTAGTGTAAAAGCTGCTGTTACAAAAGGTGACTTCGCTGAGGCTCAGCGCATCTGCGACAAGCAGAGAGGTTCTGTTGCTAACGTAGTTTCTGCTTCTATCCGCGCATACAAAGAGATGGAGGCTACTAGCGGTCTGAAGAAAGCACAGAAGGTTGCTAAGATTCAGCAGGCTCACGAAGAGGCTACTCAGCTTGAGATGCCTACACTGCAGATGAACCTCCCGATTCTTGCAACTATCGTAACTCTTGGTACACTTACCGGACTTCTCGGTACCGTTATCGGTATGATCCGTTCATTCCAGGCTTTGGCTGCTGGTGGTGGTGGTGACTCTTTGGCATTGTCTACAGGTATTTCTGAGGCTTTGATCAACACCGCATTCGGTATTTTGACTTCTTGGTGTGCTGTTATTTCTTATAACACATTCACAAACAAGATTGACAAGCTGACATACGCCCTTGATGAGGTTGGTTATTCAATTGCTCAGACATACGAAGCCAGTCACGCAGACGAAGCTTAATTTTACTAACCCTTTAAAATTTTATTACTATGGGTAAAGTAAAAATTAAGAAAAAATCAATCTGGATCGACATGACTCCTATGAGTGACGTGATGGTCCTCTTGCTTACATTCTTTATGTTGACATCAACATTCGTAAAGAATGAGGCAGTTAAGGTCGTTACGCCGGGCTCAGTATCGGAGATCAAAGTTCCAGAGAAGGACGTCTTGAGCATTCTGATTGACAATAGAGGCAAGGTGTTCCTGGGCTGGGATAAACCCGGTGATATGGAGGCCGCACTTACCACTATGGCTGATCAGTTTGGTGTGAGCCTTAATGGCACTCAGATTAAAAACTCTCGCAGCGCAACCAATATCGGTGTATCTATGCAGGATATGGGAACTTTCCTTAATCAGGGAGCTGCGCAGATGAACAACTATCAGAAAGACAAGGGTGTTCCTACTGACAGTATTGATGGCGGAATGAGTGAGTTCCAGATGTGGGTTAAAACTGTTACAGATAATAACTCTGATATGAAACTTGCTATCAAGGCTGATGAGAAAACCCCTTATAAGGTAATTAAGAAAGTAATGTCTGAACTTCAGGACATGAATCAGAACCGTTACTATCTTATCACTTCTTACAAAAAAGTGGAGGAATAAGACATGGCAAAGAAGAACGTAAGTAAACAGAAGAAGGTAGACCTGCGCGTGGACTTCACGCCTATGGTGGACATGATGATGCTTCTTATCACATTCTTCATGCTGTGTACGTCTTTGAGCAAACCTCAGACTATGCAGCTGACGATGCCGAGTAACGATGAGAATGTAAGCAAGGAGGACAGAACTGCTACTAAAGCTTCGCAGACTATTACTATCTACGTAGCCGGTAACGACAAAATTTACTATGTAGCAGGTATTCCTAATTACAATGACCCGTCATGCCTCAAAGAAACAACTTGGGGTAAGGACGGTATTCGTAAGGTCCTCATCAACCATGTCACTGAAGATGGTACCATTCCGGTGTCTACAATCATGAAGGCTAAGGCTGATCTCGACAAGAAAAAGTTGAGCAATCCCGCTAAATACCCGGATTCTGTATATAATAAGGAACTGGATAAGTTGAAGAATGGTGAAGTTGACGGACAGAAGATTCCTACTCTGACCATCATCATCAAGGCTACTGACACAGCTTCTTACAAGAATCTGGTTGACGCTCTGGATGAAATGCAGATTTGCAGTATAGGTAAGTATGTCATCGATAACATTACTCCTGAAGACAAAGGCCTTCTTACTAAAAAAGGAGTGAAGTAATCGTTGAGTAACATTTAAAATGAAAAGACAATGTCAAAAATAGATTTAATATCTAATGCATGGTGCGACCTCGTGTTTGAGGGCAAGAACCAAGCTTATGGAGCCTATAAACTCCGTAAGGGGACTTCTAAACGTAACCTTTGGTCTATCATTATCGTACTTATTGCTGCTGTTGCTATTTTTTCAGCTATAGCTATTAAGAATGTTATTGAAGCTAACCAGAAGGTTGCGGTAACTACTGCAGTTGAGTTGTCAAAAATTGACAAGACTCCTAAAGTAGAGAAGAAAAAAGCTGCACCTAAAATTGAGCAGCCTAAAGTTGTAGAGAAAGTAAAAAGCTCTATCAAGTTTACTGCTCCGGTGATTAAGAAAGACTCTGAGGTAAAACCTGAGGAAGAAATGAAGACTCAGGAAGATCTTCAGAAGACAAAGACTACTATTGGTGCATTCACCGTTGTGGGTAATGACGAAATTGACGGTGAGGTTCTCAAAGCCAAGGAAGAAATTGCTCAGCCTGAGCCTCCTAAGAATGAGGAGGAGAACAAGGTGTTTGATGTCGTTGAGGAGCAGCCTTCATTCCCTGGTGGTCAGGGCGCTTTGATGTCTTGGCTGCACGATAATATCAAATATCCTGTTGTGGCAGCAGAGAATGGTATTCAGGGTAAAGTTATTGTTCAGTTCATTGTAGGTAAGAATGGCTCTATCTCTAACGTGAAAGTCTTGAGGTCTGTTGACCCGTCTCTTGACAAAGAGGCTGTGCGTGTTGTAAGCAACATGCCAAATTGGACTCCAGGTAAGCAGAACGGAGCATCTGTTAACGTAAGATTTACGTTGCCGGTAACATTCAGACTGCAATAAATTTGTGATATGAGAAAAAAACTGTTCTACAATTTAGTAGGATTGATACTGCTGTCTGGACTGTTGGTCAATTGTGCCGACAAGCCCAAGAACGGCAGAACAGATACTTATTCGTCAGGAGCGATTACGTTCGCTTCTGACGAAAGTTTTAGTCCTATTATCGACGAAGAAATTCAAGTCTTCGAGAGTATTTATCGTGACGCAAAATTGACTCCGATATATACTAATGAGCTTGATGCGATAAACATGCTGATGAATGATAGTCTACAGTTGGTTATAGCATCGAGAAATTTCACAAAAAAAGAATTAGAGAACCTTAAAGCCCGTAGCTACCTGCCGGTTGCCATCCCTTTGGCTTACGACGGGTTATCGCTCATCATAAACAGGGAGAACAAGGATTCTTGCATATCCGTTAACAACATTAAGCGTGTGCTCAGCGGTGATGCAAAAAAATGGAGCGATATTGTTCCTGGTTCAAGTCGTGGAGATATTTTAGTTGTTTTCGACAACAGCAAGTCGAGTACAGTTCATTTCTGTGTTGACTCTATTCTGGGTGGAAAGCCAATCAACAGTCCTAACATTGTTGCAGCCAACACTAGTAAGGAGGTTATCGACTATGTTGAGAAAACTCCAAATTCAATCGGAATAATCGGATCAAATTGGTTGAACGACAAGCGCGACACCACGAACACAACATTCAAGAAGAATATTACTGTTATGTCGGTAAGTAAGTTCGACAAGGCAACAGCCATGAACAGTTGGAAACCTTACCAGGCATACTTACTTGACGGTCGCTATCCGTTGGTAAGAACAATATATGCATTGTTGAATGACCCAATCAATGGTCTTCCATGGGGCTTCGCTCACTTCATAGAGCAGCCTAAAGGCCAGCTTATTATCTTTAAGTCTGGTTTGTTGCCCGTGCGTGGAGATATCACGATAAGGTCTGTAAATGTAGGCGATGATTAAACCTTTCTTTTGTTGCTCTGTCTAATTAATAAAGGGCGGCAATATTCGAGTATAGGTTTAAAGTGTGAGATTTAAAGTAAATAATTTACAATCAAATTATTACGACTATGAATGCGATTAAATATTTATTGGCCGGAGCCGTTATGACTATGTGCTCGGCTCCTATCATGGCACAGGACGTTCAGTCACAGATTGATGCCATTACAAAAGTTATAGTTGACAACAAGGCCAATCCGGATGCTGCAAAGGATCAGGTTAAGGACTTTGTTAAGGAAAACAAGAAGAATGCAGTTGCTATCTCCGGAGTTGGCCGTGCATATCTTGACATCAAAGATACACTTAATGCCAAGAAGTATGCCGAAATGGCTATTGACCGCGATAAGAAAAATGCTGCAGGTTATCTGCTCATGGGTGATATTGCTGTTTTCTGCAATGATGGTGGTGCTGCTGCAACATGGTACCAGCAGGCAACTGTCATGGATCCTAAGAATCCTCAGGGTTACATCAAGTATGCCAACATTTACCGTAAACGTAGCCCGGAACTTTCTGTAGAGATGCTTGAGAAGCTGCGTGCTGTTCAGCCTGATTATCCTGTTGATGCAGAGGCAGGTCACTTCTTCTATACTGCTAACCGTTTTGAAAAGGCTATTGAGTACTTTGGAAAAGTAGATTTGAACAAGTTCAGTGAGAATTATCTTACTGAATATGCTACAGCAACTTATCTTTCTTCTGATTCAAAGAAGAGCCTTGAGATTGCTCAGTTTGGAGTTCAGA
>HF992652.1:0-24444 GCA_000436695.1 Prevotella sp. CAG:1185 | reverse complement strand
AGTTCAGAAGAATCCTCGTGACGCTGCAATGAACCGTCTGTGTTTCTATAATTATACAGACCTCAAGGACTATCCTAATGCTCTGAAGTTTGCTGACGCTCTCTTCAACAAGTCAGACAGCGCCAAATTCTCAGCACGTGACTATCAGTATTATGGCTATGCCCTCATGGGTGACAGCGCTTACGATCAGGCTATTGTACAGTTTGAGAAAGCCCTTGAGCTTAACTCAAAACTTAATGACGTTAAGAAACAGCTTTCTGATGCATACATCGCAAAGAAAGACTATGTTAAAGGTCTTGCTCTGTATGATGAGTATCTCAAATCAGTTGAGAAACCTTCTGTAAGCGATATCGACGGTCTTGCCAAGCTTTATGCTGATCAGGCTGCAAGCATTGCAACTCTCAATGAAGAGAAGATTGCCGCACTGAAGAAGGCTGACGAGGTTTATGGCATGCTTGGTGAGAAGTATCCTACCAATCTGCTTTATGCTACAATAATGAGAGCTCGTATCAACTCACAGCTTGATCCTGAAACAACACAGGGTTTGGCTAAGCCTTATTACGAGCAGTATATCGAACTTGCCAAGAAGGAAAATCCTGATAATCCGAAACTCCTTTTGGAGCCGTATTCTTATCTTGGATATTATTATTATCTGAAAGAGGATAAGGCTAGCTCTGATAAGTATTGGAAACTTATCCTTGAGATTGATCCTAACAACGGTACTGCAAAGCAGGCTTTAGGTATCAACTAATAGTCAGACATAGTTGACGGCTAAATAAAATAGCCTCTGATTGCATAATAATGCTTTCAGAGGCTTTTATTTTGTGTGCTGTATAGTGTTGTGGTTAATGTTGCAATTTTAAATAATATTGCTGAATATATTTTTGAGATTTGTCCGTAAAATATTGTTGGCAATAGCGCCAATACATTATTTCAGGAATCTCGATGTATCAACCTTTTTGTGTTGCTTTTCCTTATAATTGCCGAAGGCATAGCTGAACGACACTCCGAAATGACGATAGCTCGACATGTCCATGTCAAGACGTTGCCCCTTGAAGTTGATATATGGGTCTATCTGCGCCGTTTCGAATATATCAGCACAGTAGAGCTTCAGCGTTGCGCGCTTGTTTTTCAGGAACTTTATCTGCAGGGCTGCGTCCACGTTGCCCGATGCCGGCAGGTCATAGTCGGCCTGAAGTGCTTTGGTGCGAACCATGCCGTTTACCGAAAGTGTTATTTCAGGTTGTGACGAAATGTGGAAATCGTTGCGCAGCGTGAACATTCCGTATACAATGTTTCGGTCGAAAGGAATGTCGTAGAAGTCGGAGTCTTTCTGTCTGAGCCATACACCCAACGCCGTAAGGTTGGCACTGTACCATTTGCCAAGTTTTAGCGGAACAGCAGCCATTAGTCCTGCCTGCTGCTGGAAGTCGAAGTTCATCACTTTGAATGTCTCTCTCAGCACGTCAGGCTGTTGATAAAGAGTCTGCATGAACAGGTCATCAGTATGCGTGAACCATCCTCTAAATACATATTTGTTTTTCAGCACATAAGTTAGCTGTGCCGAATATTCACGCATGGGCTTAAGTTCCGGGTTGCCCACAATCACACCATATCCGCCGTTATTGTAGCTCATGAAGTTCTGCACTGCCCAATATTCGGGATAAGTGCTGTAGCTGCTGAAGCCGAACTGAAGGATGTGTCCCTGTGACGGAATCCATGTTACGTTGACGGTAGGCAGCCAGTTCCATTCGTTCCATGAAGGATTGTTATAATATTCGGCAGCCAATGACGCGTCTATTATCAGCTTGTTGTTGAGGTTCTTATTGAATCCTGCATATATGTTCACGATGTTCTCGCGCTTGCTTGCGCTGATATTGTCAGGCAGGTCCTGAGGCCTGTTTACCGTGCTAAGGTAATTCTGATAACTGTTGTCCGAACTCGTAGAATAAGTTGCGCCGTAGTTCAGTCCCCATCCGTTCTTCAGTGTATGGTCTTGCTTTACATATACTTTCCAGATGTTCAACTCCTGCCGGCTGTTAGAAATATAGTCGAGCGAGCCGTCAGTCAATACGCTGCTTTGTGTCTGCGTCTGCGGAGCCTTATAGAACGTATATTCAGCGCCGATGTTAGTGCCGAACGGCATCTTGTAGTCGGCGGCAATGTCATGGGTCCACGGGTCAGTGTCTATGCCGTATTTTGAATTTATTGATCCCGTGGTTTCCTGTTTCGTATGTCCCGGAGCGTAAGAGCCGTAGTAAGTTACGTTAAGGTTATGGTTTTCGGCAAAGTTATATCCCATTGACAGGCGCATCTGGTGGTTGTGGCCGCGAGTACGGCTGCGCTGATATGTTGAAATGTCATACACGTTGCCGTCGCTAAGACTATGGTGCGAGTCTGTTTCAGTTGTCTTGTACGAGTTTCCGTGGTCGTGCGAGTACATAAAGTCGATGCTCATCTTCTTGCCGGCGTACACCAGACTGGCACGTTCCTGAAACGCAGCGTCGTGACTTTGGTCGTAAACGCCGAACACCTCACCAGTGAGCCTCTGTTCCTGCGCCGTCTCATGCAGAAAGTTTATGTTTATGCACGCACCTCTTACATTATATTTAGCCGGTGCGTTATACATTATCTCCACATCTGCAAGTCTGTCTTTGGGCACACTCTTCAGCACCTGCGTGAGCTGTTCCTTTGTAAGGTTTGTCACCTGTCCGTCCAATATCACCGTGGCGCCCTGTCCGCCAAGTGTCAGTTGTCCGTTCATTTCCACCACTCCCGGCAGTTCCTTCAGCGCGTCGTATGCGTTGTCTACGGGCTTCTTTTCGGTTATTCGCTTGATGTCATACACCAGTGCGCTGCCTTTAACTTTCACCATGGGGCGTTCGCCTTTCACCATCACTTCCGGCAGATTGTGTATAATGCTGTCCATTCGCAGCGAATCGCCGGGTGTTGCAGTCTGTGCCGCGCATGTAAGCGCTGAAAGGCTGAATATGCCGCATAATGCTTTTGTCTTTATTTTCATATCAGTTTGCAGTTGTTGTTATTTTCCAAAAATACTTATGAGAATTTTTAAGGTGATGCGATTTGTGCTAAAAGGAGAATAATTCTGTGTCCGCAATTTAAATGGTGTCGGCCGAAGTGTGGCATTAAATAAAATAAGGCGGCCGTAAAAACGGACCGCCTTATAGAATTTCCTGGAGCAATTCCTTAAGGAAGGCTGATAGCCTCTGAAGGACAAACATCTGCGCAAGTGCCACACTCTGTGCACATGTCAGGATTGATAGAATATTTTTCGCCTTCAGAAATAGCTCCTGCCGGACATTCGTCGATACATGTACCGCAAGCGATACAATCGTCACCAATTACGTAAGCCATGATAATCTTGTTTTTATTTAATTAATAATGTTTTTGTACATATTTTGTACATTGCAAAGATAATATATTTATTCTGAATACAAACTTACAGTTTTTCCTTTTTAATTTATTTAACGTTTGGCGTTTGTCATGCTCTTTCAGCCTTTTTCTTGTGCCTGTTTGCAACTTTATTATGTTTCTGCTTCATAACAAAAGTGTGTTGCCGGCTTTGTGGCATGTCTGTGGGCATTAATGCCATAGAACAGTCTATTCAAAATAGAACGACAGCACAATCATCTTGCTGCGTGCCTCTTTGACCGACTTTGCATACATAATCATGTTCTGGTCTTTCAGCTTGTCGGGATGACTTGTGTCGAGACTGTTGATAAGTCCGTAGCAGAACTTCAGTTCGGGGCGCAGCTTGAAGTAGGGCAGATAAAGGTCGCAGCCGAGTCCCACCTCGAGGAACACGTCATAACGTTTCAGCTTTGTATAGTCGTTGTCCTTGCCCGAAAGGTTGATCATCGGGTTTAGTCCGGCCATGATATAAGGGCGCGTGTTGTTAAGTCGGGGCGCGCTGAACAGCAGGTTGAGTGCCGATGAAATATACACCGTCTTCATGTCCTGTTTCTGAGTTATAGGCTCGCCGGTCTCCAGCCGGTCGGTAAGATTGGTCAGTGTGATGTGTCTGTTGCCGAAATACAATGCCGGAGCTATTCTGAAGGCAAAGTTGCTGCTAAGGCGAAACTCTCCCAGCACTCCTACTGTGAATCCCGGGTCCCATCTGTCCTGGTCGCAGGTGATAACCTTCTCGGCCGTAGTACCGTCTTCGTTTGTTATTATCTGCGGTCCTACGTTCATAAACTCTATGTCTTGAAGGTGCGTGCCTACCACCACGCCGAAATGAAACGGCCTCAGGTCGGTGTAAGGTCTGTTTTGAACTGACTTGCCTTGTGCCATGGCGCACAGTGCAGCCGTCAGGACGGTTATTATGGTTATCAGTCTTTTCATTATTTATTATAACGATTTATTGCCGCCGATATTACATCCGGCAGTGTGAAAAAGGGCTAAAAAGCATGTTTACGTCCATGCTTTGCAGCCGTCGGCCTTGTGGTCAGTCTTTATTTGCCTTTCTCGAGTGTGAGCGTTATCTTGCCGACAAATATGCCGTGCTTGCCGTTTTGGTCGTTTGGTATCTCCTTGCCGTCGAGGTTGCGCACATAGTTGAGTTTCTGAAAGTAAGAATGAGAGTGTCCTCCTAATACCAGGTCGATGTTGCGCGTCTTTGCCATCATCTCCATGTCGTTGAGTCCGGCCTCGTCCCATCCCAGGTGAGACAGACATATCACCACGTCGCATTTTTCCTCGTTCTTCAGCTTGTCGGCAATGTCGTTTGCCGTCTTTATCGGGTCGAGATATTTCACTCCGGCACAGGTGCTTGCCATTACCAGTCCTTCGAGTTTGGGCGAAAGTCCGAATATGCCTATCTTTACGCCCTTGCGCTTTATTACGACATAAGGCTTCACAAGTCCTTCTACCACGGTGCCCGTAAAGTCGTAGTTGGCGCACACTATCGGAAAGTTAACCTTCTTGAACAGGCGCGCCATGTTGTCGAGTCCGAAGTCAAACTCATGGTTGCCTATCGTTGCAGCGTCGTATCCCATTATGTTCATCAGCTCAGTTTCCACATCGCCCTTGAACATGGTGTAGTAGGGCGAGCCTTGCGAAAAGTCGCCGCTGTCGAGCAGCAGCAGTTCCTTGTCTTCCTTGCGCATCTGGTCGATCATAGCCGCACGGCGCAAAAATCCGCCACGGCCTGCGAGCATGGTGTCTGCCAGGTTTGGGTTGAGCGGAATCACACAACTGTGGGTGTCGTTGGTGTGCAGAATCAGCAGTTGCTTGCCCTTTGCTGCAGCCGTAATGGTTGCGGTCAGCACTATTGTCAATATTGTAAGTATGCGTTTCATCAGTCAGCTATTTTAATTCTTCCTTCAATTTTCGAGTCAATCTCTTCTCCCTGTGCCGTCTTTTCCTTCATATATCTTACGATAACCTGGCGCACGTTGTCGTCGGCGCCCGACGGCGATTTCATTCCCGTGGCACTCTTAAAAGCCGTCATTTTGTCGTTGCCCTGCGCAACATAGTCTATCGTAGCCACCCTATAGTCGGCCTCGGGGTCAATGTCCTTGCCGTTAAGCTTTGCCGACAGCAGTTTGCCGTCTTTGCTGATAACCAGATTGACGCCGTGGCTCACTGCCTCGCCGCCCACTGATGCTATCTGTCCGAACAGTTCGCTCACCTTGCTGCCCTTAAGAGTAACGAAACAAATTTTGTTTTCAAACGGCGCCACGTCGAGCACGTCGCCGTAGGTTATGTCGCCTTTGGCAAAAGCCGAGCGCATTCCGCCTATGTTGTAGACGGCAAAGTCGGGTTTTTCTCCATAAAATTTGCCGCACCACATCAGTATGTCCGCCAGCAGGTTAGACAGTTTGCTCTCAGGCCTGTCGGCATTCATGTATGCCGCTGCCCTGCCCACCACGGGGCTCATTATGCTGTCAACCTTCTGCTTGTATGGAGCGATGAAACTCCACGCCCTTTCGTCGGGCCGGCTGTCGTATGACTTGTCGATAATAATTCGCGAGCGGCTCACGTCGGTGAGCTGATAGTGCGACGAGCACGAGGCGGCAAGCATCGCGACGGATGCCAATCCGCATAGAATCAACTTGTTATGCATAGGGATATTCTTAGAATATTGATGCAAAGTTAGTTAAAAACGGTAGCAAGCCAAAGAAAAATATAAAAAAAACCTCACACATTTGGAAGAGACGCGAAAAAGTAGTAACTTTGCACCGCTTTCCGCGTAATCGCTGACAGGAAGAAGAGTAGCCTAGTTATGTTACGCCGGAACGATAAACAAATTTAATTATCAAATAATAATGGATTTAATTAAAGTTGCTGAAGAAGCATTTGCAACCGGCAAGAAGTTCCCTGAGTTCAAGTCAGGTGACACTATCACTGTCGCTTACAAAATCGTTGAGGGTTCAAAAGAGCGTATCCAGCTCTATCGTGGTGTAGTAATCCGTATCTCAGGTCACGGTGACAAGAAACGTTTCACAGTGCGCAAGATGTCAGGTACAGTAGGTGTAGAGCGTATCTTCCCTATCGAGTCTCCGAACATCGACAGCATTGAGGTTAACAAGCACGGTAAGGTAAGACGCGCTAAACTTTATTACCTCCGTAAACTTACAGGTAAGAAAGCTCGTATCGCTGAGAAGAAGGTTATCACAGAGAAGAAAAACTAATTCTGAACTCTTATCTTTAAGAAATAAAGAAGCAGATTTGTCCTTGGGTCAAGTCTGCTTCTTTTTTTATGCCGTAATTCGTGATATTGTATTTTACATCCTGATTTTGATATGTTAGAAGTCAACCAATTTTAGGAAAGGACAAAAGGACACAATACAACGGTTATATAAAATATGTGATGAGTTAAAAAAACAACTCATCACATTATAATATCTTGCCAGTCAGACACTTATATCAAAATGTGACGAGTGACGAGTTTTTAATAAAACTTTTTCTGCTATTACATCCTCATAAACAACACATACCGCGACAAGGCAAATCATAATTCTTCATTCTCAATTCTTTTTCAGCCTTATCGTTCCGTCGTTTCCTATGGTAATCTTGCTGTCCTTTATGTCGCTCATGGTCAGCCGTTTTATCTGCATGGCCACGGCATTGGTAGTGTCTTTCCTTGGTCCCTGTCCGCGGCGCTGTATGAACGAATAAATATGTCCTGAAAGAAAGTCGCCGTTGCGGTTCACCTTCGCCACTATTACCGGCGCATAACCCGATATGCCGGTGATGCTTATTCCGTAAGGCGTGCAGAAGTTGCCGAGGCTGTAGGCAATAAACTTGCCTTTATACACCTCAACACATCTCACCACGTGAGGCCCGTGACCATAAACGATGTCGGCACCATTGTCTATGCAGTAGTGGGCAAAATCGCGCAGCGAACCGCGGTTTTCGTTAAGAAACTCCTCCTCGCCGTATGGCAGATGGCTGTATTGCTTGCCTTCGGCGCCGCCGTGAAACGACACTATCACCACGTCGGCGTTGACCCGCAGACTGTCAAGAATGCCCTTCACAGTCCACAGTTCCCTGTGCTTCAGCGTGTAAGAGTTGTGCCCGAACGCACACAGACCGTATCTTATGCCGTTGCGCTCCAATATCACCGCGTTGTTGCGTCCCCTCAATCCCGCAAAGCCAATGCCGAGGTCGTTCAAGGCGCGCTCGGTAGACTTTACACCATACATTCCGAAGTCGAAGGCATGGTTGTTTGCCATGCTCAAAAAGTCATAGCCTGCCTCGCTTAGCCGCGGCGCAAAACTCAGAGGTGTGCGGAACGAATAGTTGAATTCTGATTTCTCCTTCTTTGTTTCAGCGCTGTCGCATAGCGTTCCCTCCAGGTTGCCCACAGCGATGTCGGCATTGCTGAGAATGTGTTTCACGTCTTTAAACAGCATGCGTCCGTTGTCCGGAGGCAGTACCGGTTTGGGGTATGCCGTGCCCATCATTATGTCGCCCGTCATGGCTATTGATATGGTGTCGGGTATCAGACTCAGTATGCTGTCTTCGGCTTCAGCCTCTGCGCTGTCAATACCAACAACGGGCACCGACATTTTTCTGTCGGTACCCGTCGTTGAGCAGGCCACTGATGACCAGCCAATAAGCAAAGAGATAATAAAAATATGTGGTTTCATGTTACATTACGCGGCGAGCTCCGACGTATCTGTTCGAATAATACCTTTCGTTAGAATTGCTGACCTTTACGCCCTTGGTGCTTGCATGAATAAAGTTGAAGCTTCCGCTCAGCGGGTCAACATCAACAACGATGCCCACATGGCCTATCGAGCGTCCTGAGCGCGGACTGGTGAAGAACACGAGGTCGCCGCTCTGCAGGTCTTCCTTGTCAACAGGGTCGCCCTGATTAAACTGTGCGCGTGACGAGCGGTTGAGGTCAATGCCCATATTCTTGAACACATAGCTCGTAAATCCTGAGCAGTCGAAGGCGTTAGGTCCGGCCTGGCCTGAGCGGTAGCGTGCGCCCATGTGCGAGAAAGCCTCGTCGAGCACGTTGTCTATAGGCTGAAACTCAAAGTCCTCGTCATAATTATCGTTGTTATAAAGAAAATCGTAATTGTCAATTTCTTCGCATTGTTCTTGTCGTTCCTGTTGTTCGCCGTCGTTGTCGTTGTCTGCCAATGCAGGAGTTCCTGCTGTCAACAGCATCATAGCAACGGCAAATATTTTAAGGTTCTTCATATATTAATGTTTTCTGTATAGTAAATGAAAGGGTGTTTTCTGAATTTTTACGATTGCGAAGATAATAAAAAAAAGCCGGAAATCAAAGTCTGTTTACATCTTTTGGGATAAGCAAAAAACATGCCACGGCGTA
The DNA here is from genome assembly GCA_000436695.1 of Prevotella sp. CAG:1185. Taxonomy (GTDB): domain Bacteria; phylum Bacteroidota; class Bacteroidia; order Bacteroidales; family Bacteroidaceae; genus Prevotella. Next base: position 15,632 of record HF992652.1, on the reverse strand, counting down.
GTCGTAGAAGCCGTTAAACGCTGTTATAGTGTAATTTAGACCAATATACTTCTAAAAAAGGTTCAACCGATTATCTTTACATTCTTTAAGAAATAAGTCTTACATTATTTAACTACTTTGCCATATTTTGTACACATCCTGTTTACATTATTTTTGCTATATGCCTGATTTATTGATACATCCGTATTTTAGTGATATATGGTTTCATCAGGTTGTCCGTGCCGTCGGTTTAGCCTTGTAAGCGCTGCTAAAGTCTCATTTCATAGGCATTTATTTTGTTTTGCGCCCAATTTGCACTATCTTTGCACCGAAGAAGAAATTTTTATCGAGCATGAAAGAATTAGCATTAAAGTACGGATGCAATCCGAATCAGAAACCTTCGCGCATATATATGGAAGAAGGTGAACTGCCCATTGAGGTGCTGAATGGCCGTCCGGGCTACATCAACTTCCTTGATGCACTTAACAGTTGGCAACTTGTAAAAGAGCTTAAGGCCGCAACAGGACTGCCTGCAGCAGCCAGCTTCAAGCATGTTTCGCCCGCAGGAGCCGCAGTAGGTCTGCCGCTCAGCGACACATTGAAGAAAATATATTTTGTAGACGACGTTAAGATCGAACTTTCGCCGCTCGCATGTGCCTATGCCCGCGCCCGCGGTGCCGACCGTATGAGCAGCTACGGCGACTTTGTTGCTCTGAGCGACGTCTGCGACGAGGCTACAGCCACTCTGCTCAAGCGTGAGGTAAGCGACGGCGTAATTGCGCCGGGCTATACTCCCGAGGCCCTCGACATTCTGAAGGCTAAGCGCAAGGGCACTTACAACGTAATAAAGATAGATCCCGAATATGTGCCTGCTCCCGTTGAGCACAAGCAGGTGTTTGGCATAACATTCGAGCAGGGACGCAACGAGGTTAAGCTCGACGATCCGGCTCTCTTTGAGAATATCCCCACAAAGAACAAGACTTTCACAGACGAGGCTAAGCGCGACCTGATTATCAGTCTTATCACGCTGAAGTACACTCAGAGCAACTCTGTATGCTACGTGAAGGACGGACAGGCCATAGGTATCGGCGCAGGACAGCAGAGCCGCATACACTGTACACGTCTTGCAGGAAACAAAGCCGATATATGGTGGCTGCGCCAGCATCCTAAAGTTATGAACCTGCCTTTCGTTGACGGCATACGCCGCGCCGACCGCGACAACACCATTGACGTGTATATCAGCGAGGAGCACGACGACGTATTGGCTGAAGGCACATGGCAGAAGTTCTTCAAGGAGAAACCTGAGGTGCTGACAATGGAGGAGAAGAAGGCATGGATAGCCAAGAACACCAAGGTGGCTTTGGGCAGCGACGCATTCTTCCCGTTCGGCGACAACATTGAGCGCGCCCACAAGAGCGGCGTTGAGTATATAGCTCAGGCCGGAGGCTCTGTACGCGACGACAATGTTATCGAGACTTGCGACAAATACGGAATAGCAATGGCCTTTACAGGCGTTCGCTTGTTCCATCATTGATAAATTATATCTTCAGCGCCGGGAGTCATTATTCCTGCGGGCGGCACGTTTATGGTCACCTTCAGAATCTGTCTCCCGGCTCTTTTTTACGTGTAACCTAAATTCGTTATAATTATATGAGCGATATCGACGACATAATTGCCGGTGGCGGAATAGTGTTCCGTAAGGCAAAGACAGACAACGGCAAGGACGGCAAGGTGAAGACCAAAGCCAAGAAAAAGAAATATATAACCGGCGCTCATGGCAGCGGCTCGGCACGACAGAAAGCCAAATACCGCGAAGCACGCGCCAACCGCAAACACAAGTAACGGCTGCCCGGCGCGGCCGGTTTGTGTTTGCCGTTTATGTTTATGTGGCATAAGCCCGGCGTTGCTTATGCTGCTTGTTTATGTGCGCCATTTTCTTGCTTTTTGAGTTATATCCTTTTTCTGAATCGCGGTTTATCCACTGTCATGTCCCTATTGTGGATAACTTAAATAACTGATTGTCTTACAGGTTGTTATATCTGTTTTATCTTTCATATTACAAAAGGCTTTTAACTCAACTTAACCCTGCATCAGGGAAGGTAATTGTCAGTAAAATTTTGCAGATAGCTTTGATTTTCTTAACTTTGCAGCGTCAAAGCGCATGTTGTAAAAACATCATCTCTATTCTGACAGCGTTGACTCTTAATTTGTTTGAATTCTTCAAGTAATATGAAAGACAGGGATAATTTTACGTTCCTTACCTCCGCACCTGTTCATCATGTGGTGCTTGTAATGGCCGTTCCAACCATTATCAGTATGCTCGTTACAAGCATCTATAACATCGTTACTACATTCTATGTCGGCCGCATCAGCACTCAGGCCACAGCTGCCGTTGGCATAGCCTTCTCGGTGATGGCCATTATCCAGGCCATAGGCTTCACCTTCGGACAAGGCTCGGGCAACTACATATCGCGCGAACTCGGAGCGCAGCGCCACGACAACGCACGGCGCATGGCCACTACGGGATTCTTTCTTGCCGTCGGCACAGGATTTATTATTGCCGTTCTCGGACTGATATTTCTGCGCCCGCTCGCGTTACTGTTAGGATCAACACCGACAATCTTGCCCTATGCCGAAACATATCTGTCGTTTGTGCTTATGGCAGCGCCGTTCATGTGCGGTGCCTTGTGCCTTAACAATCAGATGCGTTTTCAGGGCAACGCGGCTTATTCAATGTTTGGTATCCTCACGGGTGCGTGCATCAACGTTGTGCTTGCGCCTATCCTTATATTTGTTTTCGACATGGGCATCACCGGTGCCGGAATATCCACATTTACGGGTGAGACGTGCAGTATGCTCGTGCTGCTGCGCATGACACGCATGAAGCGCAACATACATATCGATCCACACAACTTCTCGCCGCGCTCCGAACTGCTCAAGGAGATTTTTGCCGGCGGCACTCCGTCGCTCACACGTCAGGGCATGGCCAGCGTCAGTGTTGCCATGCTCAATGTGGCAGCCGGTGCTTACGGCGATGCAGCCATAGCAGCCATGTCAATAGTCAACCGTATAGCCTTTGTGCTTCTTGCCGCAATGATTGGTCTTGGACAGGGATTCCAGCCGATGTGCGGATTCTGTTATGGTGCCAAACTTTATGCCCGTGTGCGTGAGGGCTATTGGTTTATTGTCCGTGTAGGCTTCACGTTTATGGCTGTCTGCGCTGTGTTCGGCTTTCTTTTCAGTGAAGAGTGCATCGACGTTTTCCGTCGCGACCCTGATGTTGTTGCTGTCGGTATGGTGGCATTGCGTTGGCAGCTGGTAACTCTGCCTTTGGGCGTCATTGTTATGTACACCAACATGATGATGCAGACCATACGCATGCCGTGGCAGGCCAACCTTCTTGCTGCCTCGCGTAACGGTTTGTTCTTCATTCCGCTGATACTTCTCCTTCCTCATTTCTTCGGCTTGCTTGGTGTTGAGATGTGTCAGGCATGGTCAGACCTCCTTTCCTTTGCTATCGCCGTTCCTATCACTATTAGCGGATTTAAGGCGCTGAGAGAGGATTAAAAAATTAAGAATTAAGAATTAAGAATTGAGAATGGAGAATTGAAAATTGAGAGTGGAGAATTATGATTTGCCTTGTTGGTAAATTAAATGTATTATGATGCTGTAACGCAGAATTTATAATCCTTCCTTGATTTATTATAAAAAAGTAATTGGGTTGCTCAACAACGTCTGAGCAACCCAATTATGAATTATGAATTGTAATTATTCTTTTTTCCACAGTTTCGACATATCTTCGAGAGTTTTGCCTTTTGTTTCGGGAACAAGGCGCCATACGAATATGGCGGCCAAGACGCAGATGATGCCGTAAAGACCGTAGGTGAACCAGTGGCCGAAGTTGGCGTCGCTGCCGAGCTGCATGTTGAACATAGGCACGAACGAAGCACTTACAATCCAGTTGAATATCCATTGGAACGCAACGGCTATGGCTACGGCTGCGCCACGTATGGTGTTGGGGAATATCTCTGATATCAGAACCCAGCATATCGGGCCCCAAGACATCATGAACGATGCGCTGTAGATCATGATGCTGACCATTGTTACCACGGCCATACTCATGTTGCCGAATGTAATAGCTACGCCGAAAGCACCTACTGCCATGCCTATTGAGCCGGTGATGAGCAGCGGCTTGCGGCCCCATTTCTCAACGGTGAACACAGCGATGAGAGTAAACAGAATGTTCACAATACCCATTATCACCGTCTGCACCATAGGATTCTCCATGCCCATATCGCCGAATATTCGCGGAGCGTAATACAATACGGCGTTGATGCCCACAGCCTGCTGGAACACGCTGAGCATTATTCCTACGAAGATTACCAGCACACCATAAGTAAATACCTTCTCGGTCTTTTCCGTGATAGTGTTCTTTATCTCATTAAGAATCTTCTGTCCTTCAATAGCACCATTGATTTTCTTCAGTACGTCGAGAGCTTTGCTGTCGCGTCCTGCCATGACAAGATAACGCGGAGTTTCGGGCACAAAGCATATCAGTATTGCAAATAGTCCTGCCGGCACAGCCTCGCTTCCGAACATATAGCGCCATCCTGTTGATATTGTCCATGGGTCGCTGCCCGGAGCAACGGCGTTGATGCCTTGTCCGATAGACTCGATTACTGGGTTGGTGTGGTCGCCGAGGATGCAGAAGTTTACCATGTATACTACCAACTGTCCGAAGATAATGGCAAACTGGTTCCATGAAACGAGTGTTCCGCGGATGTTCGACGGTGCCACTTCGGCAATGTACATCGGGCAGATGGCTGAAGCCAGACCCACGCCGACACCGCCGATAACACGGTAGATGTTGAACGTAACGAGCAGCGGGTAGGTTGGCACTCCATGTTCAAATATCATAAATTCGGGTTCCATTGAGCCTAAAGCCGATATAAAGAACATTATTCCCGCGAATATCAGCGACTTCTTTCGTCCCCAGTTAGAAGCCAGATACCCGGATATTCCGCTTCCGATGATACAGCCAATCAGCGCGCTCGCACAAGTAAATCCGTGAATGGCGTCAGTATATTTGAAGTCGGTCGCGCCAAGGAAAAACGCCTGAAGACCTTTTTCGGCGCCTGAAATTACTGCCGTGTCGTATCCGAAGAGCAGACCGCCCAATACGGCAACAAGCACAATTGAAAATAGGTAGGCCTTGCTACCTCTATTGTCTTGATTCATTGTTTGATTAGATTTTAATGTTTTATGGGTTAAAGATTATTGCTCTTTATTAGATTAGTACGTTTGTAAAACTCAAATCCCCGCAATTTATTGCATATTTCGCTATTTTTTGATTTATAAATTATTCCCTGCTGACTAATTTCCGGTGTATTGTCCGATGAAACATATTATTCCTGTGTTATGTTCAGTTATGACGAAGAGGAACGGATGGTCAGCCTTAAATTCTATTGTCTTGTTTTCTTTAGGTCTTGAGCCTCCCACCACTACAGCTCCTGTTACAGCCGCAGCCTTAGTGCCTTCCTCGTTAACCTCAATCTTTGTCTTGTGAATAATAGATGACACCCATGCCGGCATGTCGCTCATTTTTGACATCTCTGCTTTGTCCATGTTGAACATGTCGCCTGCCCCCATGTCGGTAAGCATTGGTTTCAGGTCACGTGTATATTCTATGTCAAATCGCGGCATCATAACATTCACTTTATTGGCATTCATGCTGTTTATAAATTTGTTCCATTCAGTATTTCTCAATACCTCAACGGCGTCGCCTATGCTTTTGCCTTTCTTTGGAAGAATAATTTGCATAGAGTAGTGTCCGTTGCCGTAGAGCATGCTTATCGCACTGAAAGTCTCGTTTTCTGTATATCTTTCTATTTTTGTTTTCTGCATCATGTCAACATCCTTAACAGAGCCGTCGGCCGTTTTAAACTTATCCTTCTTTGTATTCTTTTTGTCAAATATGTTTTTCCATGAGCCCTTAAAATATATTGCGTTGACAATTATTGCGGCGTCATCAGGATTTATGTTGTTTATCATTCGGTTTATCATACCGCCTGTCTTTTCGGCGCACCATGAGTTCACCTTGTCAACAGTACTCTTCTTGCTGAAGTCGCATGCCTCTGCCATTGCGTCGTAATTGTCTTTTAGCGTGTTGACAAAGTCTTCTTTTACTTTCAGTTTTTTGTTTATTATTGCGGCGTTGGCAATATTCATTGTGGTAGAATTGTCGATAAGCGCAAACTCGTTCATTATCTTGTGGCAAAATTTGTTTATGTCGTCTGTTCCGCCGGTAAGTCCCGTGGCTTTGCTTATCTTGCTTTCTGTATTGTCACCTGCTCCGTTGTTTATCATTCCGAGTGCGTAGACCATGCTGAGGGGCGAAATCATAAAGTCTTTTTTCCCGTCTTTCTCAATAGAATATCCGAGAGCATTCCAGGCAAACTTGTTGGCTTCTGTGCGTATCTTTGACTCTCCTTCAGACAGTTTCACTATTTTCATACTTTCTTTTGCTTGAGTTATTTTCACCTCGTTTGACGTATTCACTACATTCTTTCCGCAGCCTGTAAGCATAAGTGCTGTAATAATTGTCGTAGCAGTTATAAAATATCTTTTCATTTTCAATATATTTTAATTTCTACATTAGCGGCATTTAGCAACGCCTCAGTCGCCATTGTGTTCATTTTGTGCGTAAAGGTAATAATTTTCGTTCAGCCGTGTGTCACAATTATTTATTATTAATTTATTTTTTTCGTTTATTACGGCGGTTTTCTGTATTTTTGCACCAAATTGCATATTTTGTAGACATGAAGTTCAGCGAAGTTATCGGACAGGACGACGCCAAGGAGCGTCTGCGGCAGATGGTTGCAGAAAACCGTGTGCCACATGCCCTCATGCTGTGCGGACCCCAGGGCAGCGGCAAGATGGCTTTGGCCTTGGCCTTTGCATCATATCTGCTGTGCGGGCATCCTTCTGCCGACGACAGTTGCGGCTCATGCTGTCAGTGCGTTATGACATCCAAGCTGGCTCATCCCGACCTTCATTTCTCTTATCCCGTAATACGGCCGTCGGGCACAGGATCCGACCATAAGATGTCGAGCGAAGATTTTGCCGACGAGTGGCGCCATCTCCTTTCGCAAGGTCCTTATTTCACCATGGATCAGTGGCTCGCTGCCATGGGCGCGGCCAATCAGCAGGCGCAGATGGGTGTAGGCGAGAGCGATGTGGTGATGCGTGCGCTCAGCCTGAAGTCGAGTCAGGGCGGATATAAGGTCTGCATAATCTGGCTGCCGGAGCGCATGAATGCCGAATGTGCCAACAAAATGCTGAAGATAATAGAGGAACCTCCCCACAAGACGGTGTTCATAATGGTGTGCGAAGAACCCGAAAAACTGCTCGACACCATCAAGAGCCGTGCGCAGCGCATTGACGTAAAGCGCATCGACGAGGCAAGCATCGAAACCACGCTGATCAATCGCCGCGGCATCGACTCCGACGCAGCCCACCGTATAGCGCGTTCTGCCAACGGAAACTGGCTCAACGCACTTGAAGAACTTAATGCCGACAGCGAGAAAAAATTGTTCCTCGATATGTTCATAAGTCTGATGAGGCTTGCGTATATGCGCAACATCAAGGAACTACGCAAATGGAGCGAGACGGCTGCCGCATACGGCCGTGAGCGCCAAAAACGTATGTTGACATATTTCATGCGCCTTGTACGTGAGAACTTTGTCTACAATTTCCACATAGGCGAGCTGAACTATATGACGCAGGACGAGGAAAACTTTGCGCGCAACTTCGCACGGTTTGTCAACGAAGCCAATGTAATAGAGTTGTCGGAACTTATGAACAGGGCTATAAGAGACATCGGACAAAATGCCAATCCGAAGATTGTGTTCTTCGATATGGCAACACACATCATTGTTTCACTGATCAGAAAACCGTAGGCTTTACGCCGAAATAATATATATTTTAAATTATTAGCAGATGGATCTAAAAAACAAGAAATTCTTTATATACAACGGGTGCGACCGTGGTCTGTGTCTGAGAGGATGCGGCCGTCAGGACCGCCAGCTCAACACTTACGACTGGCTGGCCGACGTTCCGGGCAACGCCCAGAGCACCGACCTTGTTGAGGTGCAGTTTAAGAACACCCGCAAGGGATATTATCACAACGTAAACAATCTCGACCTCAGAAAGGGCGACATTGTTGCCGTTGAGGCTAATCCCGGACACGACATTGGTGTGGTTACGCTTACCGGCAAGCTCGTTGAGCTGCAGATAAAGAAAGCCAACCTGAAGTCGGCCGACGACATCAAGCGCATATACCGCATAGCCAAGCCCGTGGATATGGAAAAATACCGCGAGGCCAAGAGCCGCGAACACGCTACGATGATACAGAGCCGACAGATAGCCAAGAGCCTTAACCTGCAGATGAAGATTGGCGACGTGGAGTATCAGGGCGACGGCAACAAAGCCATATTCTATTATATAGCCGACGAGCGTGTAGACTTCCGTCAGCTTATCAAGGTGCTTGCCGAAACTTTCCATGTGCGTATAGAGATGAAGCAGATCGGAGCGCGCCAGGAGGCAGGACGAATAGGAGGTACAGGTCCGTGCGGACGCGAACTGTGCTGTGCCACATGGATGAAAAACTTTGTGTCGGTCAGCACCGGCGCTGCGCGCTATCAGGAAATATCGCTCAATCCGCAGAAGCTTGCTGGAATGTGTGCCAAGCTGAAGTGCTGTCTCAACTACGAGGTTGACAACTATATCGAAGCAAGCCGCAGGCTGCCGAGCCGCGAGGTTGTACTCGAAACTCAGGACGGCGACTATTATCTGTTCAAGACAGACATTCTTGCCGGTCTTGTCACTTATTCATCCGACAAGAAGATAGCGTCGAATCTTGAGACCATAACGGCTAAGAGGGCACTCGACATAATAGAATTGAACAAAAAGGGCGAAAAGCCAATGTCGCTTCAGAGCGACGGCGACATAAAGGAGCAGAGCAACCACTCTTCCGATCTTCTTGCCAACGAGAGTCTTACCCGTTTTGACAAGAGCAAGAAGAAGCGCCGCTCAAAGAGCCGTCCGGCGCGTCAGGCAGCCAAGGGACGCGGCAAAGCTCCGTCAGCAGATAAGGGACAGCAGAAGCCGCAGGGCGGCGACAGGCAGGAGAAGGCATACAAACAATGAAACGTTTAGTGAAATTATATTTTCTGTTGGCTGTAGCCTTAGTGGCTGTGGCGTTGAGTTCGTGCGACAGCGATGTGATTTACGACAAATACAATCACACGCCGCTTGTTGGCTGGGAGAAGAACGACACACTCTCGTTCGATGTTCCTCCGGTCAAGGATGCCGGCCGTTACCGTCTCGAACTTGGTCTGCGCACAAGCACCTCATTCCCGTTTACGGGGCTGAGCCTTGTAGTAGAGCATACCGTCGAGCCGGGCCACATGCTCTACACCGACACCGTTAACTGCCGTCTTGCCGATGAAAAAGGCAACGTTTTGGGCAATGGTGTAAGCTGTTTCCAGTATAACTTCATCGTGTCGGATATAAGTCTTAACAAGGGCGACTCACTTCACATCTGTGTCCGTCACATAATGAAGCGCGAGATAATGCCCGGCATATCCGATGTTGGTCTGAAACTTACGAGGAGATAATCCGTTTTTTGTTTCAGTCAATACGTTTTGCAGAATCGTTATTAGAATTCTCTTTCTGTTTAAAATATAATTTAGTCTAATTATCAAGTCAAGCCGCACTCATCTTCTGAGTGCGGTTTTTTTTATGTTTCAGCCCAAATTGTCATTTGTTTTTTCGTTACGCTCAGACTAATCTCTTATAGCTTCTTATAGTTGTTATTAATCCACAAAGCAAATGTTCTGTCGGATTTGTAATTCGGCAGCATTAAATATAAGGATCTGTGATCCGCAAAACTTCCTATGTAAAAATAAAAATAGGTATGAATTTCGGATCGCAAATTAGCTTCGCTGACCGTTGGTTCTGGTACTCGATTCCGGCAGATTGCAAATCAGCCGGCACATTAGTTTTCTTATTTTATTTTCTTATTGCGTAACGTTATTTTATTTTCTTAGTTTTTCACTTTCTTTTCTTGTTGTGTAAAGTGTTGACTGTCATTGTGTTATATTAGTTATCCACACTCTGTGATATTTGTGTTGATATTGAAAACACTGTTTAGAGAAACTTTTTTTGAAAAAAAGCAGAAACCCTATAGGGGTATTTTGCTTTAGCTGCGTTATGAGGGCAAAGAGTGATAAAAGAAAATAATATTAACAATAAAAAATCAAGCATTATGAAATTTAAAGTATTTGTATTATCTTTGTGCATTTTCGCAGGTGTCAACGTGGTTAACGCTCAGGACAACAAACACGAGATACGTATTTCGGTCAGCGACGGATTAACTCAGAGTACGGTCGACGTGCTGGGACTCGGTCTAGCCGATGCCGTTACCGGCAGCAAACGTACAGACGAGAAAGCCTCGATAGTTTACGGACTTGGCTACCGTTATGCAATCAATCGTTTCAGAGTGGGTGCTGACCTGGGCTTTTCTCACACTACGAGCAAGCTGACGCTGGCCGGTGACAAGACACCTTCGATAAAAGAACGAGAGCTTAACTTCATGGTACTGCCCACTGCAGAGTTTGTTTATCTTAAAGGCAGACTTATCGAGCTTTACGGCAACGTATCTGCCGGAGTGAGCCTCAAGCGCCACACCGAGAAGGGACTTACCGAAGCCGGAAAAGCATCTGCTGCCAAAGCCGACCTTAACACGTCGTTTGCATATCAGGTTAATCCCATTGCCCTGAGAATAGGCAACGAGACTATAGGAGGATTCCTTGAGGCCGGACTCGGACATAAGGGCTTTGTCACTGCAGGTTTGAGCTTTAGATTTTAGTTATCGGTAATTTTACGCATACGCAATGATGAAAGTCAGTAGAAAAGAACTTTTTAAGTCGAGATTTCTGAAACATTATCCTAGGCTGTGCTGCATAGCCTATGGATATGTTTCCGACAGGGACGACTCTGAGGACATTGTCCAGGAACTGTTTGTCAACGTGTGGGACAAGGAGCTCGACGACATGCCCGAGAACGAGTTTGCCGCGTACATAACCACTGCCGTTCGAAACCGGTGTATTTCGTTCTTGCGTAAGCGTAGTTGCGACATAGTGCCTATAGACAGCCGTCAGATTAGCGACGAGGAGACAGCCGTCAGCGGACACGACGACGGCGAGCCTGCTGTAGAAGACAGACTTGAGGCTGCCTTGTCGACACTGCCCGGACGCTGCCGCGAAATCTTCGTGATGGCTAAGATGCACGGCATGAAGTATCGCGAGATAGCGTCGAGCCTTAACCTGTCGGAAAAGACTGTCGAAAACCAGATGACCAAGGCCATGAAGCTGCTTCGCCGGTATGTGGCAACCAACAGCTTTGTCATGGCGGCGCTTGTAACAATCATTTTATCAATCATTTTAAATCGGGAGTAAAGATGAACAGCAATGAAGATATCAACGGGTTGCTTGCGAGGCATTTTGCCCACGAAGGGCTTACGCCACGGCAGCAGAGCTTGCTCGAAAGCTGGATAAAGGCTAATGAGGGAGAGTATGTAAGGCTGAAGAAGCTTATGAGCGCTTCTGCTGCCACGCCCGACCCGGCCATGTTCGATGCCGGCGCGGCATGGCGCAAGGTGGAGCCGAGGCTCCGCGGCTCTTTGTGGAGCGGCATGCGCCATAAGGCTATGCTCATTGTGTCGGTGGCGGCTGCGCTGCTGCTCATCGTGGTCCTTGCGCTGCCATATCTTTCAGGCGGCCGCGGCTCAGACATGGTGCAGTATGCCAACAACGGAGCGGCAGAGCAGCATATCCTGCTGCCCGACAGTTCGGAGGTGGTGCTCTATCCTGAAGCCACGCTGGCCTACACAGGCAAAAGCGCCGACAAAATGAGGCTGGCGCGCCTGAAGGGCAAGGCTTTCTTTAAGGTTAAGAAACAGCACGGAGCAAGCTTTAAGGTTGAAACCGACATGATGAATGTCCTCGTCATGGGCACCTCGTTCCTTGTCGATGCCTCGCATGAAGAAAATGCCGGAGTGTATGTAAAGACAGGACGCGTGAAGGTTACCACCGGTCGCGAGAGCGTAGTCATTGAGAAAAACGAGAAGGCCGAACTTATTGACGGCCGTCTGCGCACCGGAGTGATAGGCTCGCCCGCCGCGCGTTTCGGTACTGACGATGCCGATGTGTCGCTGGTGTTCAGCAACGAGCCTTTGGTCAAGGTGGTGGCCGAGATCGAGAATCACACCGGAATACGCATTGACCTCGGTTCGGGACTTGACGACAACTTTATTACAACCCGCATCGACGGTGCCGACGGCGACGAGATAGCCAAGGAGCTTGCCTTTGTCTGCGGATGCAGGTATAAGACCCTTGCGGCAGGCAAACATTACATGCTTTATAAATGAACGTAAGAAAGATACTGTGGGTATTAGCCCTTTTTTTGTTTAGGATGACTCTGGCACAGGCGCAGAATTCAGACAATGCGCGCGTGCTGACAGAAGAGACGTTGCGCGTCAACGCCTCTTCTGCTTCTGTTTTGCAGTGGCTGTCCAAGATAGAGGCCGACCTCGGTATCGTGATATCTTACAATCCGGCTCAGGTTGATGTCAACAAGGTTGTAGGCATCAGCCGGCCGGGCGTCTACACCGTGGGCAGTCTGCTCACTAAAGTTCTCGACGGCTATAAGGTGCGCACGGCGTTTGTGCCTCCGCGCAAGCTGCTCTTGCAGATTGAAAAGATTGAGAACGTCTGCGTCAGCGGAACGGTGCTCGAGGAGGAGAGTGGCGAACGCCTCTACGGGGCGGTGGTTAGTCTTGAACGCGGCGACGGAAAACGTGCTGCCGCCATTACCGATGCCAACGGTGTTTACAGGCTTTATGTCAGACCGGGCACTTATGTGCTCAACATTTCGTATATGGGATATGTACCGGCAAGCCGGCATCTGAGTGTTGGCGCCGACCGCACTATAGTTACTCATCTTAAACCCCTGCCGTTTGAGATTGACGAGGTTACGGTTGAAACCGTCAAGCGCGACGGCGAACTTGCCGGACTTACGCCTTCGAGCATGCTCTCGTTCGGCCGCAACGACCTGTTCTCGCAGATATGGATTCTGCCCGGCGTCATCTCGTCGATGGCTGGAAGCAACCTGCAGGTCGACGGCGGAGGAAACGACGAGAACCTGTTTCTGCTCGACGGCGTGCCCGTGTTTCATCCCGGACACTTCAACTCTCTGCTGCCTATATTCAACGGCGACGCCGTAAAGAATGTGGTATTCCACAAAGGCTTTTTCTCCACACGCCTCGAAGGGCGGCTCTCGTCGGTTACTGAAGTTAATATTAAAGACGGCAACAAAAATGATTTTGTCAACACCCTCTCGCTCGACATGCCTGCCGCGTCGGTTACGTTAGAAGGACCGATAGTGAAAGACAAACTTTCATACATGGTGGGCGCACGAAGAAGCTGGCTCGACTTCTTCGACAACATGCGGTCGGAAGAAGACCGCCTTAACCATTCTGCCTACGACTATAACGCCAAACTGTCTTATTCGGTTTCGCCGGTAACGTCGCTCACTGCCATGGCTTATGGCTCACGCGACAATTATAACCTTCCGCTCTACGACAACGATAACGGCCCTGTAATCCGCTGGAGCAACAACATCTATGAGCTTTCGTTCAACACTCAGGCCGGCAAACTGGGCAACAGCACGTCGCTATTCTATTCGGGACACACCAACCGCGCACGCACAGACATGCTCGGACTTGGCTCCGACGGCTATATCAGCAGCGGCATACGCTCGTTTAACGCATCCACTGAGTTCAGCTACATTCTCGACAACGTTTACCGTGCCCGCTGGGGCGCCAAATATTCTTACGACACTTACCGCATAGCAGCCTTCGGCGACGATGTGCGCACCCGTCGCGAGCTTATCAGCCAGGTGTCGCTCTTCTACGACAATCACATACGTGTGTCGTCGCGCCTGTCTGTTCAGGTGGGTGTTCATGGTGTAGGCTATTTTCCTCACGGCAGCAAAGACTATTACAGCATACAGCCGCGCCTGTCGGTAAAGTATTTTCCTTCGGACAACGACCTGCTTTATCTCCATTTCTCAAAGATGGAGCAGTTTTATCATTGTCTTAGGCTCTATTCATGGGACTTGCCTACCGACTTCCGCATGCCGAGCATCGACGGCTATAAGCCGCGTTCGTCGGAGCATTATGAGGTGGGGTGGAAGCATTTCATGACCGGCGGTCTGTTTGAACTTTCTGCTTTCTATAAGACACGCCACAACGTTTTGGCCTTGCGCCCCGATGCCTTTGTAGGCGACGACAGCTGGGGACAGTATGTCATGGCGGGCAACGGCGACAGCTACGGTGTGCGCTTTTATCTCAACAAGAGTTGGCAGCGCTGGATGCTTCAGTTTTCTTATGCCTTTTCGCGCAGCCGCGAGTGGTTCGATTATATGCCTGAGCGTGGCCGCATGCCGTCGCTCTATGACGTGCCCCATCAGTTGGGCGCAGCCTTGTCGTTTAAGCTCAACACCCATTCGCTCGTGTCTGTCGGCGGCATGATGCGTTCGGGCAAGGTGCTTGAGTTTGGCGATGATTTCAACACACAGCCCGAAGATCAGTTCCGCACAGTCCGTGAGCCGCTGGTTTATCGTGTCGATGTTGGCTATTCGTTCGAAAAGTCCTTCGGCAACAAGCTCCTTGCCCTGCGCTGCGGACTGTATAATGTCATTGGCCGTCCGTCCGACGAGGATCTTCTCAGTTTCTATTCCGCCATCTGGCACGGCAACTGCCTTCCTTATGCCAGCATCAGTTTTAAGTTTTGAGCATCGCAAGGCCCTTGTTCAATCAATTATAAATATAACTTTGTGTCATTCTGAAATGTAAAATAAACGGATTATTTCTTACCGTTTAACGCTCTCAGATGTCGTTCTTCATCCCGATTCCGTCTTTTCTTCTTAAAATCGTCATAATTTTCACGTTTTAGTTAAGTCGTTGTAACACAGCGTATTATGCCGTTTTAAGAAGAAAACCTCAACAGTTAAAAAATATTACTCTGCCGTTTACGGTGCAAAAGTGGCCCGTTTACGTTCCGTAAGTGCCCCTTTTGCAAGTCAAATTCCATTGATTTAGCCAATAAAACCATACTTTTTATGGCAAAATAACGGCATAAACGTGAATGTATGTTAATGAATTATTCTCAAAGTATTGTATTTATTAACATCCGTTACACATTCATTTTCTATTTCCAAAAAATCTTTTGTCCTAATTTTTCCGTTAAAAATCTATTTATCCACAGAACTAATATTCTGTCAGATTTGCACGAGTTGTTGAGCGCAGCGAAAAATTTGACAGCATGAAATATAAGTATTTTCAATTCTCTGTTGCTTATAATCCACAAGAGTAATGTTCTGTCGGATTTGTACGAGTTGTTGAGCGTAGCGAAAAATTTGACAGCATAAAATATAAGGATTTTCAATCACTAGTGTTCGAAAGATTATTTTATCCAGGTTATGTTGCAATGGCTTAAATCCGTTTTTACGGAATTCTTGCCTTCAACCGA
>HF992651.1:3084-27892 GCA_000436695.1 Prevotella sp. CAG:1185 | reverse complement strand
TGCGGCACAGCATGCCTGCGCATGATATGCAGCCACTACGGGGCAGACTACAGTTTCGACAGTTTGTCGAAGCTGTGCTTCGCCACGTCAGAAGGCGTGTCGCTGTTGGGCATAAGCGAGGCGGCCGAAAAGCTGGGACTGCATACGGTATGCGGACGGGTAAACCTCGACAACCTGGCAGAAGCTCCGCTGCCGTGCATACTGCACTGGAACCAGAACCACTTTGTGGTGCTGTATAAGGTCGACGTAAAGAAACAGAAGTTTTATATTGCCGACCCCGGCAAAGGCTTTGCAATATGCAGGAAGAAAGACATGGAGAAGCACTGGGTTAGCACACGTTCGGGCGGAGAAGACAAGGGCGTGGCAATGTTTATAGAAACCACTCCTGCCTTTTATGACAACAAGCGGGGCAATAGCCACGGCGAAAGCCGCTCGTTCCGCTTTCTGTTCGGATACATAAAGAAGTATAAAAAATATTTCGGACAGATTATAGCCGGACTGCTCTTAGGCTGCGTGCTGCAGCTCGTGCTTCCGTTCCTCACACAGGCCATTGTCGACGTGGGAATAAAGAGCCGCGACATCGGATTCGTGTGGCTCGTGCTCCTGGGACAGCTCATGCTGACGCTGAGCCGCACGGCACTCGACTTTATACGCCGCTGGCTGCTGCTGCACATAAGCATGCGCGTGAACATATCGCTCGTGAGCGACTTCTTCATCAAGCTGCTGCGGCTGCCCATGTCGTTTTTTGACACAAAGCTTACAGGCGACCTGCTGCAGCGCATGAACGACCACGCGCGCGTAAACAGCTTTCTGACGGGACAGACGCTTAGCGTAATGTTCTCAATGCTGAGCCTCGTGGTGTTCGGCATCGTGCTGCTAACATACAACGTGGTGATATTTATAATATTCGCCGCGGGCAGCGCACTGTATGCCCTATGGATAGCCATGTTTCTGAAAAGGCGCAAGGTGCTCGACTATGAGCTGTTTGAGCAGCAGGCAATAAACAGCAACAAGACTTACGAGTTTATAACGTCAATGCAGGAAATAAAGCTGCAGGACTGCCGGCAGCGGCGCCGCTGGGAATGGGAGGACACACAGGCCGACCTCTTCGGCGTGCAGATGAAGAGCCTGAAGCTGCAGCAGACACAGGAGGCGGGAAGCATATTCATAAACGAGCTGAAGAACATAATAATAACGGTGGTGTCGGCAACGGCGGTGATCAACGGGGAGCTTACGCTCGGTATGATGCTCGCGGTGCAGTATATAATAGGTCAGCTTAACAGTCCCGTAGACCAGCTGATGGGATTTCTCTACTCGCTGCAGGACGTGAAGATAAGCCTTGAGCGCATAAACGAGATTCACCGCGCTGACGACGAAAACGCCAAAGGCCACGTAATGCGGCCCGCAGACATGACACACGACATAAGGCTCGACGGCATAAGCTTCAGATACGACCCTCACTCGCCATCAAAGACCATAGACGGGGTGAGCCTGTACATACCCGAAGGCAAGGTTACGGCAATAGTAGGCGCATCGGGCAGCGGAAAGACAACGCTCGTGAAACTGATGCTGGGCTACTATCCCGTGGAGGCGGGACAGATAACCGCAGGAGGCACAGACCTGGCAAAGATAGACCTCGACTGGTGGAGACGGCAGTGCGGAGTGGTGATGCAGGACGGAGTGATATTCTCAGAATCAATAGCGCGCAACATTGCCGTAGACGACGGCGACATTGACAAGGAACGGATGGTCAAGGCGGCAGAGATAGCCTGCATAAAAGACTACGTGATGAGCCTTCCGCTGAAGTTTGACACAAAGATAGGACGCGACGGCATGGGACTGAGCCAGGGACAGAAGCAGCGCATACTGATAGCAAGGGCGGTGTATAAGAATCCTCACTACATATTTCTGGACGAGGCGACCAACTCGCTCGACGCCAACAACGAACGTGCCATAGTTGAAAACCTGAGCCGCTTCTACAAAGGGCGCACGGTGGTGATAGTGGCGCACAGACTGAGCACGGTAAGACATGCCGACAACATAGTGGTGATAGACGGCGGACACGTGGCAGAGACTGGCACTCACGAGCAACTCACCGAGAAGCGCGGAATGTACTACCAACTGGTAAAGAACCAGCTTGAACTCGGCAACTGAGCCTAAGCCGCCGCAGCACGACAGCCGCCGGCAACCGGCAAGGCGCAGACATAACCACGGACACACGATGCCGGCACAACAGACGGCAACATATTAAAAAAAGAAAGAAAGGAAACGGAGCATGGACGAAAAAGACAACATAGAACTGAGAAGCGAGAAGGTGCGCAACATAATAGGCGGCGTGCCGCCGCGACTGGTGAGAGCCGGAACGGTTGTTATCATAACAATATGCGTGGCTCTCGCCCTTGCCGCATGGCTGATAAAGATTGACGGAACACCCGTGTGGCGCATGATTTTCTTCAGCAGGATGTGAACTACAGGCAACGCGGCATAAAGAGATAACACAAGCCCAAACAAAAGAAACAGCCAACAACGAAAACATATATATAAATGTCAATCCGTAAAGACGGATAAACTTGAAGCTTTTGTAAAACTTAAATAATGTAATCTATATCAAAAGCGATTCAGGATAACTGAACGGCAGCATTTGTGAAGCCATTGTGAGCGTTGAACAAAAACTCAACACGGCACAATACTTCACAAAAATGTCGCCGCGATATTTTATCAGCAGCAAAGACACCAAACACAACACTGTTAAGGACAGCGCCAACAAGGGCTACAACGGCATCATCATACAGGACGGGCATGGCCTGTGCCGTAATTGCCGTAAACCGGAAAGGAACTCACAATGAACGCCGAAACACATTGCGCTCCATACCCGGGACACGGCACAAGGCAGCAGCATGAAGCCATTTTAGCTGACTGCCGGCAATATTAATTTCAGGCAGAAACGACAAGGATGATTACAATACGCAAAAAGTTAAACAGTTAAGACTAATTAACCCGACAAAAGATTTATGAATCTCAATAAAATTTCATATATTTGCATTCGGATAGCCTGCATGAAAATGCAAAGGCTTGAGCAAGTGTAATTTTTTGAAAAACATCTGAAAATATTATATTAAACATCATGGACATAGTTGAAAGATTTTTGAATTACGTCAGTTTCGACACACAGTCGGCAGAAGACAGCCAGAGCGTGCCGAGCACAGCGAAACAACTTGATTTTGCTAAATATCTTAAAGAAGAACTGAAAAACGAGGGCTTCGAAGATGTTGAGATGGACGACATGGGCTACGTTTACGCCACACTGAAGTCGAACGTCAAGAAAGAAGTGCCCACAATAGGTTTCATAAGCCACTACGACACATCACCCGACTGCAGCGGCAAGGACGTGAAACCGCGCATAATAAAGAATTATGACGGCAAGGACATAGAGCTTTCACCGGGTATAATATCATCGACAAAGAAATTTCCAGAGCTGCTTCAGCATGTAGGCGAAGACCTTATTGTCACCGACGGCCACACGCTTCTGGGCGCTGACGACAAGGCAGGCATAGCCGAGATTGTGCAGGCTATGTGCTGGCTGCGCGACCACAAGGAGATACCGCACGGCGACATACGCATGGGATTCAACCCCGACGAGGAGATAGGCATGGGCGCACACCACTTTGACGTGGAGAAATTCGGATGCGAGTGGGCCTACACCATGGACGGCGGCGACCTGGGCGACCTGGAGTTTGAGAACTTCAACGCTGCCTCTGCCAAGATAAGCATCAAGGGCGTGAGCGTTCATCCGGGATATGCCAAGGGCAAGATGGTAAACGCCAACCGTCTGGCTGCCGAATTTGCAGCCATGCTGCCTGCCGACGAGACACCCGAGACAACCGAAGGCTACGAAGGATTCTATCATCTGCTGGGCATAGAGTCGAACATAGAGAACGCCAAACTGTCGTATATCATCCGCGACCACGACCGCGAAAAGTTTGAGGAGCGCAAGGATTTCATAAAGAAATGCGTTGACGAGATGAACAAGAAATACGGCGAGGGCACCGTAGTTGCCGACGTGAAAGACCAATACTACAACATGAAGGAGATGATAGACCCGAAGATGCACGTGGTTGACATAGTGCTGAAGGCAATGCAGGACAGCAACGTGCCGCCGAAAGTTGAGCCTATACGCGGCGGAACCGACGGAGCCCAGCTGTCGTTCAAGGGTCTGCCCTGCCCCAACATCTTTGCCGGCGGCGTAAACTTCCACGGACCTTATGAGTTTGTGTCGATACAGGTTATGGAAAAGGCAATGCAGGTGATTGTGAAGATATGTGAGATAACAGCCGAATTTAACGACTGATACGACAACAGACAGGGCGCAGCGCCACGGCATAGAGGCCGGGATAACCCGTAAAAATAGCCGGCACAACGGCAAGGGCATCACGGCGCTACACCCCCAGAAAAAACAAAGCCGCAGGACTATGGGCAAGACCTGCGGCTGACATAAAGCAACTCTTACAGGACTGGCAGCAGAATGTTACGGCGGCAATATGCGCACCAACGCATCAGCCAACGTTGACGGCGTTCTGCTTCCAGCCCTTTTAATATTAAATCAGGACTAAAACAACAAACAAAAAACATGGGCGAACTTCCACATCTTGTAAAAGACCTGGCACTAATACTTATCGTGGCAGGCATAGTGACGATAGTGTTCAAAAAGCTCAAGCAGCCCCTTGTACTGGGATATGTAGTGGCAGGATTTCTTGTAAGTCCGCACATGCCCTACCTGATGTCAGTTGTTGACAGGTCGGACATAAGCACATGGGCAGACATTGGAGTGATGTTCCTGCTCTTTTCGCTCGGACTCGACTTCTCGTTCAAGAAGATTCTGAAGATGGGCGCCTCGCCCATAATATCCACATGCTCAATAGTGTTCTGCATGATGATGCTGGGCATGGTTACGGGGCATCTGTTCGGATGGAGCCGTATGGACTGCATCTTCCTCGGAGGTATGCTTGCCATGAGTTCAACCACTATTATATACAAGGCCTTCGACGACCTTGGGCTGCGGCAACAGCGCTTTGCCGGACTGGTGATGAGCGTGCTTATACTTGAAGACATACTTGCCATAGTGATGATGGTGATGCTGTCGGCAATAGCCAACGGCTCTAACCCCGACGGCGGACAGATGATAGGCAGTCTGATGAAGATTGGCTTCTTCCTCATCCTGTGGTTCGTGGTGGGCATATTCCTCATTCCGCTCATGCTCAGGTCGATGCGCAAGCTTATCAACAACGAAACCCTGCTCATCGTTGCCCTCGGCCTTTGCTGTGCCATGGCTGTGCTGTCAACCCAGGTAGGCTTCAGCAGCGCCTTCGGAGCGTTTGTCATGGGCTCAATACTTGCCGAGACTATAGAGGCTGAACGAATAATAAAGATTGTGGAGCCGGTGAAGAATCTCTTCGGAGCGATATTCTTCGTGTCGGTCGGAATGCTTGTCGACCCCGTGATACTTGCCGACTATGCATGGCCGATATTCTTCCTTGTGCTGACAATCATAATCAGTCAGGCAATATTCGGCAGCCTGAGCTTTCTCATCGGCGGCCAGTCGCTTAAGTCGGCAATGCAGTGCGGCTTCTCAATGGCGCAGATTGGCGAGTTCTCGTTCATCATCGCCTCGCTCGGTCTGTCGCTGGGCGTAATCGGAAAGTTTATCTATCCGGTGGTGGTGGCAGTGTCGGTGATAACGACATTCCTCACGCCTTACATGATACGCATGGCAACGCCGGCATACAACATACTTGAACGCAGGCTGCCCAAGAAATGGATTGTTGCGCTCAACAACATCACCCTTACACGGCAAACCACGCAGCCCGAAGCCAAATGGAAATCGCTGATAAAGCAGATGGCGCGCATAACCGTCATCTATTCAATATTGGCAGGAGCAGCCGTTGCGCTGATGCTCACATTCTTCCTGCCCTTTATCCGCCACATCCTGCCCCACTGGTGGGCCAACGCCGTGTGCGGACTGCTCACGCTGCTGTTCATATCGCCGTTTCTGCGTGCCATCATCATGAAGAAGAACCACAGCGAGGAGTTCAAGGCGCTGTGGAACAGCAATCCTTACAACCGTGTGCCGCTGGTGCTCACCATAATAGTAAGGGTGGCAATAGCCTCAGCCTTTGTGTTCTACATCTGCAACTACCTTACACGGTTCACCAATGCTCTGATGATAAGTATTGCGCTGGCAGCCGTGGCGCTGATGATAGTGTCGCGCTCGCTCAAAAAGAGGAGCATCGAGATGGAGCGGATGTTCATACAAAACCTGCGCTCGCGCGAGATTGTTGCCGAAGTGATGGGCCAGCGCCGTCCGCTGTATGAAGGCCGCCTGCTCGACCGCGACGTGCATATATCCGAATTCACCATACCCGAAGACTCGCTTTGGGCAGGAAAGACGCTGCGACAGCTGGAATTCAGAAACAAGTATGGCGTGCACATAAGCAGCATATTGCGCGGCAGCCGCCGCATAAACATACCTAACGGCGACACGTTTATATTTCCGGGCGACAAGATTCAGGCCATAGGAAGCGACGAGCAGCTTACGGCTTTAAGCGAGGCAATGAACAGAGAGATGTACGACCGCGACATAGAGATAGAGAAGCGCGAGATGAAACTCCACCAGGTGGTGATAAACCGCAACGGAAAGTTTGCCGGAAAGACGCTGCGCGAAAGCGGCATACGCGACACATACAACTGCATGGTTGTGGGACTTGAGGAAGGAAAAGAGAATCTGTCGCAGATTGATCCGTCGCGCAAACTAAATCCGGGCGACGCTATATGGATTGTAGGCGAACAGGACGACATAAAGAACTTCTGCAAGGACAACGACAAAAGTCTTGCCGGATGTGAAAACAATTAAGCCGGAGAGCACAGCCCGATTACTGCGGCATGACGCGGCAGCCGACGAAATTAAGTTCACAATCAACCGGCATTGCATCAAAAAAGCATGCAAAACCATCCGACATACAAAATAAATCTATAATTCTGCAAAAAGAATATACGTCATTGAAATCAAAAGAATTAGAAGGATTACCTCGTTTTCAGGTAATGATTTGGCAACTGTCCCAATTGACGTAGTCTGCATAGCTTTGCTTGTACGAGCAACATCTTACGGATGAAAATATTGTAAAATATAACAGGCAAAAAGATAAATGAAGCCATTTTCTTTTTGCCTGTTTGTGATTTATTGAATCAACAATTCGCCATTAAAACCTGAGATTTTATTTCGGCTCGGCGATTATGTAATAGCATTCTTCATGAAGATCATCACCTTTAACATGAATAAGTGCTGCACGTGTAGTAACATTGCCATAAGTTTCCACAATACTTGCATCTTCAGGCAATGTTTTAAAGTTGTCAATGGTTTCTGCAGTTTTATCTCCCAAATATTTTGTCAACAGCCAGCGCAGTCCGTCTTCTTGTCTTTTCAGATTCTCTGCATCAGTAAAATTGATATTATTTGCTACTCCAATTTTAACGAAAGAAGTATTGTTGCGCTGCTGAGTGTCGGTCAACAAGAACTCATAACGAGTGTCAAGTACGCAATAAATGGCATTGGTTTGCGGATTGGCAAGCGTAACGCCTCCTTTTTTCCAATCAATTCCAAGAAAATCTCTTTCACGCATTACTTGTTCTATCTTAGACTCATACTTAACTTCGCCGTCTTTATATCCTTTGAGAACTATTTGGAAATCGTTTTTCTCAAAGAAATAAGAACTCCATTGCGACATGAACTCTTCTGACGTACTACCCTCACTTGTTTTCTTTCGATATACGCAATACGTATCGGGCATGACAGGAGATGACACCACAATCGAATCATAATATTGCAGAAATTCAGGGTAACCAAAAGGAGTATATTCATCCTTATTGTCAAATATTCTAAATGTCAAGAAATCAAAGGGTGCAGCCAACGGCGTATCCAAATCCATGAATGGCTTCAGTTGTACCATTTTCAGCTTGAACTTCGCTTCTTCAGGCCAATCTTCTGGTGCAACAGGAGTGTCCGGCTGCGTATCGCTTATTACCTCAAGCAACCGATAAGTGCAATTCATTCCATCCTGCGGTGGATTGGCAAGAGTGGTTTTACGAACCCTTAACTCATAAGCATGTCCTTGCACGTATTCAAAGCCTTCGATACTACCCATGACAAGCGGTTGCCATTCAGTATCAGACGGTTCCTTTACCAGCATATGCTCCACTGGAGCATCGCTACCCCAAACAGGTTTATAAACAACGTTTTCAGACACCTGCATGATTATATCCGCATAGGTATCACCCGATGTGCCGTCATTGTCACAACCAACCAATATAAGACTTAAGGCTGTCAATAAAACAAAAGAAAGATTTTTGATAGTCATAACTTATTTATCTAAAAGTTTTTTTAATTTGTTCGCCAACGCGTTTAAAAGAATCTTTAATATCGGCATTCATACAAACATCACACATTTATAAGCAGCTCGACAAGATGCAATAGGACGGTAGCTGTCGAAGCCTATAAAATTGACGGCGATAACTGTTCCGCAAATCCGTTATAAACATCAGCAGGAACGTGCCGACGAATATTGAAAGTATTCTTAAATATTTTCTCGCTCTCATTGTTATAACAATTCTTTGTTGCTCCCTAAGAGGATTAATATATTACAGAAAACGTGAGTCAACTATGCTACATCTTCATTGGAAGGCCGCAGAAAATGTTGCATGCAGATGTAATGATAGCAGCTCACATTATAGCGCAAGGATCACTATACCATCTTAATATGCAATTTAAGAATTTCCTACATTTCCAAATACTTGATGCACATACAGCGTCTTCTTTTTCTTGGATATTTTGAAAAGAGTTGCCTCAATTCGACTACAAAAATAGAGTTTTTTTCTATAATCCCCTATCTTATAATGTTTTTATTTGTTTTTAGAATAGAATTTAGAGTACATCATCCGTTGGCAAAATTAATTTAGGACATTCTTAATTCTGCCAACGGGCTTGTTGTTGATAAAGTTTACATATTGCAGGATGGTAGGTACACTAATTTTGCCGATGATTCAAGCAAACGAGGTATCCGTTATATATCTCTTGGCTCCATATACGCAACAATCAGAATAAATCGGCTTTACATTCTTCATGTAATTAAGAACAATCACGTCTGATTTGTACTCCAGTAGTTTATACTCAAACAGCCATTTCTCGCCGTTAATGTTCTCAGTTTCGTCTGTCAAAGACAAAGCAATCACTTCCAAATCCAAAACTTATAGACTGGACCGCGACAAAGTATATTGCCATGTTCATCGACAAAATTATTACAGTATCGCTTGCATATCTCAAGGATTTTCACGAATTTTGTATAATGGTTATACATACGATGTAAAGGAACTTAATGGTGTGGGCATCACTAAGTTGCTAAAAATCAACGAAATGTGTAACTTTTCACTCATATTTATCAAAATAATTTAGTTCCGCCAACAGACATTGTTTAATACTTTAACACCATTAAGCACGGCTATGCTTGCGCTTAATGGTGAACTAAAACGTTTATTTTGCCGAAATTACATCCAAAAAGCATACAAAACCATCCGACATACAAAATAATTCTATAACTTTGCTTTCGGAAGAAATTGCAATTATTGTCTGTAATTCTTTATATCTCATTATCATAAAGACACGGCGGCTGTTGCCAATCGGCAATTTGCAATCATAAAAAATCCGTTGAGTTTACGGGGCATTATATAAAAACCAATAAATACCGAAATGAAAACATCTTCTAAAAAAATAATCTTGATATTAGTGATCGTCGTATTAGCAATATATGCCTTCATCCGGACAGTACAACAGTCAGCCGAATCTCCTGCAGGCATATATATCAGCGAAATCAACAGTAAAGACACATTAAGATTATATCCTGACGGGAAATTTGAACAGGTGGTTTATAACAATAAAAACATATTGGTGTACTCATGCGTATCTGAATGGAGTAAAACGACAAGAGGAATACGCATCGACTCAATACTCATATATGACGATATAAAACAATTAAACTATTGGAAGAAAGAACCTTTGGAGGGAGAACAATATACGGGCTGGCGTTTTGAACATAAAAACAACAAGTATGTTTTATCGTGGAGATATTATGTGGACATGCCTGAAGAATCAACAAATTATATCAGAATTAAAGAAATAACACAGTAATGCTTGACGAATAAAGCATAAACGTTATACATAAATAAAGGAGTTTATCCAATAAAAATTCTATTGGCAAAATCAAGAAACAGGAACCGGGCCAAAGGAAATACACCGCCACAGCTATGGCACCAACATAAGCCTTGTTTGGCATAGACAAGAGAGCATTATAAGCATTCAAGCTGCTGCGTCAAACAGGTAAATGCGGGGCATGATATAAAAAATAATAACCAACGGCATATAATCAAAGAAAATTATGCTATATTTGAGCTGTCGGGCAACAGTTATAGATCGAAGGAAATGATGAAAAAAATAATTAAAGCAATTCTATGTTCCTATTTATCTTTTTGCAGTATACAAATTTTATGTTTCATCACTGCATATACACTTTTACCGTCTGCGGTTATTGAGCAAATAAACAACGCGCAATATGCATACGGCATTATTGTAGAACTGTTAATCCTCTTGTTCATCATCGGCTGGATTAACACCGCTTTCCTTTACTTTCTGTATGTCACAGGCATTGATGATAAGATATTCAGCGCAAAAAGTTATGTCATCGAAAGTTTCTTATATTATATTTTAAATTTAGCCATCGGATTTATAATAGGACTGATACCTACAGAAACAAAATTTTACTACCATGATATTATCATTAACGGAAGCATCATCTCAAAGAATGCATACACATTAAAATTTTATTATACAGCTGAAGCCCAAATCATCTATGTTTACGTCATATTGTTATTATTTTATGTTGCCAGGAGAATGATTAAACGACATCCCAATTAATTATCAATCTGCATGCTACTGCCCCGGCAGCAATTGGCTCACTGAAAAATGATACCGTCGTTTAGAAAAGCTATTAGACAAACGACTCTGAACGGGAGAAATAAACAGCGGTGAAGCAAAGCTGACGAAAAGAATATAGACGATGAGCCGTTAAATATATATGAATGTCCGCAAACGTCCAAATTAGCAAAGTTTAAACAGGCTCTGAGATGCCAATGCAGGCATAGGAACAGAATTTGCAGGCATTCCATGTAAAACAATTGAAAGGAAACACAATGAATCTGCTTGACTTCTACCGTCAATATCCTGACGAAAGCTCCTGCGAGGAGGCTCTCCGTCGTTTCCGTGAACGCCACGGTCTTTTCTGTAGCCGCTGCGGCGGTTTGCGTTTGAGTTGGAATCCGAGCCACCGTTCTTGGACCTGCATGGACTGTAAGCATGAGATGACCTTGCGTTCCGGTACTGTGATGCAGGGAAGCAACCTGCCCATCCGCGACTGGTTCGCCGCCATGTACCTTCTGACGGCGACCAAACGTGCCATATCCTCCAAGGAAATCCAACGCCAACTGGGGCGCAAGCGTTACCAGCCCGTATGGGAAATGGTGCACAAGCTTCGTGACGTGATGGGCAAGCGTGACTCACGCTATAATCTTCATGGAGATGTGGAGATAGACGAAGGGTTCTTCTCCACCGAGACGCCTGAGGCTCAGAAAGACTGCCCGCTCAAACGTGGACGTGGAAGCCAGCGCAAGACATCCGTCCTTGTCATGGCTGAAAGCAGTTTCCCGGACACTCCTTCCGATAAGAAGCGGAGTACCCCTAAAATCGTGGGACACATAAAGATGGAGGTAATAGACGATTTGAAGGCTTCCACCGAAACTCCCAGGATAAAACAGGCGACAGACGGGAAGGCAAATGCCACTACGGACGGTTCCAGCACATACGCATCCCTTGAAAAGGACGGGGCAGTGGCTTCCCACAAGGCCGTTGTCATGGATGACAAGAAAAAACTCGGAAAGGTTCTACCTTGGGTACATATCGCCATCAGCAACGCCAAGAGGAGCATCCTTGACACCTACCATGACATAAAGGCGGAATTCCTGCAACTCTACCTTAACGAATTCTGCTACAAGTTCAACCGAAGGTATTTTGGTTTTAGGCTCTTTGAGAGGTTGGAACTCTGTGCTTGCACTTATAGAGCTGAGTTTAAACATCGAATTTACTAATTGGATATTTGCGGACATTCATTAAATATATTCAACAGATGCAGATATTTAAAAGAAATTATGCTATATTTGAGGAGATTAAATAAAATGCCAACAACATGAATTGCAACATATTAAATATTTTCAAGATGGAGCATAATCGTATAATAACTTGCACAATGCTTATTATATTATTGGCATTTGGTATGTTTTCGTTTGTCAGTTGCAAGACAAAGCAAGCAACAAGCGAAGATATAAAATGTATAAATGAAAATCATTATTTCTATACCGGAGCTTCGCCCGAAGAAATAGGAAAACAGATATATAAAAATTTCTTATGGTCTAACGTAAATGTCAGCGACAGAGAATTTAAAGGAAAAGTCTATGTAAGATTTTTTGTGAATTATAAAAACGAATTTTCTGACATCACAATTATGACCAAGACAAACAGCCCTTCTATTGACGCAGAATTAATGAGATGCGTAAAATTAACAAAAATACGGCAAGGCCATAAAATAGGCAAAGAAGCAAAGATAGAGGTGATAGCCACTGTTACATTCTGAATGGAATAATGAAGTAAATCCTTTGTCCGTAAGTTTATAATAGCCGGCAGGTAAATTTCAGAAGGAAAAAAACAATTATAAAAATGGAAAGAATAAAATATTATATGGTCTTATTGATTATTGCGCTGCTCTGCTGCAACACAATGAACAGTCAGGTTAAATATGAGATAAAGACTAAAAAATGCCTCAATGAAATTCATAGCGAAAAATCCCATAGTGGCTCATTTTGTCATATTGTCGAAAATAAGACAAAACAGAATTTAGTAATATTCTTTATAGAAGAAGAGAACGACACATTATCAGATGTCAAACTTCTAAAAAGGAAACTATATCAAAGATATGGAGACTTTTATTTTTTCATGATTGAATGGGAAGCTAATATGTATATTGAAAATAGCACAACTGTTACTCCGGACTTGTTTGTAAAAATATTAAAACCTAAAGAGAAACTTGAGGTAATAGTTCCGTTTGCTAATGATACAGAAGAAGAAATTGCCTCAAAAGTTGCATGGCATCTGCTGGTATGTCCTGAAACTTTATTCTCAAATAATCTGATAGGAATGCCACATTTTGTAGAAAATCTTCAGCAATATAATATTGCTTATGACAAAACAAAAATAGTGATTGCCGCTGATAAATTTAAATCGTTTTTCTTGGTCAAACAAAAATAGGCAGATAATTAAATAAGGCAGAAAACGAGTCAAGGTTAGCCTTCTTATTATAACGCTATTTGAAATAAAAGACGAAACCGGCAGAAGTGAACTTTATTCCAAAGTGAAATAAAAGATTTCTTCTGCCGGTTTATTATTTGAATGCATCAAAGGGTGTGTTTACCTTGTTTTGCATTACGCATTTCGATAAAAGCAATAAGCAGCACTGCCATATCAGAAGCCGTAAACCTCTTTGAGTTTCTCACCGAGATCCTCGCCCCTAAGGTCTGTGGCAACAATCTTGCCCTCACCGTCGAGCAGCACGTTAGCCGGTATGGCGTTGATGCCGTAAGCAGGAGCAGCGGCGCACTTCCAGCCTTTCAGGTCGCTGATGTTCGGCCACTTCATGCCGATGTTCTTGATGGCAGCCTTCCACGCATCGCCGTTGTTATCGAACGAAACGCCTACCACCTCGAAGCCCTTGGCATGATATTTCTCATAGTTTGCCACAACATTAGGCATCTCCTGGCGGCACGGTCCACACCAGCTTGCCCAGAAGTCAACGAGCACATAGTTGCCCTTGCCGCACCATTCGCTCAATTTGCGCTGCTTGCCTTCGGTGTCGTTCATCGTAAGGTCGGTGAACATCTTGCCGGGCATGCGCTTCTCGAAGGCAGCAAGCTGCTGCTTAACGTGCGTCATGGCAGGATGATTGTAATAAGGTGCCGACGGATTGAGAAGGTCTTTCAGCTCGTTATAGTCGAGCACAGAGTAGATCTGGCTCAGATATACAGCCGGAATAAGATTGTCCTTATTAGCCTTTATTATGCCCAGCATGTCGTTAAGCATAGAGTCTCTAACCATATTGAAGCGTTCAGCCAGAGCCTTTGCCTTAGCCTTACCGGCCTCGCTGTTGTCTCTTGCCACCTTTTCATATTCGTCATAAATCTCCTTAGTTGTAGCGTCGTATTTCTTTAACGGCAGACTGCATTCAAAGAGTTTTTTGTTAAGGTCTGATCCTGTTATTGTATTATTAACCAGATTCAGGTTTAAGGGCATTCCGTCGTTAAAGCATGCCGTACCCTCATTGCCGGCGTCGAGCATCAATATCTCGTTAAGATTCTGCTTTCCGCTCAGCTCAAACTTGCCGTTGCTCACCGCCGCGCTGTCTATGGCGCTGCGCTGTCCCATGACATAAAGATAAACCTTAGAGACTGTCGTGGGCACTGTTCCCGTGATTTTGTAAGCAGTTTCCTGTGCCTGCATCGAGATGGCTGCCATCATCGACAAGGCTGTTACCAATAGTTTTTTCATGTTCCTTTTATGTTTTTTATTTGTTATTTTCAACATTCCGCAGCCATACGGACTGACGGATATAATAAATGCAAAGTTATTCAATAAATCGTCATAAGGCAAATAATTATACACATAATCTCTGCTTATTGAGTTTTTTTATTAATTTTGCAGCCGTAATTTATTCACAGAGTGCTTGATAAACCTCTTAAAAAACAAGGAAATGAAAACAGAAAAGCAACAAGTAAGTGTGCTGTTCATGCTTTTCAGCATACTTTTCTGCGTCTGCCTGATAACGGCAAACGTGTTAGAGACAAAGCAGATTTCAATCGGACCGGTGAACATCACCGGCGGATTGCTCGTGTTTCCGGTGTCTTATATTATCAACGACTGCGTGTGCGAGGTGTGGGGATTCCGCAAGGCAAGACTCCTTATATGGGCAGGCTTTGCCATGAACTTCATCTTTGTTGTGTTCGGAGCGTTGGCCGACGCCATACCGGGCGCGCCTTACTGGCATAACGACGAGGGATTTCATGCCGTATTCGGTCTGGCTCCGCGCATTGCAGCAGCATCGTTTGTAGCCTTCCTGGCAGGCTCATTCATCAATGCCTACGTGATGAGCCGAATGAAGATATCGTCAAACGGCAAGCATTTCTCGCTGCGCGCCGTAGTGAGCACCGTGTTTGGCGAAAGTGCCGACTCGCTGATATTCTTTCCGCTTGCGCTGTCAGGTGTGGTTCCGGCAGGCGAAATGCTGTCGCTAATAGTGTCGCAGGTGGTGCTTAAAACTCTCTACGAAATCATCGTACTGCCCGTGACAATACGTGTTGTAAGAAAGACAAAGCAACATGAGGGCACCGACGTGTATGACAACGGAGTGAACTATAACGTATGGAAAATATTTAATCTACAATAATGACTGAAGAAAACAGAAAAGACGAGGGACTGAAAGCCCTTGGCGCAAAGACCGCCTACAGAATGGACTATGCACCCGAGGTGCTTGAAACATTTGAAAACAAACATCCCGATAACGACTATTGGGTGCAGTTCAACTGCCCTGAATTTACATCGCTGTGCCCCATCACCGGGCAGCCCGACTTTGCCGAGATACGCATAAGCTACATTCCGGCAAAGAGAATGGTTGAGAGCAAGAGTCTGAAGCTGTATCTGTTCAGCTTCCGCAACCACGGCGACTTCCACGAAGACTGCGTGAACATCATAATGAAAGACCTCATCAGGCTGATGAGCCCTAAATATATAGAGGTGACGGGATATTTCACTCCGCGCGGAGGCATAAGCATATATCCATACGCCAACTACGGACAGCCCGGAACTAAATATGAGAAGATGGCCGAGCACCGCTTCATTAACCATAACATGGGACGCTGAAATCATTGTCTGACGACAAAGTGAGAGCGGCAGGTCCTGCAAATCTGACAACATGAAAAAAGGCTTATTGAGACTTTTGGCTTTAACACTCACTATACTGCTCTTTATGCCGGCACAGGCTGAAGAGCGGCAAGACTCGTGCCGCAGCCGGGTGGCTGTGGTGCTGAGCGGCGGAGGAGCCAAAGGCATGGCGCACATTGGCGTGCTGCGCGTGATTGAACGTGCCGGCATTCCGGTAGACATCATCACGGGAACGTCGATGGGAGCGCTTATCGGCGGACTTTACTCAATAGGCTACGATGCCGCCACACTCGACTCGCTCGTTAAAGTGCAGGACTGGAAGACTCTGCTGTCCGACAAGGTAGACGTGAGCAACCAGAGTCTGGCTGAGCGCGACAAGCAGAACACTTACATACTGTCGCGCCCGCTGAGCATAACCCGCAAGGCGCGCAACGCCGCCGGCGGACTGATAACGGGCATAAACCTCTCGCAGCTGTTTACACGGCTCACCGTAGGCTATCACGACTCGATAGACTTTAACAATCTGCCTATTCCGTTCGCGTGTGTTGCCACTAATATTGTGGACAACACTGAATACGACTTCCACAACGGTGTTCTGTCTAATGCACTGCGCGCAAGCATGGCCATTCCGGGTGTGTTCACGCCCGTGCGTCAAGACTCTATGGTGCTGGTTGACGGCGGACTGCGCAACAATTATCCTGCCGACATAGCCAAACGCATGGGGGCAGATATAATAATAGGTGTGTCGGTGCAAAGCGACAACCGCACCGCGGCTGAACTGAAAAGCGGGCCGGACATACTGATGCAGATTGTAGACATTAACTGCAAGAACAAATTTGACGAAAACTGGGACATGACCGACATACCAATCAAGGTGAACGTAAAGGGATATTCGTCGGCAAGTTTCACACGCGCTGCAATAGACACCCTGATTGCCCGTGGCGAAGAGGCCGCCATGCAACACTGGGACGAGCTGAAAGCGCTTAAACGCAAACTTGATGAGGAAGGACTGATATACAAGCCGCGCAAGACACGCCCGGTGCCGACAAGCGAAGAACTTTTTATCAAGATTGATTCCGTATGCTTTGACAACATCGTGGCATCAGACCGCAACTATATCGTATCGAAATATAAGCTGGGCAAAGGCGACAGCATTTCGGTGAAACGCATCGAAGAGGCAATAACTACCCTCGGCGTAAACTTTCTGTACACCGGCGCAGGATATACCATCAACAAGAGCGGCAACGGATACATACTGAAAATATCGGCAAAATCAAAACGCACAAGCCGGATAAACCTTGGCGTGAGATTTGACACGGAAGAGATGGTTGCCCTCCAGGCAAATATGTCGCACCAGATAAAGGCACGCATACCAGTAATACTGGAACTTACCGGACGACTCGGCAAGCGAATGATGGCACGGCTGGACGCACAGATAAATCCGCTGCATTACGGAAAAATCGGACTTTCGTATGTTTTCAGGCACGATGATACTAATATCTATCAAAGAGGACAGCGCGACTATAACTTTACATACAACCAGCACTCGGTAAATTTGCAGCTGCTGAGTTTCAACATCCGCAACTTCTCTGTTGACATGAACGTAAAGATGGACTTCTATGATTTCCACGACATGCTGTCAGGACCTACTTCTGAATATGAGACGTTGGACAACATGCACTTCTACAGCTATATCTTCAGACTGAACTACAATTCTGAAGACCGCTGGTTTTTCACCACACGCGGAGCGCGCTTCAACGCAGGCTACGGATATTACACCGACAACTTTATAGGTCGGGACGACCGTGCCGGACTGAGCATAGCCGACTTTATGTGGCGCATGTCGTTTCCGCTCAACAGCCGTTTTGTAATCCAGCCCATGGTCAGCGGACGCCTGCTCTTCGGCAACGATATTCCTCTTATTATGCGCAACTCCATCGGCGGCCAGCTTCCTGGCATGTATCTCGAACAGCAAGTGCCCTTCGCCGGTATCGGACACATAGAGTTTGTAGACAACATGCTGGTAGTAGGACAAATCATGGCTCAGCAGCGCATCATGGACAACAACTACATCATAGGCCGTCTGTCGTTCGGACAGCGTGGCGAAAAGCTGCGCGACCTTTTCAAGTTAGGGCCGATGACAGGATGCGAAATAGCATATTATTACAACAGCATGTTCGGTCCTGTAGGTGCTTCGCTCGGTTACTCGAGCCGCACCAACGAACCATACTTTTACATAAACCTCGGTTTCCAGTTCTGACAACAGTTTAATATTTTAAATTCCATCACTCAACTGTTATTGCTTTTTTGTAAATTTAAATTATAAAGAGCATTTTTCAGTTTGTAAAGTTTATTCTTCTTGGGAATAACAAAAGTCGAGTTACAAATAGAAACTTGTCTATTTGTCATGATAAGAGTGCATTTTAAACACTTTATCACCTATTTTGCTATTTGTATTTTACAAAATCGCGTAAAAAAGATGATAAAATGTTCATTAAACGAAAAAAACAAATAAATCTTCAGATTGGACGATATTATTTTGTCATAAAAACTTTTAGATTTAGAAAAAATACCTATTTTTGCATAAAATGAACACGTGTGATAGACCAAACCGGAATACACACAATAAAATCTAATAATAATGAAAAAGAAAATCCAATTCAGTCTCGTTTATCGCGACATGTGGCAGTCTTCAGGTAAGTTCCAGCCACGTAAGGACCAGTTGGAGCGTGTGGCTCCGGCAATCATCGATATGGGATGTTTCTCCCGCGTTGAAACCAACGGAGGAGCCTTTGAGCAAGTTAACCTGCTTGCAGGCGAAAATCCAAATGAGACAGTTAGGGCATTCTGTAAACCGTTTAACGAAGTTGGCATTAAGACACACATGCTCGACAGAGGACTCAATGCGCTGCGCATGTATCCTGTGCCCGACGATGTCCGCAGACTCATGTATAAAGTTAAACATGCACAGGGTGTGGATATTCCACGTATATTCTGCGGTCTCAATGACGTTCGCAATATTATCCCAAGCATTAAATGGGCTCTTGAGGCAGGCATGACTCCTCAGGCTACGCTCTGTATAACAACATCGCCAATCCATACTGTTGAATATTACAGCAACATCGCTGACCAGGTGATTGCTGCCGGAGCAACAGAAATATGCCTTAAGGATATGGCTGGTATCGGACAGCCCGCAATGCTCGGTAAGCTGACTAAATCTATTAAGGACAAGCATCCTGATGTTATCATACAGTATCACGGCCACTCAGGCCCCGGTCTGTCTATGGCTTCAATACTCGAGGTTTGCAACAACGGTGCTGACGTTATCGACACAGCCATTGAGCCGCTGTCATGGGGTAAGGTTCATCCGGACATCATCTCTGTTCAGAGCATGCTGAAGAACGAAGGCTTCGAGGTTGCCGAGATAGACATGAACGCATATATGCGTGCCCGCACATTGACACAAGAATTTATCGACGACTGGCTGGGCTACTTCATCAACCCGGGCAACAAGCAGATGAGTTCTCTGCTGCTTGGCTGCGGACTGCCGGGCGGAATGATGGGAAGTATGATGGCCGACCTGGCAGGCATACACCGCTCTATCAACTCAACGCTGAAGAGCAAAGGTCTGCCTGAACTCACAACAGACGAGATGCTCGTTAAGCTGTTCGACGAAGTTGCTTACGTATGGCCGCGCGTTGGTTATCCACCACTCGTAACTCCATTCTCACAATATGTCAAGAACATCGCTCTGCTCAACCTTCTGACTATGGCTCAGGGCAAGGGACGCTTCGTGATGATGGACGACTCTATGTGGGGAATGATTCTCGGCAAGAGCGGAAAGATTCCTGGAACTATTGATCCTGAACTCGTAGCATTGGCAGAGAAGCAGGGACGTCAGTTCACAGACGCTGACCCGCACACACTTATCCCGGATGCTCTTGAAGACTTCAAGAAAGAGATGAAAGAAAATAACTGGGACTTCGGTCAGGACGACGAAGAACTGTTTGAGCTTGCTATGCATCCAGAGCAGTATCGCGACTATAAGAGCGGCATGGCAAAGAAACGTATGCTTGCTGATCTTCAGAAAGCAAAAGACGCAAAACTCGGCGCAAAACTCACTCCAGAGGAACTTGCAGCATTCAAGCATGCAAAGGCAGACGCTATAGTTTCACCTCACAAAGGACAGGTGTTCTTCGATTTCGAAGGCAGCAGCGAGTGCGTTCCGTGCATCGAGCCTTACATCGGCCAGCATTATAAGGAAGGCGAGACATTCTGCTACATACAGACTCCATGGGGCCAGATTGAGCCGATACCGGCTGCTCTTGGAGGCAAGTTGGTCGAAATAGCTGCACGCCAAGGTTCAAGAGTCAACCGCGGTGATGTTATCGCTTATATCGAAAGAGACTGGATTAATTCTTAACGGATATAATTCAAACATTTTATAGACACTGGGAAGCCAGAGGTTTATGTCATACTTATGTTGCCATGATACGACAATACTTAACAGGCAGTATCGGCAAACAGCAACATAAGTATAACACAAAACCTGGGCTTCCCGGTGTTTTTTATTCGAGATTACAAATAATTGTAGTATCTTTGCATATACGGAATAAGTTTGTAACAAAAGAATTTGATTGAAGAAAATGGACTGGAAACAAATTATAGACAAATATTACACGGACAACGACGAACTGAAAGACATCCTTATACGACACAGCCGTGCTGTTGCTGAAAAGGCTCTCAGCATAGCAGAAAAGCATCCTGAATTAAACCTTGACACAACATTTATCGAAGAAGCATCCATGCTGCACGACATCGGTATAATTAAAACAGATGCACCCGATATAAAATGCTACGGAACGGAACCGTATATACGCCATGGCGTACTTGGCGCAGAGATGCTCAGAACTGAAGGTTTTCCACGCCATGCAAGAGTTTGCGAACGTCATACAGGAGCCGGATTGTCTTTTAATGAGATAGTAAGCCGCAATCTGCCATTGCCGCACATGGATCTTCTGCCCGAAACACTTGAAGAACAAGTTATATGCTATGCCGACAAGTTCTTCTCAAAGACTCGTCTTGATACTGAAAAGACAATTGAACAAGCAGAGAAAAGCGTGGCAAAACACGGAGAAGAAGGGCTAAAAAGATTCTGTAAATGGAAAGAAATGTTCGAATAGAAAACTTATTTCAAAAATAAATATAATAACACCTCCATAATGAACTTACATTGTTCTTTATGGCGGTGTTATTTTTTCAATATGTTTTACTTCTTATTTTAATAACCTATTGCAGAGCCATTATATATAATAAAATCAAGTTGAGAAAAAATCTCAGGCACACTTAATTACGATATTTTCCAGTCGCCGATAGTTCCCGTCTCTGACGAGAAACTAGCGCCAATCTTGAATACTTGTCGCTTGTCTGAGTCGTATTCGCGTGCGTAGCCCTTATCTTCAATTTGCTGTAATAATGCCTCGTCAGCCGTGCCGTCTAGCTTGAACTCAAAGATGTAGACATACTGCGAAGTCTCCACGATACAGTCGACACGCCCCTGACTCTGCACCTTCTCCGTGTAGACAGTGTACACGCTGATAAGCCTCATGATGAGATAAAATGTGTATTGGAAATAACGTTCGCGCTCCTTCTCGTCCTCTTTGCGGCGCATTGTATATGGAATGCTCGACAGAAAGGACGTGAACAGAGCTTTAATATTGTCCGTCTCACCTTTACGCATAGCCATTACCACATCGCGAATCCATCCTCCTGTCTCTTCCTTAGGCTTAAGATAAGACGATGCAACCATAGTGAGAAATCCGTTCTTCACTTCGTCGTTCGGGAAGTCAAGCAGGAAAGTATTGAAGTCGATGTTATAGTCTTTAATTGTCAAGTATCCGCTTTGGTAAATCATAGGCAGTGGCTTCTCGACGTCTGCTTTGTAATCGACAAACTCCTCCATACTATAATACTTTCCTGTAAGCTCGTTCATGTTCTCGTTGAAATGGCTGAGCAGTCGGATGAGGTATGTCGGAGTACCCGAGCGGAACCAATAATTATCAACGCTTTGACTGTCAAAAGCATTCAACAGGCTGAACGGATTATATACGTCTGTAAGGCGTTTGCTGAAATGATATCCGTCATATTGCTTTTTCAAACGCAGTTTCATTTCGTCTGTGTCGCATCTGTAATCCTTTGCCATTTCGGCAATAGGCTCTGCAAAATAGCTTTCAAGTTCCTCTTGTGTTATTCCGCACAATGTTTCGTATCGTGCGTCCATGCTTATGTCTTTAGGCTGATTGAATCCGCTGAACACGCTTACCTGCGAGAACTTCGTAACGCCCGTGAGTAGGACAAACTGCAGATGCTCGTCTGCGCCCTTGAACACGGAATAGAAAGCTTTAAGTATATTGCGGTGTCTGTCTTCGAGTTGCTGATTCAGGTCGAGCACATCCAATATCGGCTTATCATATTCGTCTATAAGCACCACGGCGCGCCGGCCTGTCTGTAAATGTGCCGCTTTGATTATTTCGGCAAACCTGTCACCATAGCCCAGTTCTCCGTAACGTATAGGCAGTCCGTATTGTTTTTCCCACTCAGAAAGGCAGAAGTTAAGTTTCTGTTCAAGTTCGTCAGGATTGGAGAAGTTTCCTCCGTTGAAGTCTACATGAAATACCGGATAAACATTCCATTCCTTTTCAAGTTTATCAATGGCAAGCCCTTTGAAAAGTTCCTTTCGGCCAAGGAAATAATTTTTCAGCGTTGACACGAGCAGACTTTTTCCGAAGCGTCTCGGACGGCTTAGGAAATAAGTCTTACCTTCTTGGGTAAGCTTATACACAAGGTCTGTTTTGTCAACATATACGTATCCGTCTTCAATTATTTGGTCGAAGCTCTGTATTCCTATCGGGTATTTCATGATAACACATCCTCCATATCAAAAAGACGTTAATAACGACACTGCCGTAATTATCTACGCCTAAAACATTATATTTGTGCAAATATAACAATTTTGTTTGAAAATATGCAAGTTACGACTTTCCAAAGGGGAAAT
Source organism: Prevotella sp. CAG:1185 (assembly GCA_000436695.1). Classification (GTDB taxonomy): domain Bacteria; phylum Bacteroidota; class Bacteroidia; order Bacteroidales; family Bacteroidaceae; genus Prevotella. The sequence goes on along the minus strand of HF992651.1, from coordinate 4,703 downwards.
AAAAAGAATACACATTTAAAAACACCTGGACACAATATCATAAATAATGAACAAACTAATCGCAACTAACAAAAAAATTGTTGGTAAGCATAAGATTTTACTCCGCCGCTTACCAACAATGCACAATTTATATTGTCAACCAAAATTACTGCCACTTATCAGACAGCCAACTCATTATCCAACAGTTATCTGACGTACAACGTTCTTCTCTTCCTTACGGATCTTAGGCAGTACGACTGTCAGCACACCATCGCTTACTTTAGCAGAAATCTTCTCCTTGTCAACATCGTCAGGCAGTATCAATGTCTGCTCAAACTTGCTGTAAGCGAACTCACGGCGCAGATAGTGAGCTTTTTTCTCCTCTTCTCTATTTTCCTTCTTGCTCTCCATCTTTATTGACAAATCACCGTCCTGATTAAGATGAACGTTAAAGTCTTCTTTTGTCATTCCCGGCGCAGCAACCTCAACCTCATAGTCAACTTCACTCTCCTTTACGTTTATGGCCGGAGCTGTAGCATTGGCCTTAGGCATGAAATCTGTGTCAAAGAAATCGTTAAACACGTCGGGTAACCATGAATTTTTGCGATTAACTGGTATCATAATTTTATTCTCCTATTTTTAATTATTTTTTATGTTCGTTATTGTTATGAGCTTCACTATTATTGTCGGCTCTCACTAAGCTATAATGCAACATACATACCAGCATAAAAAAGCGCGACATCTTGTCATAAAAACTGACAAGATGTCGCGTGTGCTATATTGTTTTAATTAATGCCTGTGGGTATTCAACAGGCATCGCTGCCGCGTTACACCAAGCTTTATTTTGTTTTTTCAACTTGCTTGCGCTCAGATACGATGTCTGATGCAGAATATTTATTACGGTATAAACCATCGATGATACTGTCGGCAAGGCTTATGTTTGGCACTTGAACAGCATCACATCCAAGTGCAGCAGCTGCTGTAATGAATATTTCTGCTGCAGGAATAATAACATCGGCACGGTCGACCTTGAGACCAAACTGCTCTATACGCTCCTCAACGCTAAGCACCTTGAGCCTTGAATAAAGGTCTTTTATCTCATCTATCGTAACATATCTGTTTTCGCGTTTAGAGTGAGTAAGCTTAAACAGCTTGTTGATGTTTCCTCCCGAACCTATTATCTTTATGTCGGGCATATCCTTGGCAAATCCTGCAAGATCAGATTTCATCTTCTCAACAGTCTCTTTCGACACCATTCCGCCGAGCATTCTCAACGTACCGATGTTATACGACTGACTGTGAGTCAAGGCTCCGTCATGAAGCAGAGAAATCTCGGTACTGCCTCCACCTACGTCGATGTAAGCATAATTGCCCTTTGCACTGCCGATATTTTCTACAATATTGTTACACAACAGACGCGCCTCTTCCCTGCCGTTGATTATCTCAATATTTATTCCGGTCGACTTGCGCAGTTTATTTAGCACTTTCTTTCCATTCTCTGCATCACGCATGGCAGATGTGGCACAGGCTCTGTAATCATCGACCTGATTAAGTTTCATTATCTGCTTAAAGGCCTTGAGCATGTGTTTCATCATAAGCATACGCTCCTTCGAAATCTTGCCGAGCGTAAACACGTCTGA
>HF992651.1:0-3055 GCA_000436695.1 Prevotella sp. CAG:1185 | reverse complement strand
TCTGAACCCAAACGCAGAGGCACACGCATATACATCACGCGCGAAATCTGCTGACTGCCGTCACTGGCAGTTCTAAAGTTCTTTATGAGCAGTCGCGCTCCGTTAGAACCTATATCAATTGCTGCTAATCTCATATCTTTTTATTTTTTTAAACTGTTTATTCAATGGTATTTTCAGGCTGCATTATACTTTGTTCATAAGTATCTGATATACAAGCCATTACACAAGGCATTGCAAAAGGCCGTCTTTTAGGCTGCAAAAGGTGGCTTTTTAGGACATAAAACACCGTCTTTTACAAGCCAAAAGGCCACCTTTTACAACACAGACGTATATCATTTATCCTGGCAAGCATTCTTGGCCTCTTCCACATAAGCATTGTAAAGTTCTTCCTGCGAACGGAACGGACGACCGTCTACTACCTCCTGTATAACATTATCGCCGCTGCCGTCAACCACACGTCCGTTGGTTGTGTCACGCAGACCATACTCAACAGTGCGCATAAGGTCTTTCTTCATATCTTCGTCATAAACAGGCGTCATCACCTCTATACGGTTAAGCAGATTGCGTGGCATCCAGTCGGCACTGCCGATAAAATATTTAGGATTGCCTTCGTTGCAGAATATAAGTATGCGTGAATGTTCAAGATAACGGTCAATGATGCCCACAGCATGAATATTCTCGCTAAGACCAGGAACACCTGTAATGAGCGAACAGTTGCCGCGCAACACGATGTCAATCTTAACACCGGCCTTGGATGCAGCATAAAGTTTGTCAACAACGTCAGGTTCGGTTACATGGTTTATCTTCATCTTTATCCATGCCTCCTTTCCTGCGTTCGCATTCTTTATCTCCTTGTCGATAAGATTTAATATTCTTGACTTCATTGAATTAGGCGACACCATAAGTTCTCTGAATCTGAACTGAGAGAAAGGACGGTCGATAAAGTCGAACACCTTTTTCACTTCAGACACAATGCCCTTGCGGGCCGTCATCATCAGATAATCGGTATACACCTTAGCATTGCCTTCATGAAAGTTTCCAGTGCCAACACAGGCTATACTGCCCTTGGTTGACTCAACATAAAGAAGCTTTGAATGAACCTTAAGCCCTTCTACTCCGAATATCACGTTAATTCCTTCTTCCTGCATGCGCTTGCTCCAACGGATGTTGCTCTCCTCATCAAAACGTGCAAGAAGCTCAACCACAGCCGTAACCTTCTTACCATTACGGGCGGCACATATAAGAGCCTTCACCACCTTTGAGTCCTTGGCCAGTCGGTACAGAGTTGTCTTTATAGTCTTAACCTCCGGCTTGAGCGCAGCCTCACGCAACACTCGGATATATCCGTCGAAAGAATGATAAGGCACATGTATAAACAAATCCTTACGCCTAATCTGGTTCAGGATGCTCTCATGTGCCAGAAACTCCGGCTTCATGATGTGCGCCCATTTCGGATATTTCAGTTCGTCATGCCCGCAGTCAGGAAAATTCATCAAATCCTTATGATTCTGATATCTGCTGCTGCCAAGAGAAACATCGAGCTTGCTGACATTGAGCTTACTCATGAGTTTCTTTTTCATTTCCTTAGGCATGCTCTTATCGTAGATAAGACGCACAGGCTCGCCGTGCCTGCGGCTGCTAACGCCCTTGGCTATCTTTTCAAGCACACCATAGTCAGAGTCATTGTCCATCTCCATCTCGGCATCCTTTGTAAACTTAAACGAATATGACTCAAACACAGCCGGCTTAAATCCGATGAATATCAGCGGCAGGCAGTATCTAACCACATCGTCGAGATACATGATGTTGTCATATCCGTCAGACGACGGCACCTTAATGAATCGTCCGTTCTCTCTGTCTGGCACCTTAATTATTGCCAGACTGCTTTTAGGATGCGAAGTTCCTTCGGCAATGTCGGTCTTTCTTACCAAAAGATAAATACGGTTGTCCTCGAGCTGTCCTATCTCGCTAATCTCTGAATACCATATAGGATTGGTGTATCCGTTGAGACGCTCATGGAAGAAGTTTGTCAAAAAAGTTTTCTGCTCGTCATTAAGCTCAGTTTCGTTCAACAGGCGTATGTTATGCTTTTCAAGGCAGTCAAAGACATGCTCTATGGCCAAAGTATACTCCTGGCTATAGGACGAATTAAGTTTGTTTATTTTTGACATTGTCTTGCGTATCGAGTCGTGCTGTTTGCGTATTTCTTTGTTGTCCGACTCAAGCAGGCGGCTCAATGATGCCATACGCACACGGAAAAACTCATCAAGGTTATTAGAGTAAATCCCTAAGAACGAGAGTCTTTCAAGCAAGGGGATATTTTCTTTCTGAGCCTCCTGCAGTATGCGATGATTAAAATACATCCAACTGACATCGCGCTCGACATAACGCTTTACCTTTTTATTCTTAGCCATATTTCTACCTTTTTGGATTTTGTTTTGTCCGTTTATATTTATTATTGCCCAACACGTAGTTTACACGCCTGTACCGGCGGAACACCGCCATTACTACTTCTGCAATAGCAATATTATGTATTTTCTTTGCAAAAATATAACTATTATCCAACAAAGTGCGTGTATTACATGTTAAAATTAGAATAAAATGTTGTTACAATATGAATTCCCGGTACTAATGTCAACAAGGCATAGGCCATGTATAATTTGTCCAAAAGACGACATAATATGCCCCGATTAAGGTTAACGAGAACTAAAATGCACGATTTCCGGCATATTTAAATTATCTTTGCATAGTCTGCCAAGGCTATAAAACATACTAAGTCAACGCTTTGACATCATTATAAGACAGCAGGCAAAACAACATTATATTTAAAAACAACAAACTATGATAAGAGAAGTTTCATGCGACAGCGACATCAGACTGATCGCATAAATGGCAGAAGAAATATGGCCGGAAGCATTTGCCGATATTATTACAAAGGAACAAATAAGCTATATGGTTGACAAATTTCAGTCTTACCATGCAATGAAAGACCAAATCGAAAACCAAGGCTACACATATTTTATAATGAATGTCCGCAAGTTGCCAATCAATAAAT
>HF992650.1:282-536 GCA_000436695.1 Prevotella sp. CAG:1185 | reverse complement strand
GCCAACGACGGCTTATTGCCCCTAAGATTGCGCAGTTCGGCACCGCGGAACATTCTGTGAAACAGCTTTACAAGCCACAGAATATGCATCGACCTTAGCCTGTCCACCATGCCGAGCAGCGGCGAATAGTCTTTAAGTTCGCCTGCAAACTGATGCAGAGTGAGCATGGCCTCCTCAATCTTCTTCAGATAAGCCGCGTTGCCTTCAAAGCACGTATAGGCCACAGGATTGTCTATATGCCTTACCACAATGTC
>HF992650.1:0-243 GCA_000436695.1 Prevotella sp. CAG:1185 | reverse complement strand
GTTGCGGAACTCACGGCCAAGCATTACGTCCTCATATCCGTAGCCCTTTATCCTTTCGTCGTAAGGCACACGCTCAAGAACGGAGCGGTGATAAAAAAAGTTTGTAGTGCGGAACGAATTGTATGGAAGCTTGTTCCTCACCTCAACCGAATGGTTTTTCTCCTCAAATTTCTCATATCTGAAGCGCAGATTCTCCTTATATAATCTTGCCGAATCGGCCCCACCGTCAACACACACGCCGCC
>HF992649.1 GCA_000436695.1 Prevotella sp. CAG:1185 | reverse complement strand
TATGGGTTTTGGACGCACCTGGGGTGCGTCCCTACATCACGTGTGAGACATTTCTCCTAAAACGAATCCCCCTGTGATGAGTTGCCGTATAAACTCGTCACACTGTAACATGTTGTATATCAATTTGTTAAGCCGGTTTGTGACGAGTGACGAGTTTTTACGAAACTTTTTTATGATTATCCTTTTATGGTTATGGCTGACTTTAAACATACTATGATATGTCTACAAATGATTAAAGGATAATGAGACGTTCTTCTTAATTTAACGGCATATATTTGCTTGTAAGACCGTTTTTAATTAAATTCGATATAAGTCATGTTATGATGATTAAAAGCCGTCAGCAGCGCTTAAAATGCCTGTTGCGGGGCATTTGGCGTGTACTTATGCATATGCAGTCATTTGTGGGCGTATTCGAGGGGCGTCAGCCCGTCTATCATGACGCTTCGGTGATGCTGTTGTTGCGGATGATGTATAACAAAAAAGGAGTACCATTTGGTACTCCTCTGTGATCCGTTTGGGGCTCGAACCCAAGACCCCAACATTAAAAGTGTTGTGCTCTACCAGCTGAGCTAACGGATCATCTTATCCATTCGTTCTGTAAAGCGAGTGCAAAGGTATGGACTTTTTTTGAATTCTCCAAATTATTTTGCAACTTTTTTTGATTTTTCTTCATTTTGTGGCCTTTCATCCCCCTCTTTAGTGATGTATCGCTGATAATATGCTATCAAGATGGTGGTGAGCGGCAGGGCAATGATGAGGCCGATGAAACCTAAAAGGGTGCCCCATACTGAGAGCGACAGCAGCAGAATGGCTGGATTGAGGCCCATGGCCTTGCCCATTATCTTGGGAGTTACAACCATGTCGCTGATTATCTGTACGATGCAGAACACTGCCACGGCGCCTGCCAGGATTATCCAGAAGTTCTGTCCCGTGTCGGCAGCCTTGAGCAGGGCAAGGAACACTGTCGGTATAAGGGCGAAGGTGTGAAGATAGGGCACAAGATTCATTATGCCTATCATTATGCCGAGGCCTATAGCCATAGGAAAGTCGATTATGGTGAAGCCTATGCAAAACATTATGCCCATGCAGAGCGACACGAGCGACTGGCCGCGGATATAGTTGTTGAGCTCGCGCTCCACGTCCTCCATAAGCTCCTTCCAGAACGGGCGCACCTTCTGGGGGAATATCTTTATCCATTTGGTTGAAAGAGCCTCATAGTCGAGCAGGATGAAGAACATATACATAAGCGTGATGAGCGACGCCACGATGCTTATGATGATGTTTGCCGTCTGTCCCAATACGCTGAAAAGCTTAGGCATGGCGCTCCTGATGGCTTCGGTAACGTCTTTCTGCTTGAAAAACTGTTGTATCTCATGCCGGTTGTCCTCAATCCATTGGCGTATGGTGCTTGGAAAATTGTTGATGTGAGTTGTCTGATGCAGGTAGCGCGACAGCACGTCGCCTAGCTTGTCAAACTGTTCAAGCATCGGCGGTATGATGAGATAGAATATGCCTCCGATTATAGCGATGACGAAAATCAGCGTTACGATGATCGACAAAGCCCTTGTGGGCACGTGCAGCTTGTATTGCACGAACTTAACGATGGGGTAGAGCAGGTAAGCCAGGAGCCACGCCACGAAGAACGGCAGGAGCACGTTGCTCAGATAGTTGGTGATGAACAATATTGCTCCTATAAGCAGGGCTATGAGCATCCACCGTATGAATTTGTCGAAAGTGATTTTCTCTTCAAACATATAATTAAAGTGTTTTGTCCTTGTTTTTGTCTTCGGCAAGCGCCTTGCGGTAACATTCGCGGCAGAGCGGCTCATATTCGGCCTGCTCGCCAAGCATAACGCGCTTGTCGTTGGCCACGAGCCTGTGGCTTACATATGCCAGCGAGCCGCATCTTACGCAGATGGCATGCACCTTGGTCACCTCGTCGGCAATGGCGCACAGGGCAGGGATAGGTCCGAAGGGAACGCCCTTGAAGTCCATGTCGAGCCCCGCCACTATGACACGTATGCCCTTGTTGGCAAGCTCGTTGCATACCTGCACCAGTCCGTCGTCGAAAAACTGCGCCTCGTCTATACCAACCACGTCGATGTCTGACGACAGCAGCAGTATGGATGACGATGAGTCGACAGGCGTGCTCATTATGGAGTTGCGGTCGTGGCTTACCACCTCAATCTCAGAATAGCGCGTGTCGAGGGCGGGCTTGAAAATCTCCACTCTCTGTTTAGCAAACTTGGCGCGTCTCAGTCGCCTTATAAGTTCCTCGGTCTTGCCCGAGAACATCGATCCGCACACAACTTCTATTCTTCCCGGGCGGTGTGCTTCGCCTGCCAGATTGTTGTCCATTATGGCGCAAAATTACAAAGACGTTTTAAAAATTGCAAAGAAATATAGCGTTTTTTTGCACTCATGGATTATTTAACTTATATTTGTGGCGAATTATGGGCTTGTTATATATAGTACCCACACCGGTGGGAAATATGGAGGATATGACGCTCAGGGCCATACGCATCTTGAAGGAAGCCGACCTGGTTTTGGCAGAGGACACCCGCACGTCGGGCATACTGCTCAAGCACTTTGATATAAAGAACCAGCTCATGGCTCACCACAAGTTTAACGAGCACGGCACGTCAGCGTCGATAGTGGAACGTCTTAAGGCCGGAGCCACAGTGGCTCTTATAAGCGACGCCGGCACACCCGGCATAAGCGATCCGGGATTTTTCCTGGTCAGAGAGGCTGTCAATGCCGGCATCACGGTGCAGTGTCTTCCGGGCGCTACGGCTTTTGTTCCGGCGCTTGTCGCGTCAGGTCTGCCTTGCGACCGTTTCTGCTTTGAGGGATTTCTGCCACAGAAGAAGGGGCGCGCCACACGTCTTGAAAGTCTGCGCGACGAAACGCGTACAATGATATTCTATGAGTCGCCTTACAGAGTGCTGAAGACTCTTGAGCAGTTTGTAGAGTATTTTGGCGAAGACCGCAGGGTGAGCGCCTGCCGTGAAATATCAAAGATACATGAGGAGAGCGTTAGAGGCACTCTGGCAGAGGTTATAGCCCATTTTAAGGAAACAGAGCCTCGCGGCGAGTTTGTAATCGTTGTGGCGGGCAAAAATATTAAAGAACGAAAACCTAATAATTGACAGCATTATGAAAAAGGTATTATTTATTGCGGCTTGTTTTATGGCTTTGGTCGCATGTAACAACGAGAAAACAGGTTCAAATCTGCCTCAAGTAAGCCAAACAGACTCTTTGCAGAAGATAATAGAGCAAAAGGACAATGAGATAAATGACATGATGGGACTCCTGAATGATATTGACGAAGGATTCCGTCAGATTAACGAAGCTGAAAACCGCGTAAGCGTGGCGAAGGACGGCGAGGGCGCCGACAAAAAACAGCGCATACGCGAGAACATACAGTTCATTCAGCAGCGCCTTGCCCAGAACCGTGAACTGATAGAGAAACTGCGCAAGCAGGTGCGTGAAAGCTCCGTAAAGGGCGACGAGATGAAGCGCACTGTAGAGAATCTGGTTAAGCAGCTCGAAGACAAAGACAACCAGCTGAAAGACCTGCGCGCACAGCTTGAAGCTAAGGACATACACATTGAGGAACTTGACATGACAATCAATTCGCTCAACAAGGACGTTACTAACCTGAAGGGCGAGAGCGAGCAGAAATCGCAGACTATAAGCAATCAGGACAAGCAGCTCAACACAGCATGGTATGTGTTCGGAACAAAGAAAGAGCTGAAGGAGCAGAAGATTCTTGTAAACGGAAAGGTGCTGCAGGGCAACTTCAACAAGAGTTACTTTACAAAGATAGACATACGTGTTGAGAAAGAGATTAAGCTCTATTCTAAGTCGGCAAAGCTTCTGACCATGCATCCGTCAAGCAGCTACACGCTTACACGCGACTCTAAAGACCAGTATGTGCTGCGCATAACCAATCCGCAGATATTCTGGAGCACAAGCAAGTATCTTGTAATACAGGTTAGATAAATATTGGCAGAATATTCAGAGAATATATTATTCTGACCTCTGCGTCGGCATTTATTGGCGGGCAATATCCAAATCAGATATTGCCCGCCAATTTTTTATGTATGTGTCAACCTATACTCTTATATCAGCTTTATGCCTGTTGACGAAATGACAGTTTTTTGTGTTAAATTTCAGTTTTTACTTTCTGCTTTGAGAAAGAATGCTTACATTTGTATGATTAATTATCATAATTGTAACAAAATTAACAGTTTGCATGTAAGTCAAAATATGACCGGCACCGGATTCATCGTCGGTGATGTTCATCATTTTGTAGAGGCGATAACCATAAGCCTTTGTGCAGTAAACACCACATTAAGCAACATTTGTATTGTTGTATGATGCAGGTGCTGTGGAATACAAAGAATTTAAAAATTTTTATTATGGTGTAAAGACGTGGTATTGAAACATGCGAGAGAGTAATTATGGCGAAAAGTTTATCAATTTAAAAAAACTTATCGACCATGAATGGCAATATTATTAAGAGTAAGCTGCTGTTTGCGCTATTCGTTTTTATGCAGACTTTCTGTAGTGTTTATGCACAGAACAGCGGGTTTAATTTAAAAGGCCGTGCTTGTGAGAGAGACGGCAAATCTGGCATTGGATATGCCACAGTGAAATTGTATAACAATACCGACAGCGTGTCGGTGTATCGTGGAGTGGCCGACGAGGCCGGAGCATTCAGTATAGGCGGTGTGGCCGCCGGCAGCTATCGCGTGAAAGTTACCTGTGTAGGGTATGAGAATTATGTAGCACGCGTAAATGTCGGTGGAGATACTGATATGGGCATAATCAAACTGAACGAAGACAAAAACATGCTTGACGGTGTGACGGTTATGGCCGAATACTCTAAAGTGAAACCTACGGGCGATGTGGTTGTTCAGGTGAAGGGCAATCCTATGGCCAAGGGCAAGACTCTTGTGGACTTTATGCGTTATCTGCGTGACCTCGACGTTGCAGACAACAGTATAAGTGTGCGCGGCAGAGAAAACACCCTTATATATGTAGACGACCGTAAAGTGAGCTTCGAGCAGTTAAAGTCTATAGATCCGTCAATGATCGACCGCATTGAGATAATACCTCATGCCGACGCGTCTTACGGAATAAATGCCAGGGGAGGCATAGTAAAAGTGCATCTGCGCAGTGATGGCGGACTGCTCGGTTCGGTGTCGATGTATGGCGAGGCCGACTATTATTCGCCGGTAAGGTTCTCTCCGGGATTTAATCTTCTTTACTCTAAAGGAAAGATAAGCATCGGAAACTTCTTTGACTCGCGTCCGTATGAGCGTTACAGACAGGAATATTCAGAGACAAGCGTAGATGAAGGCGTGAAGAACGAAACACACATAAAGGGTTTCAGCTACGGCAGGTCGCTTGATGAAAATCTTTCGTTCAGATACTCGTTCAACAAGTTTGACCGCATCGACGTTTACGGCGGCGTTGGCATTGGCAGAGGCGACAGCCGTCAGACCAGTGTCAGCAGCGATTCGGAAACGAAGATGAGCACCAATGACAATAATAGAAATTATAACGCCGGACTGAAGTTTGTTAAGGGGCTGTCTGCTGATGGAAAAAACTATTTCGTTCTTAAGACCGAATATAACAAGAGCTTCGAAAATACCGACAACCGTTATGCGGTAGACATCACGTCCGACATGGCACATCGCAAGTATAATCTTGACGGCGTTTCGGTTGAACCTTATGTTTCGGTTGACTTGACTAAAATGTCAACGCTTTCTGCCGGATTAAATTATTATTATCTTATAGACCGGCATCAGAGTCAGGGTACTGAGACTTTGGACTATGTTTCTGACATGCGCTTTGTCAATAAAGGACACGACTGCGCTGCGTGGGCAAGCTATGGCATCACGATAGGCAAGCTGTATATGAGGGCAGAGTTAAACTATATGTGGGGCGAACAGATATATAAGGACTATCTTTCTTCTGAAAACAATGTCACCAATATAGAGAGAGGTCTGTTTCCTACTTTTGTATTTCAGTGGAACATTAATCAGGATAAAGGGCGCTTCCTCAATATAGGCTATTTCCGCTATTACTCTTATCCAAATTATTATTACCGTTCGCCGGAGGTGGTATGGCAGAACAGCCAACTTTACAGCGTGGGTAATCCGTCGCTGAAGATGCAGACATATAACCAAATGCAGGTATATTTCTCGCTGAACAAGTCTTGGTCGGCAGATTATTGTATGGATTTCGGCAACGACTTGGTTAAGGTGCTGATGCAGCCTGACGGAAGTCGCCCGGGCGTATATTTTACGCGTCCTGAGAATGCGGGTACCAGTATGAATCATACGCTAAGACTTACATATTCTGGCCGTCTTTTCAGTTTCTGGTACAGCCGCAATACTCTCGGAGCTGTGTACATGGAGGAGAAAATGCCTGGACGAAAGGTGAGCAACGCCAACATCTCGTTCCGTACAGACAATGATTTCACGATATACAAGGGTATTGGACTTACCATGGCAATGAGTGCTACGAGCAAGACCGAAACGCTGAGCTATGAGAACAACGCAACATATAAAATAAACTTCGGTGCCTATGCTTCGCTGCTGAAAGACAAGTTGTCGCTTAACTTTGTATGGAGTAACGTGTTCTATAACAGGAATAAGATGAAAATGTATGGTGACGGATGGGAGGTTACGCGCCTTACGCTGCACTCAAGAACGCGCCTGATGCTTACGGCGACATGGAATTTTAGTCTTGGCGCTAAGATAAAGAAAGTCAATCTGCCTACTTCGTCCGGAATGTATAGGGAGACGCCTACATTGTAATTCTGTTAGGATTAAGTCAGGTAAAGCTTATAATAAACGGCAACATGACAGCCTTGGTATAAACGCAAAGAATGTGTTGACAGCCTTTTGACTGCACATTCTTTGCGTTTATTGTATATGGCGCTTTCGTCTTTATCCGTGATAAAGCGCTGAGAGGATAAGCGTTAATTATGTATGATAAGATGCTTGCGTTTATCTCTTCCCCTTAAAAAACTCCTGCATCATTGTTCTGCATTCATCTTCAAGCACTCCTGCCTTAACTTCAGCCTTTGGATGAATGGCCTTTGGAGCATAGATGTGAAATCCGCGCTTGTCGTCAGGCGCTCCGTACACTATGCGCTTTATCTGCGCCCAGCCGATGGCTCCTGCGCACATAGGGCACGGTTCAACGGTTACATACAGCGTGCAGTCGGTGAGATACTTGCCGCCCATAAAGTTTTCGGCGGCTGTTATGGCCTGCATTTCGGCGTGGGCAGTTACGTCGCACAGCGTTTCTGTCAGGTTGTGGGCACGTGATATTATGCGGTCTTTACACACAATAACAGCTCCTATTGGTATTTCTCCTGCCTCCTTTGCAGCCTCTGCTTCTGCAAGAGCCTTACGCATAAACTGTTCGTCCTTCTTCTGTTGTGAGTCTCGTTTGCCTTCTTCGTTGTTATTTATGCCGTTGTTTGTCATATCTTTGTTTTTGTGCAAAAATACAACATTTCGCAATAACAGCCTTTGATGTATAGCAGAAAAGTTGTATTTTTGCATTACAGCCGCAGTGCCGTCTTGCATGACGGAGCGTTGAGGCTGGTTTGTGTTATTTAAACAACATGAAAAACTCATGGCAGAGCATAACAATATAGGGCGTTGGGGCGAGCAGAAGGCCGCCGAATATCTTGAGCAGCATGGCTTCAGGATAATATGGCGAGACTGGCGCGACGGCCACCGCGACCTTGACATAGTGGCAATCGACGCCGACAATCTGGTGATTGTCGAAGTAAAGACCAGGCGAAATGCCGACTTTATGGCGCCCGAACAGGCAGTAGACGCGCGCAAGATACGCAACCTTAGTCTGGCTGCGGCAAAGTTTGTCAGGTCCAACAATATCGAGATGCCTGTGCGCTTCGACATAGTGTCGGTTACAGGAACGCCCGGCGGACCTTGTGAGATTAATCATATTGAGGATGCTTTTCTGCCCATGGCTTATTGAAACAATGGAAGATATAAAGATAATAAAGGTTGACGAGACCAGCTCCACTAACGACTTGATGCGTGAATACTCAGGCGAGGAAGGCTTGATTATGACTGTCGGCGTTGCCGCTTTTCAGTCGGCAGGGCGCGGCCAGGGCGAAAACAAGTGGGAGAGTGAGCGCGGCAAGAACCTGACGTTCAGCATTAAGGTTTATCCTGTCGGTGTGCCTGTTGTTCGTCAGTATGTCATGCTCGAGGCTGAGTCGCTTGCCATACGTGATGCCGTTGCCGAATATGTAGACGACGTAACGATAAAATGGCCTAACGATATTTACTGGCGCGACAAAAAAATCAGCGGCACTCTCTCTGAATGTACAATCAGTGGAAGCCATGTCGGCAGTTGTATTCTCGGCACCGGAATAAATATTAACCAGCGTAAGTTTGTTGGCGACGCTCCCAATCCCGTTTCGTTGGCTCAGATATTGGGACATGATGTAGATGCCGACAAGGTGCTCGACGTTCTGCTCCGCCGTTTCGAGATTTATCTCAGTATGGTCAATGAAGGCCGTTATGACGAGATTGCGTCGCTTTATTCTTCTGCTCTTTACCGTCGTAGCGGCCGTCATGCCTACAGTGATGCCTGCGGCGACTTCATGGCGGAGCTTGAATGTGTTGAGCCAGACGGTCATCTTGTTCTTCGGCGCGATGACGGAAGCCTGAGCCGATATGCGTTTAAGGAGGTGAAATATGTTTTATAATGAAGTAGTTAAAGTAGTTAGAAGTAGTTAAAGGAGTTAAAGTCATATGCCTTGTTGATAAAGAATTACTAATAAAGCAGTAAATATAATTTTAAAAGTTGCACCAATATTTACCAATGCAAGTATTTAAAGCTGCAAATAATTAAGAGCGGATACAGAGCAATAAAGCATATGACTTTAACTCCTTTAACTACTTCTAACTACTTTAACTCCTAAACGATTAAATAATTATGGCAAAGTACAAAAGAATTTTATTGAAACTTAGTGGCGAAAGCCTGATGGGAAAACAGAACTTTGGTATCGACCCGGAACGTCTCGGCGACTATGCACGACAAATAAAGGAAGTGCACGAGATGGGCGTGCAGATAGGTATCGTTATCGGCGGCGGCAACATCTTCCGCGGACTCAGCGGTGCCGGCAAGGGCTTCGACCGCGTTAAGGGCGACCAGATGGGTATGTGCGCAACGGTTATCAACTCGCTCGCACTCAGCTCTGCTCTCGGTGCTGTAGGCGTTAAGACAAAGGTGATGACTGCAATACGCATGGAGCCTATAGGCGAGTTCTACAGCAAATGGAAGGCTATTGAGGCTATGGAGGCAGGATATGTGTGCATATTCTCAGCCGGAACAGGCTCTCCTTATTTCACAACCGACACAGGTTCGTCGCTCCGCGGTATTGAGATTGAAGCCGACGTTATGCTTAAAGGCACACGTGTTGACGGCATATATACAGCAGACCCGGAGAAAGATCCTACTGCAGTGAAGTTTAAGGACATTACTTATGACGAGATTTACACACGCGGACTGAAAGTTATGGACCTTACCGCAACAACAATGTGTAAGGAAAACAATCTGCCTATCTATGTCTTCAACATGGATGTTGTAGGTAACCTGAAGAAGGTTATGAACGGCGAGGAGATAGGTACGCTGGTTCACAACTGATAATTTATACGTGCGTCATCATTTTGCGCTGCCGTCTTTGTCATACATCATGTAGTAAAAGACTGCCGCCAGCGTTATATTCTTAATGGCGCATAAACGTAAAAAAATAAAGAAACCGTTGCTCTTTACGCATAAATATCTATGCTTTGAGCAACGGCTTCTTTATTTTTTGTGTATTAAGATACTTTATTCTATTTATTGCGATACTTTATTTCGTGCATTATAAAGCTTATAGGTCGAGGCTTATTCCCTCGTTGTCAATCTTTTTATATTCTTTCCCGTTTACTGTTACGTTGGCAGAATTGCGGGCGTTGAAGTTCTTTCCCTTAGACTCAACGTTGATGTCATTCAGTTTCACGCCGTCGGTGTTGTTTATTACAATGCCCTCCTTGGTGTTGTTAATTTCTAGGTCGGTCAGCGTGATGTTTTTAACAGGCATCTCAGGCAGTCCGTTGAAGTAAGCGGCACGGCGCGCTCCGCGGCATGTTATGTGTTTGATGTTGATGTCGCGGAAACAAGGTGTCGTTTCGTCAACCTTAATTTTCTGTACGTTCTGCTGTTTTGCTTCGTCTCCGTCGGCAAGAGCTTCTACGGCCGACTTGCCTCCGTAGTAAAGGTCGAAAGTTATGGCGTCGGTCTGAATGTCGAACATCGAGATGTTGTTGATGTAAATGTTCTCAACCACGCCGCCGCGTCCGCGTGTACTCTTGAAGCGCAGACCCACGTCGGTGCCGAGGAACTGGCAGTCAGAAACATATATGTTCTTCACTCCGCCACTCATCTCGCTGCCTACAACAAAGCCGCCATGACCCTTGAACACTGTGCAGCCGTTAATCAGAACATTCTCGCACGGTATGCCGCGCTTGCGTCCGTCGGCATCCTTGCCGCTCTTGATGCAGATGCCGTCGTCGCCTACGTCGAATGTAGAGTTTACAATCAGGGCATTCTTGCATGATTCAAGGTCGAGTCCGTCGCCGTTCTGTGCGAAAGCCGGGTTTCTTACCTGTACATCTTCAATCAGCACATTCTCGCACATCAGCGGATGAATGTTCCATGAAGGAGAGTTCTGGAATATTACACCGTTGAGCCAAACGTTCTTGCAGTTTACGAGACTTATCATCACAGGGCGCAAGAAGTGTCTTATGCTGTGCCACTCTTCATCGCTCAGGTTGCCCTTCGGCACATTCATGTTGCTCATCGAGTCGCCCTTGAGCGCACCTTCAGACGGGAACCAATATTTTTTGTTCTTGAACGCACCACCGCGCGAAGTAAACTCTTTCCATTGCTTGTCGGTAACCTTCTCGCGTTTCACCGGACGCCAGTATTCACCGTTGCCGTCAATAACTCCGGCTCCTGTTATAGCCACGTTTACAAGGTTGTGCCCTGATATTGGCGACTGGCAGCGGCGTGTGTCAAGTCCTTCGAACGACGCGTCGATAAGCGGATAGAGGTCGATGTCGGGCGAGAACAATATTACAGCTCCCTTGTTAAGATGCAGGTTGATGTTGCTCTTCAGTGTTATTGGTCCTGTGAACCATACGCCCTGAGGTACTACAAGTTTGCCGCCGCCCTGTTTTTCAAGAGCCTCAATGGCCTTGGCAAACGCTTCGGTACACAGCGAAGAGCCGTCGCCCTTTGCGCCGAAGTCTTTCAGATTAACCTCATTGTCGGGAAACACGGGTGCCGTAACCTGTTGCATCTTGAACGGAAGATTGTCGTACAGACTGCTGTATTTGTCTGTTCCGGCGGCGCTTGCGCTGAGCGTAAGCAGGCATGCACACACCATTAAGAAAATTTTTCTCATGTATATGTAAAATGTTAAGTTAGTAGATCGTTGTAGTTGTATTGCCCTCAGCGGGCTGTTGCTTTTCGTAGCTTGCTTAAAGCCTATTTCTCCTCCTCATAGTCGACATATTCGCCCTCGCTCTTCGAGAAGATCTTGCGGTTCATCTCGTCGGGTGTACGCCGGTCTATTATTATTTCTTCTTCAGTGCTTGTACGGCTATATTGCTGTCTTTCCGTGGCCCTGTCATTGTCTTTGCCCTTGAAACTGTTAAACTGTTTCTTCACGCTGTGCACTGTGCGGTATATTTTATATGCCACAATGCCTACGACAATGAAAACTGCAAGCAGGATGAGAAATATGAAGTTTAATAAAGCTGCAATCATTTTTTGTTCTTTATATTAAGATAAACCGACAGTATCACATACCACGCGATAATGATGGCAAATGCCGAAATGTTGAAGATGATGAGCAGGGGCACGCAAGTTATCAGAAAAATGTATTTAACCTCGTTGCCCTTCCATCCCCACTGCTTGAACTTCAGCGCGAACATAGGTATTTCGCTGACCAGCACATAGCTGCAAAGGAATATAAGCAGAAGCACCGCAGGAACCATCCACGGCGACGACTCGATCACATCTGACGCTCCTACGATGAGCGAGCCCCAGAACAGGGCATTGGCAGGTGTGGGCATGCCTATGAACGATGTAGTCTGCCGTTCGTCAAGATTAAACTTGGCAAGGCGCAGCGCCGAGAACGCAGCCATGATGAAAGCGACGAAAGGCAGCACCGTGCGCAGCGGCTCGAGAAACGACGGATAGTCCATCACGCCGAGCTGATAAAATGCCATTGTAGCCGGCGCCATGCCGAACGTGATGTCGTCAGCAAGCGAGTCAAGCTCCTTTCCGATGGGCGATGAAACCTTTAGCAGTCGTGCGCTCATGCCGTCGAAGAAGTCGAACACGGCTCCGATTATAATAAACGTCAATGCCATATGAGGCTGTCCGCCAAAGGCGTAGGCCGTAGCTATGCAGCCCGAAATAAGGTTGCAGCATGTGATAGCGTTCGGAATATTTCTAACTATGATGTTTGCCATAACTTAACAATGTTATCGGCCGTGTCTTTTCCTTCCGAGAAAGAGCGGCTGTATGTTTATTTAAGCCGTGCAATAACTGTGCGGTTGCCTGTTGTAGCCTGTCCCATCTTAACGCATACTTCAGTTCCGAGTGGCAGATACACGTCAACGCGCGAGCCGAATTTGATAAATCCCAGGTGCTCGTCGATGTAGCAGTCTTCTTCAGGCTTGGCGTAGGTTACTATTCGTCTTGCCACAGCGCCAGCTATCTGACGGCACAGGATGTCGGTGCCTTCGGGAGTTTCGAGCATCACGTCGGCATGCTCGTTCTCCTCGCTGGCCTTTGGCAGCCATGCCTTGTGGTAGTTGCCGTTCTGATGATGAACGAATTTCACTTTGCCGTCAACCGGGAACCAGTTGGCGTGAACGTTGAACAAGCTCATGAAGATGCTTATCATAAGACGTTTGTCGTGAAAATACTCATCTTCAAAAATCTCCTCGATAACCACCACTTTTCCGTCTGCCGGAGCCACTACCACCTTTTCGGTCTCGCCGTCGAAGTAGCGCTTGGGGCATCTGAAGAAGTTTACCACTATGGAATAGATTACGCCAAAGACGACCACAAAGCTCCAGAACGGAATTTTGTTGTCGACATAGAACCACAGAATCAAGGCTATGGCTACATACGCAGTGAGTCCGTAGAACAGCGTGTCTGTGCCCTCTCGATGAAGTCTTACGTTCTTAAGTTTCTTTATTCTTCTTCCCATAGTAAATTTTGAAGTGGAAAATTATTTGCAAAGGTACGCCTTTTTTGTGTAATTGGCAAATTTTTTGCTTTTATTATTATAAGTCACATAACTTGTAGTAAGCGTTTCATGCCAGCCTGTTTACGTCTTTATGCCCGTTTGTGTGGTGATTATTTGCTGCGAATATGTGTCTTTTATTACGGGCATTTGTCGTGAAATACATGTGCCGTGAGATGGGTTGGTGTCTTTGTGGAGGTGTGTTGATGAAGCAATTATGGTGCATATAAAACACCTTTGTCATTCTTTATTCACATTTTTCTCTATTGTCATCCAATCTTCAATTTATCTTACATTCTGATTTTTGTTGATGTTCTCATTCTGAAGAATTTGAAAAAATAAATTATTTGGTCGTGAAAAAGGCTGAATATCGTGTGCAAACATAATGATATGAATGTCAGGATGTTACAAGGCTGTTGCCTGTTTTGTGCATTAAATTAATACGAAAAACGACCGAAAATTGATTAAAATCTACTCTAAAAAGGCAGTAATCCGTGATGTAAAATGATGCTTTTCTGTGGATAAAAGGCTGTCTTTCGTCACATAAAAGCATGCTTTTCGGTAATTTGTTCATGGCCTTGCTGTCTTTTATGTCTTGTTTTGTGCAATGCCGTTTCTGTTTCTCTTGAAAATCCTGACAAGTTCGCCGTGTCACAATGCAAGGCTTATGGCCATTAATGATGTCAAAATAACACAACTGTATTGCCGTTTGGTGATGTCCCGTGCATGTGTTCGTCCGGTTGTCAGTGCGCGCGTATGTATAACGAATAAATATAAAAAACAATTCTCATAAGGTAATTTCACATTATTAATTTGGCTGTTTCATATTTTCGGAATAACTTTGACGCTCTAAAAGCGCAAATATTATTTATGCAAGATTTTGTCCATTTACACGTACATACTTATTACTCCATTCTTGACGGACAGTCGAGTGTGCAGAAACTTGTTGACAAGGCTGTGGCCGACGGCATGAAGGGCATGGCCATAACCGACCACGGCAACATGTTCGGCATAAAGGAGTTTTACAACTATTGCAAGAAGATAAACGGCAAGCTCACTGCCGAGGGCAAGGAGCCTTTCAAGCCAATCTTCGGATGCGAGATGTATGTGGCGCGCCGAAAAAAGGAGGACAAAGAGAAGGATAAGGGCGACATGGGAGGTAATCACCTCATTGTGCTTGCAAAGAATTACCACGGATACAAGAACCTTATTAAATTGGTATCGCGCGCGTGGGTTGACGGTTACTATATGCGTCCGCGTACCGACCACGCTGACCTTGAGAAATATCACGAGGACCTCATTGTATGTTCGGCATGTATAGCCGGCGAGGTGCCTTCAAAGATTCTTAAGGGCGACATAGAGGGAGCGCGCAAGACCATTGAATGGTATCACCGCGTGTTCGGCGATGACTATTATCTGGAGATACAGCGCCACAGGGTTACCGACCCGCATCAGCGTGCAAACCGTGAGACCTATCCGCTGCAGGTGCGCGCCAACAAGGTGATAATGGAACTGGCAGAGGAGTATGGCATAAAGGTTGTCTGCACAAACGACGCCCACTTTGTTGACGAAGAGAATGCCGAGGCTCACGACCATCTGCTCTGTCTGTCAACGGGAAAGGATCTCGACGACCCTAACCGTATGCTGTATTCAAAGCAGGAGTGGTTTAAGACGCGCGAGGAGATGAACGCCGTGTTCAGCGATGTGCCCGAGGCAATGAGCAACACGCTCGAGATTCTTGACAAGGTTGAGACCTACAGCATCGACCATGCGCCTATCATGCCGTTCTTCCCCATACCTGAAGAGTTTGGTACGGAGGAGGACGTGCGCAGAAAATATACAGAGAAACAGCTTTACGACGAGTTTACTACCGATGAGAACGGCGAGAATCCACTGTCGCCTGAGGAGGGCGAAAAGAAGATTAAGCGCCTCGGAGGCTACGAAAAGCTGTACAGAATAAAGTTTGAGGCCGACTATCTTGCAAAGCTCGCCTACGACGGAGCTAAGCGCCTGTATGGCGATCCGCTGCCCGAGGATGTGGCAGAGCGAGTGAAGTTTGAGCTGCACATCATGAAGACGATGGGTTTCCCCGGCTACTTCCTCATCGTGCAGGACTTCATCAACTCGGCGCGAGACAAGCTCGGAGTGATGGTAGGTCCCGGACGTGGTTCAGCTGCCGGTTCGGTTGTGGCCTACTGTCTGGGTATAACCAAGATCGACCCTATAAAATACGACCTTCTGTTTGAGCGTTTCCTTAACCCCGACCGTATATCGTTGCCTGATATTGATACCGACTTCGATGATGACGGACGCGGAAAAGTGCTCGAATGGGTGGAGGACAAATACGGACACGACAAGGTGGCGCACATCATTACCTACGGCACCATGGCCACGAAAAACTCTATTAAGGACGTGGCGCGTGTGGAGAAGTTGCCGCTCGATGTGTCTAACCACTTGTGCAAGGCCATCCCCGACCGTCTGCCCGACGGACTGAAGATGAACCTGCCAAACGCCATTAAGTGCGTGCCCGAGCTGCGCGAGGCTGAGGCAAGTCCCGATCCGCAGCTCAGTAACACTATAAAATATGCAAAGATGCTTGAGGGCACCGTGCGCGGAACGGGTATACATGCCTGCGGAACAATTATCTGCCGCGACGCCATCAGCGACTGGGTGCCCGTTAGTACTGCCGAAGACAAGTCGGACCCGGGCCACAAGCTCCTTGCGACACAATACGACGGACACGTCATCGAGGAGACCGGACTTATAAAGATGGACTTCCTCGGACTCAGCACGTTGTCTATTCTTAAAGAGGCTGTTGAGAACATCCGCTTTACGCGCGGCATCGACGTAGACCTCGACAAGATACCTATCGACGACGAGCTTACCTATAAGCTCTATCAGGAAGGCCGCACCGTGGGCACGTTCCAGTTTGAGTCGGCCGGCATGCAGAAGTATCTGCGCGAGCTTAAACCGACGGTGTTTGAAGACCTTATAGCCATGAACGCCCTCTATCGTCCGGGACCTATGGACTATATCCCCTCGTTCATTGCCCGAAAGAACGGCAAGGAGGAGATAAAGTATGATATTCCCTGCATGGAGAAATATCTGAAGGACACTTACGGCATCACGGTGTATCAGGAGCAAGTCATGCTCCTGTCGCGTCAGCTTGCCAACTTCACCCGAGGCGAGAGCGACGCCCTGCGTAAGGCCATGGGTAAGAAGAAGAAGGACATCGTAGACGCCATGAAGCCTAAGTTTATCGAGGGCGGAAAGAAAAACGGACACGACCCGAAGGTGCTCGAGAAGATATGGGCCGACTGGGAGAAGTTTGCTTCTTACGCTTTCAACAAGAGTCACGCCACGTGCTATTCGTGGGTGGCTTATCAGACGGCTTATCTCAAGGCGCACTACCCGGCAGAGTTTATGGCGGGCAACATGAGCCGATGCCTTAACGACATAACGAAGATAACCAAGCTGATGAACGAATGTCAGGTCATGGGCATTGCCTGCATGGGTCCTGACGTTAATGAGAGCCGTCAGAAGTTCAGCGCCAACAAGAAAGGCGAAGTGCGCTTCGGTCTCGGAGCCATCAAGGGTATGGGCGAAGCCGCAGCACTGGCCATAATAGACGAGCGCGAGAAGAACGGACAATATAAAGACATATTCGACTTTGTGCAGCGCGTCAATCTCTCGGCCGTGAACAGTAAGGCTCTCGAAAGTCTTGTGCTCAGCGGCGCGTTCGACGGATTTAAGATTAAGCGTGAAAGTTTCTTTGCGCGCAACAATGACGGCCGCACGTTCCTTGAGTCGCTCATGCGCTACGGACAGCTGTATCAGCAGGAGAAGAACGAGTCGCAAAACTCTCTCTTCGGAGCTATGGAAGAAGTTGAGATAGCCACTCCGCCCATACCTGAGGCAGAGTCGTGGAGCGCCATAGAGAAGCTTAACCGTGAGCGCGACCTCGTGGGCATATACCTTTCGGCGCATCCGCTCGATGAGTTTGAGTTTATCCTTAAGAATCTGTGCAACACTCAGTGTCAGGAGCTTAACGACCGCATAGAACTGGCAAAGAAACAGGAAGTGGTTTTGGGCGGCATTGTTACGGCCGTTAGAAGCAAATACACAAAGACCGGCAAGCCGTGCGGATTCGTTACTATTGAAGACTTCGACGGCTCGGGCGAGTTGGCCCTGTTTGGCGAAGAGTGGGGCAAGTGGCGCGGAATGCTTATCGAAGGATGCACGGTTATGGTGAAGGCTCAGTTTGTTCAGCGCTTCCGCAACAGCGACATGATGGAGATGCGAATAACCGACATACAGTATCTGCAGACCGTAAAGGACACTCAGGTGGAGAGAATAACAATAAAGCTCGATGCCGAAAAGCTCGACGACACCACTGTGTCAGACCTCGTTACGATAATAAAAGACAGTCCGGGCACAACGCAGCTGTTCTTCCAGGTCAGCGAGACGAGCGGCAGCAAGCCCTTTATGGTGCGCAGCCGCAAGGAGAAAGTGGATGTCAGCAAGGACCTTATATCTTTTATAAAGGGATGCGAGGCGCTCGACTATAAAATAAATTGACAAAAATTTACGGCATGTCCTGATGTATGACATTTAGCCGCAAAGGCCGTGACACGCAAAACATGGCATGGTGTTTGTTGGCAAAACAGTGAATACGGAAACCTATTATTAACATAATAAACAATAAAAGAAAAATGGAAAAAATTACAACAGAGAACTTTGAGAGTCTGAAGAAT
Organism: Prevotella sp. CAG:1185; assembly: GCA_000436695.1. Classification (GTDB taxonomy): domain Bacteria; phylum Bacteroidota; class Bacteroidia; order Bacteroidales; family Bacteroidaceae; genus Prevotella. The sequence goes on along the minus strand of HF992649.1, from coordinate 2,868 downwards.
GGCGCACTGCCTTTAGTAGTTGATTTCTGGGCTACATGGTGTGGTCCTTGCCGTGCAATAGCACCTATCGTTGAGGAGCTGGCTAACGAGTACGAAGGCAAGATTGCAGTAGGTAAATGCGACGTAGAGGAGAACGACGATATCGCTATGGAGTTCGGTATCCGCAACATCCCTACAATCCTGTTCATCAAGAACGGTGAGGTTGTTGACAAGTTTGTTGGCGCAACAACAAAGGCAAAACTGCAGGAGAAATTTGAGGCTCTGCTGAAATAATAATTGCCTTAAGATATTTTTAGCGCGGAACGGCTGTAATGTTTGTTATGGCCGCTCCGCTTTTTTATGTATATTGTAGCGCTCGTTTATGAGTGCGCTGTGTTGTTGTTTGTCGGGTATTAGGCACAGTCCGGTATGTTATGTTTTTGTGTTTTTATGAAAAATTTTAATCAGTCCATGCAGTATTTTAGTCCTTTTGATATCATATATAAAGGGCACTGATTATGGGTAGTGTTTCAAAAAAGTGTGTCTGGAAGAAATTCTAAAAAAGGACCAGCCAAAATTTTGACCGGTCCGAATAAGTTTGTAATTTTAGGTGATAAAACGTTAAAATAACGTGAGTTTGACGAATTATAAGTACTTGTAAATTTGTTGATTAGCGAAAATTGTTGTATCTTCATAGTGTTGAATTACAAAGAATTACAAACAATAATCGCTATGATCACCGAGAGCAAAGTTATAGAATTATTTTGTATGGCAGATGATTTAGCTTCGCTGATTTTCAATTCTGCAAATTTTTTGATGTCATGATGGCAAAATATACGCTTAAGCTATCAACAAAACGCAAATATCATCGTGATTCGACCATGTCCAAGTCAGAAATTATGCTTATCATGATACTTTTTCATGACTCTGGCTATCGCTGTCTAAAACATTTCTATCAGGAAAAGATCTGCAAACATATGCGTCATATCTTTCAAAAAGTTGTTTCATATAATCATTTTGTGGAACTGGAAAAAGAGATGGCTATCCCGCTAGTTCTGTTCATTAAGAAAGTGCTTTTGGACAAGCGCACAGGCATTAGCTTCGTTGACAGTACCCCATTACGGGTATGCAAGAATCAGAGAATCCATATCCACAAGACATTCAAAGGAATAGCACAAAGGGGCAAATGTTCCATGGGTTGGTTCTTCGGATTTAAGCTGCATCTGATATGCAATAAGCATGGAGAACTACTCAACTTTATGATTACTCTCAGTGATGTTGATGACTGTAACCCTCTTGAATACAAGTCTTTTATAGAATTTGTCTATGGGAAGCTTGTCGGTGATAAAGGATACATAAGCAAGAACCTATTTGAGAGACTGTTCGTTAACGGAATACAACTTATAACAAAGATGAAAAGCAATATGAAAGGAACTTTGATGTCCGTTTCAGACAAGCTACTTCTCAGGAAACGAGGCATTATCGAAACCATCAATGACGAACTTAAAAATATAGTACAGGCGGAATACTCAAAGCACAGGGCCTTTGATAATTTCATTGTCAACCTCTTGGGTGCAATAGCTGCATATTGTTGTTTTCCGAAGCAACCGTGTATCAATGTTATGAGAACTATTGACACACAGCTTGCTTTGTTCTGAATTCGTCGAACTCACGTTGTATTTATTGATGTGCAGGCCGGATTTACGCTGTGTTTTATCTGTTCATCATTTTCCAGGTCTTTCCGTCTTGAACTATGATTATTACTCCTTTATAGTCTTTTGGCGAAGTTATACTTTGACCGTCAATGCTGTATGCCTTGTATGGGTTCGACATGTCGGGGGCATCGCTTTGTGTGACGCTGCTTATTCCTGTAGTGCTTCTTGTTCCGGTAACCGACATTTTCTTTATCTCCCATGTGCCGGCTTCAGTGTCGTTGCTCTTATAGTGGAACACTATGTTGATCTTCTTTCCGGCAAATGCGTTGAGCGAAATCTCACCCGAGTCAATGAATGTCCAGTTGTTGCCTGTCGGCCATGTTATTCCGTCGAGTGTTGTTGTCATTCCGTCGCACACTACCTCAACGCATAATGTTGTCTGAGGCGACTTGCAGAAGTTTACTGCGTGATTAAACGTAAGCGTTGCCTCGCTGAATCCTGTCAGGTCAATTTCGGGCGAAGTCAGCAGTGCCTCTGTGGCATAAGCCCTGTTGTTGGCGTATCCCGTACCTTTCCATCCATATTTTGAATCCTGTGTCCACACCTCAAAGTCGTTGTTCGGAACGGTTATGTTAGTTGTCGTGAAGTTGCCCGTTTCAGATGTAAATGTTGCCTTGTATATTGTCTCTTCAGTTGGTTGTACCGGGTCGTCGCTGTATTCTGATGTGGTTACGGTGTTCTCCGGGTCAAAGGCATAGTTGATGCTGTCGCCCCATATATATTCCATGAGGTTAGGAAAATCTACAAACGGGTTTCTGTTGCCCTGAATTTTATACACTGCGTTGTTTCGTTTCACCTCAGTTTGGTCAACGGCATCTTCCTTAGCCCACTCTATATATAATGTATAGGCCCATTCGCGCAGGGTGGGGTAGTCGCCTTGCTGGAGTATCTTCAGAGCTTGCTCGCCCGACCACGTAAAGTCCTGATATGCCGTGGCCATATACATATATCCGCGGGCAAAGTCGCCTTTCCATTTGTCGGCCGGTTCCCACAGCTTGTATCCGTTGGTGCCGGTTCCAACCTTGGTGCATCCGTTGTCGGTGCTTGCGCTTGTTACCTTGCCCATCGGGTAGTTCGACTTTGCCGAATTTATCTTCTGTTCCGACGGCATAAGATTGTATAAGTCTTTATATGCCTGGTTTTCGCTTCCTCCCCACCAGCTTTTCGGGAAAGA
>HF992648.1:3345-3540 GCA_000436695.1 Prevotella sp. CAG:1185 | reverse complement strand
AATCCCGCCACTGCTGAGGTAGACGTAGAGCGCATGGCTGCAAGGCTCGACTATAAAACAACAGGAACTTATACGTGTGATGACCCGGCATATGAGTCAAACAACCAAAAGGCCACTGTTGAGATAACCGGCGCAGCCCTGGTGAACAATCTTACGGCAGGCAGCTATCTGTTGAAGCGCGTGGCCGACGATGTT
>HF992648.1:3021-3245 GCA_000436695.1 Prevotella sp. CAG:1185 | reverse complement strand
GACCCGTGGACGGCAGGCAAGACATCAGCCAACAACAGCTTTACCATTGGCGGTGAGACTAAAACAGCAGAAGATCTTTATGGCGAATGGTTTGGCAACATCTCGCAAGACCCTAATTATTGGGCCGCTTATGTTCAGCTGGGCACAGAAGTGACTGTCGGAACCGAAAAATGGCAACGTATAGGCTATACTCTCGAGAACACAACGGCAGCCGAAGAGGCAGG
>HF992648.1:0-2929 GCA_000436695.1 Prevotella sp. CAG:1185 | reverse complement strand
GTGGCAAATTATACCGACGGAGAAACATTCTTCGCGTATGGTACAAAGATTTATGCCTCAATGGAGGATATGATGGCCGGATTTTATGGAAGTAAGTTTGCTGATTTAGACAATATAACAAACTGCACGACATGGGGAGAAGTAAAACAGTTTATTACATCCACGTTGCTTAACAACGATCCGTCGGGATATAACAAATATCTTGAAGGACTGGCTGAGGGTAAAAACGATGCGGAAACTGTTTCGGACGCTTCTTCGTTTACATGGAGCAACTATATGAAGAATGAGTGCGGCTATTCGAAAGACGAAAACAGAAAAGTGGTTCTTGACCAGAATTATAAGGTTACGCGTATTGCCTTGAAGCCTTACGGAACGCGCACATACGAAGACGCCACATGCTATTACACATGGTGGGTGCGCCACAGCAACGACAACAATGACGACGCAAAGGGCATAATGGAGTATGCCATTGTGCGCAACAATATATATAAACTCACGGTCAACAGCGTTTATTCGCTCGGAGGCGAAGTGCCGGAAGACGAGAGTCTGATTGTTGACGTGTATGTTAACGACTGGCTGCTGCTCGATAATGAGACTCTGCCTATGTGATGTAATGAATATAATGAAAAAACACTGATGTTATGAACAAGATAAAGCAACATATATATAAGGCTATGTTCTGGCTGCTGCCATGGCTGTGCGCCGTGCCACTCGCCTCATGCTCGTTCGACGACGACATCGACACGGGCGACGACAATGCTCCCGCCACGCTTCAGCTGAGCATCACGGCACGTGAGGAAGGCGACCTGAACACAAGAGTGGATAATACCGAAGTGGGGCAGAACAGCGAGTATATGCACAACCTGCTCGTGCTCTTTATACAGGACGGCAAGGTAGTGAAGAAATTCTTGCCTGATTTGAGTAATGACGAAGCAGCAAAGGTTGGAAACTTGAAGACATGGAAATCAGAGAGCTTCACGCTTACACCTGGTACATACACCGTGTATGCCTTTGCAAACATTGATTCTTATTTTAGTACGGCATGGAGCAGCCTTACAGGATTGGGAATCGATGAATCTATAGAATCTTTGGGAATAGACGATATCGTGCTTGAAGGCAATCCTGCCTCAAAGCTTGACTTAATAACTTATTTTATCCCGATGAGCGCAAAGGAGGACGTAACCGTTACGCGTTCTACACGCAACATCTCTATCGGTCTCGACCGCCTTGTCAGCAAGATAAGAATGAGTATCACAGGCAAGGCCGGCACAAAGGTTACAGCCCTGTCGTTTGGCGGATATGCCGACAAGATAGGTTTATTCTCTGACACTCAAGTAAACAATATGCAATACACTTGTCAGCACATTGTGTTGAATGGTGAGGAAAGCCAGAGTATACAACTAAATGATGGCGGCACTTATCAGTTTGCCGATTTCTATGTTAACTCTTCGTCTAATAACCCTAATAACTCAGGATATACTGTTACTCTTGAAACAGACGAAAAAAATGGCACTACATACACGGCAACAACAGCACGTACAGAGTTGCCCCGCAACAGCATATATCCGCTTTCACTTAATCTTACAGGTTATGATGTAACTCTTGACTTGCATTGTTGGGTATCGCCTATAGGCAATGTGCCGATAGAGGTAGAGCTGTCGCCTAATCCTGATTATTATACATGCACGATACCAGAGGGATCTCAATTTGAGTTCACGGTTGGAGTTACTCCAAGTGGAACAACTACAATAGCAGATCTCAAAAGCGCATGGACATTTGATAAAGAAAGTATAACAGGTCTGGCTTTTGACAATTATACAGAGGGTGATACAACGGTAAAAGGCCATGTTACGGCTTCTGCCGGAAAGACATTTAACCTTACATTTGATGTTACATGGACAGCCGACGGAAATAATTTCGAACGGAGATATAATGTAATCATAACTACCGACGACATTGCTAACTTCCTGTTTGTTCAAAGTCAAGAATCGCCAACATCTGTGTTCGGTCTCGACTATCTGCGTCATGAGATGCTCAATATGTTCATAAAATAAATCAAGGAGGAACTAAATCATGAAATACAAACATAATTTATATATGCTTCTTATCCTTTTCTGCGCAATGCTCGTTGCACAGAATGTTGTGGCGCAGGTGAAAGGGGATAAATATTTTGCAAATTACAATGAGGAGTTAATTGATAAAAGTCGTTATAGCTGTATAGAGAGTTCTGGAGACGATGAAGATAATCCAAAAGAGTATGCCGTTGATGGTAATACAAAAACGAATTGGAAGTCAACGTCGGATGAAAATAAACCATATATTATTATTGAATTTAATGATGAAGCTGATGCTAAAAATCTTAGCAGTCTCGAGATTTATGTCTCACAAGAAAATCGTCGTGGAGCGGAACTTGTTGTTGCTTCAAGTGGACAGACTGGATCAGGTTGGACAGAAGTAGCTAAAATAACTAACTTTAATGAGTCTGCCGAGCATAGGGTTACTATTAATCAAGCAAACATAAAAGGCAAATACTTAAGATTGCGTTTCACAAAACAAGATGGTCAGTCACAAGTGAATATCAATGAAGTTTATTTTTATAAAAGTTCAGCTACTCAAGATTTGCCTACAGTCCAGCATAAACCTGCCAAGTGGTACGACCTTCGTGAGACTCTTAACATCAATAATGCCGCGGATGATTTTGACGATGATGAAAGTCTTGCAATGCATGCTGCTTATGATGGCAAAACACCGATACAGTCTGCTCACACGTTGATAGACACAATCTATGTACACAGAGGTACAAACGTAACTCTTACCTTGCCTGACTATCTTGGTGATAAAACGAACAACCAGTCTTATCAGCGTTGGTATAACTATATGAATGAAGGAACATTCAAAGCGGAAAATAATAGTGATGGTATTGTTGATT
>HF992647.1 GCA_000436695.1 Prevotella sp. CAG:1185 | reverse complement strand
GCAGTTTTCAAGCACCAGGTCGTGGGCATAGCACAGCGGCTGCTCGCCTGAGATATGGCAGTTTACAAGGCGCAGGTTGCGCGAGTGCCATCCAAGATACTCACCGTTAAGCTCCGAGTCGTATATGGTAACGTTCTCCACCTCCCAGAAGGCATCCTTCGTTGTTATCTTCGCATTGTGTATCTCAACGTTCTTGACATACTGGAACACGTATTTGCTGTCGCTCTCAAGTCCGTCCACCCGTATGTCGTTGCTGAACATAAAGGGATAAGTGCCGCCGTGCAGCTTCAGGTTCTTCACGTTGATGCGGTTGCAGCGCCAGAATATCTCGTCAGCGTCGTTTATCTCAACGTTCTCGATGTCTATGTCGTTCATCTCACGGAACATCTTCGGCGCGTCTATCACGGTGTTCTTCATCGTAAGATGGTCTGAATACCACAATGCCGAGCGTCCGCCAACGGCAAAATAGCAGTTGTCTATCGTGAATCCGTGTACATGCCAGAACGGATAGTTGCCTTCAAAGCGGCAGTTGGTTGCCACGATGTTGCTACATTCCTTTATCGCCGACTCGCCTTCGCGTATGGTTACGTTGTTGATGTGCAGATCATGCGATGCGAACAACGGGCGTTCGCCGCCAAATTCAGTATTCTCAATCAGTTTCATAATTATATCAGGTTTTATTTCGTTTTTATTGTTTTGCCAAACATGCCGGCCCATATTCCATTGTCTCATACACGCATATTTTACGCCCCGGCATAGTGATTATTTATTTTTCTTGTGCAAAAGTACATATTATCGAAACAAAACGCTGTATCTAATTTACTGATTAGATTAAACAATTAACGGAAAATAATATTAAGACCGAATCAGCCGTTATGATTCAGCCCGAACGAACAAAACAGATAAAAGCCATGCGCCGCCTGAAAGTTGATTAGGATTAAACACACGCCTTTGAATGTCCTTAACCCTATCCGCCGACACGACACGGCATAATATTGCGTTGCTAAAATCCGCCCTGCTCTATGCGCCTTACAATACCAAGGTCGGCAGCTGCCCAGTCTACCGTATGAAGCTCCTGCACCCCGAGCCATCTGTATTCAGTATGCTCTTTCAGTTTGAAGTCATCCGCCAGCGGCTCGCACAGATAGGCGTTGAGCGTTATCGAGAAGTCGGGATAATCGTGACTTACCGCCACGAGCCTGTCGCCCACAGATATGTCGTAGTCGAGTTCCTCTGCCATTTCACGCCTCAGTGCCTCCTGCGGCGTTTCGCCCGGCTCAATCTTTCCGCCCGGAAACTCGTATTTGTAGCTTGTGTAGCTGTATTTGGCGCTGCCCTTTCTCACGCAGAAATATTTTCCGTCCTTGCGTATCACGGCCGCCACCACGTCATAATGCTTAGCGTTCATCTTCAGTCTTTCTCCTTTGCTTTGTTCTTTTCGTGTGCATGCCGCCTACTGTCATTCGCCCTGCCCTTCTGCCCTTTTGCGCCGCACGGCAAGCTCTGCCTGCATCTTCTCGTTAAATCGTTTTGTTATGGGATAAAACAACACCGACGCAAGGGCTATGCCGTAGACCACGGCAGGCACTATGCTCGACACGAGGCGTATGCCCTCAACAGCCCCGCTGCTCTGCATGGCAGTGCCTCCCGACACGTAGCCGAATGCCGACAGCAGTATGCCCGACAAGGCTCCGCCGAAGCCTAATCCCATCTTCAGCGCGAACATTATGCCCGAGAAACAGAATCCCGTGGCGCGGCGGCGGTTGAGATATTCCATATAGTCGGCAACATCTGCCACCATTGCCCACATCAGAGGTATCGTGGGGGCATAGGACAGACTCTTGAGTATGCACAGCACATAAACCATTACAACGTTGTCGGGCGAAGGCAGATAGAACAGCGCCTGAAACAACACGGTGAGCGACAGGCACACTATATATACGGTCTTCTTGCCCAGCTTGCCGGCAAGCCATCCCGAAAGGAACACCACGCCAACGAACTGCATCACGGCATTGAGTATGTTGAACAGCGAGAAGCCTGCCGAATAAGCCTCGCGCTCGGTATCGGCGAGTCCCAGACCGTGCAGCAACTCATAGAGCGAGCGCTGGTCGAGATAGCTTTGGAAATAGAAGTTCATCGACGAACCGAACATCGCCAGCGAGGTGTACACGGCAAGACACAGCACAAACATCACGCGCCACGACACATTGCCGAAGGTCTCCCTCACATCTTCCCTCAGGCTCGACTTCTGCTGCGGCGGCTGGGCTATGCGCTCCTTTGTGGTGAAGAAGGTTATCAGCAGACATATAAAGGCGATGAAGGCAAACAGCAGTATGGTGCGGCTCCATCCGCGGCTCGCGTCGCTCCCTCCCAGCCGGTCGATGAGCGGCAGCGTGAAGCCCTGCACGGCAAACTGGGCTATGGTACTTGCCACAAACCTCACCGTGTTGATGCTTGTGCGCTCCTTTATGTCGGCCGTCATCACTCCCCCAAGCGAGGCGTAGGGCGTGTTGTTAAACGAATACATCATCAGCAGAAGCACATACGACACGGCGGCATAAACGGCAAGCAGCGTCTTGTCCTGTATGTCGGGCCTGTGGAAGGCAAGGATGTAGAACAGGCAGAACGGCAGAGCCGACGCCAGTATCCACGGGCGGTATTTGCCCCAGCGCGTATTGGTGCGGTCGGTCAGTATGCCCACTATCGGGTCGGCAAAGGCGCTCACCATTGGCGCCACCAACAACACCGAGCCGGCTATGGCACCGTTGAGTCCGAACACGTCGGTATAAAACTTCAGCTGATATATCATTATCATCTGAAACACCAGGTTGGCTGCAAGGTCGCCCAATGAATAGCCTACCTTCTCGCCGAAAGAAATCTTACCGTTGTATGAGTTTTTCGTTGACATCGTTTATCAAGATTAGTGTTTTCATGGCATGTACGCCTGCGCTGTCTCGCTGTCTTATCGTCGGCTTATGCCCAGCCGAAAGGCTCACGGCTGCGGCGCACAATGTCTTTTGCGCGAACAAAAGTAACAAAAAATCCTGATTGAACCGACGAAATAAGTGATTTTATACAATTATTCGATAAACCGAACCTACTGCGCCATAAGAATGTTGAGCATCAAGCCTTATATAAAGTCGGCATGACGGCATAATCAGATAATCTACATGTTGACATAAGCCACGGGATTTTTGATTTTAGAAAACAAGATATATGCAATTTCAGGTTAGATCAAGACCGTAACTTAACCTTCTTGCCGACATTTATTTCACGCCACCAAATTAATTCTCATTTTTTTACGCTTTTCCTTTTATTTCATAATTTATTTTTATCTTTGCCGCGGATATGACACTACGATCACGAACGCTGACAAGAACATTCGCCGTAATGTTTATTACCGTGTTTATGGCTTATTATGCCATAATCTCGGTTTATGCCCACGTGCATATCGTCAACGGAGTGATGGTGGTACACTCCCACCCCTTCAAAGGCAAGCACAGCCACACTTCGGGACAGACGCTTGTGCTGCATTATCTAACTCAATTCCAGTCGCTCGAAGCAGGGACGGCTGTAGAAATTGAGGCTCCCGACGTAAAACTTATTCACAAAAGCTACAACGTTTATGTTGTGGCACACGCCATGCCCGACTATAATTCGGGCATCTACCTGCGCGCGCCTCCCGTTTCTTCATTTTCATAAATCATTTTATCCCTAATCGTCCGTTTTTATTCTGTCGGATTTTTGTTTTATATTGGGCGGATTGATGTATGGTTTTTAACAGGCATAGCGTATTGTGCCAAGAAAAGCCATACGGCATGATGCCTATAGAAAACCAAAAGACGGCTGAAAGCATTAAGGCACAATATTGATACGACGATGTGCTGCCTGATGACGATTCGTGGGTTATCTCAACATTTTTATTAATGCTGTGACGACATGGCGTGCCGTGCCGTCATGGACGGATATTCCGTATTTATAAGTAAACAGAAATGAAGAAATATATCTTACTTTTACTGACGTGCCTTATGTGCGCGTCGGCAGGGACGGCCCGTCCCGTTGAGCCTAACACGGTGAAAGAGGGCAACATAATAACAGGACACGTTATTGAGAAAGACACAGAGAATAGTCTGGCCTACGCCACTATATTGATTGTTGAAAACGGCATGGGCACCGTTACGGGCGACGACGGCCACTTCCGCCTGAAAGACGTGCCGGCAGGCAAATACACGCTGAAGGTGCAGCTCATGGGCTATGCCTCGCAGACCAAGACGGTGGTGGTGAGCAACGAATATACCGTAGACCTGCACTTCGTGATGGAGAAAGAGGACATATTGATGGACGAGGTGGTGGTATCGGCCAACAGAAACGAGACCAGCCGAAAGGAGGCGCCGGTGGTGGTGAACGTGATGAACAGCAAACTGTTTGAGACGGTCAACTCTACCGACCTTGCCAAGTCGCTCTGCTATCAGTCGGGACTGCGCGTTGAGAACAACTGCCAGAACTGCGGCTTTCCGCAGGTAAGAATCAACGGTCTTGAGGGGCCTTACTCGCAGCTGCTAATCAACAGCCGTCCGGTGATGAGCGCCCTGTCGGGCGTGTATGGTCTCGAACAGATACCCGTCAGCATGATTGAGCGCGTAGAGGTGGTGCGCGGCGGAGGCTCGGCGCTGTTTGGCGCCAATGCCGTGGGCGGCACCATCAACATTATAACCAAAGACCCTGTGAACAATTCGTTTCAGGTCAACTCCACGATGTCTAACCTCGGCGGCAAGACCTGGGAGCAGTATGTAGGCGCCAACGCCTCGCTCGTGTCGAAAGACCGCACATACGGCGTGGCCTTCTATCAGGCTTACCGAAACCGCAACCCTTACGATGCCGACGGCGACGGGTTCTCGGAGCTGGGCAAGCTCAACATGAACACCTTCGGACTGAGGGGATATTACCGCCCGACGCAGTTCAGCCGACTGAGCATTGAGTATCACACCACCAACGAGTTTCGCCGCGGAGGCAACAAGTTTGACCTTCAGCCGCACGAAACCGACATAACCGAGCAGACGCGACACGTGATAAACAGCGGCGGACTGACTTACGACATATTCATGAACGAATACAGACACAAGCTGTCGGTGTACGGCTCGGTGCAGCATACCGACCGCAACAGCTACTACGGCGCGGGCATGGACGCCAATGCCTACGGCACTACCGACGACCTTACGGCAGTGGGCGGAGCCATGTATTCGGGCAACTTCGACCGCCTGCTGTTCTCGCCTGCAACGCTTACGGGAGGCTTTGAATATCAGTTTAACTCGCTTCACGACGTGATGACGGGCTACGGCCGCGACCTGAAACAATATGTGAGGATTGCCGGAGCGTATCTGCAAAACGAATGGAAGATGAGACAGCTGACGCTGCTTGCCGGATTCAGACTCGACAAGCATAACCTTGTTGACAACGTGATATTCAGTCCGCGCGTCAACATGCTGTGGAAACCGTCAGACAAACTTCAGGGCCGACTGACATGGTCTACGGGATTCAGGGCGCCTCAGGCCTACGACGAAGACCTGCACGTGGCTGCCGTGGGCGGCGAGGCAATGATGATAAAGCTGGCCGACGGACTGAAGCCCGAACGCTCCAACAGCTTCAGTGGCTCGATAGACTGGGCCTTCAGCCTGGGCCATTTCATTTCTAACCTGCTCATAGAGGGTTTCTACACCATGCTCAACGATGTGTTCTATCTCGAAGAGACCGGCTTCGACCCTACTACGGGCACCAAGATACAGGAGCGCCGCAACGGTCACGGGGCACGCGTGTACGGAGCCAACATCGACTATAAGATAGCCCACGGCAAGGAGGCGCAGCTGCAGCTGGGCCTAACCGTGCAGCAGAGCCGCTACACCGAGGCACTGGCATGGAGCAGCAACCCCGACGTGGCGCCTACAAAGCGCATGACACGCACGCCCGACTGCTACGGCTACTTTACGTTTACGTCGGCTCCGCTCCGAAACTTCGACTTCGCCGTGTCGGGTGTCTACACTGGCAGCATGCTTGTGCCCCACTTCGCGGGATATATAGAGAAAGACAGAATGGAGAAGTCGCCCGACTTTATGGAGCTGAACCTGAAACTCAACTACACCTTTGTGCTGAACGACCATCTGAAACTGCAGCTCAACGGCGGCGTGAACAACATATTCAACGCCTTTCAGAAGGATTTGGACAAGGGTGCGGAGCGCGACTCTAAATATTTTTACGGCCCTACCCAGCCGCGCACGCTGTTCATTGGCGTGAAGATTTTTAACTGACGGACAGCGCCATACTTACCACAAACAGGCCGTCAGACAGAAAATGGCAAAGAACCGGCAAGCCGTCTGATGCTTTCAGTCGTCTTGTGCTGTCATGCAGGGTATTGCCCCATGCTTTTATTTTCGCCGTCTGACGCCATTTGTGCCTGACTTTCTCAACCTGATACCTGCCCGCCGTATGTGCCCGAAGCCTCTGAAACTATGAGGCTGCCTGAGCTCATACGGCGGGCTATCATATTTATACGCAAAATGTTCTAATATCTCTCAAGAAAAAGAATTTCAAAGACAACAATAATACAATATATTGGAAACTCTAAATCTGAAATTAAAACTAATTATACTATTAACGTTATAAAAAAATTTTATATAAACTGAAAATATTAGAATTCACTTTTACATTGCCAATCATATATAATCTGACAAGATTATTTGGAATAATTTAAAAGGACTCCATTAAATGTTCCATTTAATTCTATTTCAACATTCATATCTTCACCATCTGGAACATAAACCTTTCCAAATACTTCTCCTGTAAGATTTCCCAAGGATTTTGTTCGTTCTATTCGTTCAAAAACTACCTTAGAAATAAATTTGAGATTATAAATTCCCATTTCTGAAATATCTTGAGATACATTCAAAACAAGATTTCCCTTCTCATCAATACTTATATTTGAATTATGTTCCATTCCTGCTAAATCACCAGATAAAGAAAATTTATTATTCGCAACATCAATAATTTGAATCCCAAAATTTGTGATATCAACCATATTCAAACTTTCTAATATATTCCAAATACTTGTAACACCTGAAACATTAATACTTCCGCTAAAGCTCCATGATGTTCCGTCCCAAGAACTATCACATATCTGTTTTACTGCGATTTGTCTTTTAATGTAACTTCCACTATTTTTTACCACTCCTGCTACTTCTATGACACCTTCTCTATCTACATCAGATTTATCCACATCAATAAAAAATGAGTTCGTACCTTTCGTAATTTTACACCAAACAGGTGTAGACACTTCCCATGAAGTAATATTATCGTTTGTATATACATAAACACCTTTTGTTCCACCTTCCTGAGTAAATGTTAAATCTGTTTCGGATAATTCAAAGAGGACACCATCTTGCTTTATAGTAAGTAAAGCCGGTGGTATTTGTTTATTATAAGTTTTAGTCTTTACTTTCGCTGAACATAAACGTGTTTCAACACCATCGTATGATTTTACTTTTACAATTATCTGATCACCTTCTTTATACACAGAACACCAACTATTGTCAACATTTGTATCATCTATTTCCCAAAGGGCTTTTGTTGCCACATTAATTCTAAACTCTTTCTCTTCTATTCCACATTCTATTAGATTTGTACTCAGTTTTATTTGCCATTCCTTATTAAGGAACGTATAGTCTATCTCTTCATGATGTTTCCCAAAAGCCTCAAGTCCATCATCACCATATTTATTAATCATTTGTGCCAACATACTAATTCCAAATTTTTTATATGAGAAACTTATTAGGCCATTTGTTAAAAAACCTTTCCAACCATCTTCAAACGAATCATTTACTAAACCTACGAAATCAAGAGTATTTGACATATATTCAATGTTAGCGGAATTTATATTACTAGACTTAGCTGTTTCACTTATAAGCGTAAGGGCCAAATTTGTTATATCATTTCCTGTAACAGTTCCAATTGCTGTAATAGAAAACGACACGACTTTACAAAGAAAAGGCACTAAGGCTTTTTTATTATGTTCATCCCATGAGTGATTTTTTGTTGTTATCCATAAATCTTTCCAAGCCCCTACCCATGGATCATAAAATGCTCTAGTACCAATACTACGAGTTTTTTCTGATATATCAACATCCCAATAATAATAGATTTCACCTTTATCATTTATATAGGCGCAATCAAAACCTCTATCAGACACATTTTCAAAAATAATATACTTATTATCCCAATTAACCATAAATGGTATACCATCCTTATTTACCCATACTGTAATACCTTCCGAAATATCATTTTCTACTGATGGATTCATATAAATCAATCCGTACCCATTGTCTGCATTGACGTCAGTATAAACATAACTACCATCTTTACATAAAAGTAAAATATTGGTAGAATCTGTTTCAGATGAGATATCTAATGCAAACATTTGTACATCATTAATGTTATTCTCTATGGTGAACATATCATCATTATTAGAACATCCATAAAACAGAACGCATACTATACAATAAAATGGCAATAATAAATTTTTCATAGTTTATAAAATTAGCAATAAAAGCGTTAATTTATTCATTTTACTTGTTTCTCGATATGCCTAATGTCCATAGACATAAATACTAAAAACCAATGATTACATTATCTATCCATATCAACATGAACTTTCAATATATTTGTTCTCTGTATATAAATATCCGAGGAATTTCATCAAAATAGAACAAAGACGAAACGTTCCATATGTTTTATTTGTCCATTTATCAAGTAGCACGAATAAAGACGCTCTTTAGGTTTGTTAATTATGCCTCACATAATAGAGTGGCGTTTATTGTTCACAAACTGCAGGGCTCCATTCTTCCGAACAGAAATATCCCTTGTTTTTATTTCATTCTCTATCTGATTTTAACCTCCTTCTTTTAAATTAATCACAACATAAAAATTATGTTATATGACAATATTAAACAATTTACTGCCAATGACTGCCAATGACTGTCAATTTACTCTATTAAGAATACTAATTGTTATCAATCTATCATCGTATTATAAATTTCTAAATTAATGACGAAATAGCATCTTTCATCATTGTGACTTAATGGAGTATACATTTATTGTATTGATAATATTAATATTTAGATGAATGGCTTTTACTAAAGTTTCGCTACCGTTAAACCATAAATTCAGACATATTGAATTAAATCATTATTGACATTCTGTAACACATTGAATAAATATTTAGCGTTTTTACTCAACACTATGCTGCGTTTTTCTATGCAATTGATGATTACCATGCAACCTGTGCAACCATTACTTGCTGTGTATTAGATTTCACACGCTTCAATTTTAGGTTCTATTTATTTTAATATCATGAATTTAATCATATTATTATGTTTTAATATAAGAATGTACAAAGATACATATTTTTCTGATAAATTTACATTTTTCGTGTACAAAGTTTTCTTTAAAATAGAAAACCAAGTTACAACAGATGTTAAAAAGCAAATAATCAGGCAACAATAAATTAACATCAGTTTGCACATTCTGTCCTTTTACACCCTAAAATCAGTGGTTTTAATGGTCTTAATCAGGCATTTCGGAGCAACAAACCTATGGTTTTAGAGGCATAAACCTATGGTTTGTTACCCGTAAATGGCCGAGTTATGTTTTTTAACATTTACGCTTTTATGCATAAACCTGCATAAGTGTCGCCATATCAGCCACTTAACAAAAACGTGAGAAAATGGGCACTTTTTCGCTCAAACGGCAGAATTGCGCAGACGAAGGCAATTCTCAGAGCATCAAAATCAAAAAGTTTTCTGTCTTCATTTACCTTCCTGTACGTCGGCATCATACTGAATGCACATCTC
>HF992646.1:11478-24737 GCA_000436695.1 Prevotella sp. CAG:1185 | reverse complement strand
ACCGCGCTCAGAGAGCAGATTGAAGAGGTCAGCGCCAAGAAGAAGTATCACAACTTCATGGAGCTGCTCGAAACCAACGATATCTGGGAGGTTAAGTAATCCGGGCCGCCGGACGACGTTTGACGGACATCCGGCAAGCCGGCTGCTGATCAGCGGCGACCGAGTGCCGCCTGCGGCAGTGAGGGCCGGTGGGGCCTGACTTTACAGTTAGAAACTACAGTGATTGTAGTTCTATGAAAATCTTTCTTATCATAAAAGAGGCTGTCTCACACTTGTGGGGCAGCCTCCGTAACAATCTGTAAGCAGCAGACGCAAAATCTCCTTATTTTAGCCCTTTATCCATTATATGGCAGGGTAAAATAAGGAGATTTTGTTTAATCAGGTTACAAATTATAATTTTCAGTAAATTTTTTGCTTTGTATCCGTAAGCCTGTTCTTTGCGCGCGTTGCGCATATGGCGTTAAGGCTTGCTCGTCTTCTTCGGTTGAGCCGTGTGGCGGGATACTTATCCGATGGCTACAGCTTGCTGCCGTAGCACAGGTCGCCGGCATCGCCGAATCCCGGCACGATGTATTTATGCTCGTTCATTCCCGGATCAACGGCTGCGCACCATATAGTGGTCTTGTCGTCGGGCAGAGTCTTCTTTATGTGGTCTATGCCTTCGGGAGTGGCTATCACGCATGCTATGTGTATGCGTTTGGGCGTACCTTTGGTAAGGAAGGCCTTGTAGCCTAGCTCCATCGAGCCGCCTGTTGCCAGCATGGGGTCGGCTATGATGAGCGTCTTGCCGTCGATGCTCGGCGTGGCAAGATATTCAACATGTATGCCCACCTCGGTGTGCTCGTTGTCGGTATATTCGCGGTATGCGCTCACAAAGGCATTTCCGGCATGGTCGAACACGTTGAGGAATCCGTTGTGGAAAGGCAGTCCGGCGCGGAATATCGTAGCCAGGATAATCTTGTCTGCCGGCACGCTTACGCGCGACACGCCAAGAGGTGTTGTAACGTCTTTAGTCTCATATTCGAGCGTCTTGCTTATCTCGTAGGCCATCATCTCGCCCACGCGCATAATGTTGTTGCGGAACAGCAGACGGTTCTGCTGATAGTCAACGTCTCTTATTTCTGCCAGATACTGATTGATGATTGAGTTTGAATCGCTGAAATTAATTACTTGCATTTCTTATTTCTTATCTTGTTTTCTCAGGCTGCAAAGTTAATGCAAAATCCATATAGTGCAATACAAAAGTTGTTGAATTTTTTTTGTGCGGTCTGTCATTTGTCCGTTGTCCCATGTCTATTTCCTTCTGTTTATAGTTCCGTTTACGTTTCTTCCGTATGGTTTGCCGCGTCCTTTTGTGTGGCTGTTTTCGGCAAGCAGCCGGGTGCATAAGTGTCGTCTGCAGGCATATTTGTGAGGTTTGTCTATAATAAAATAAAGATTTGTAAAATGCTTAATTACGGAACGTTCTGCAAATCTTTTTGCATGAAATGTGTTTGTTTTTGCAAAGTGCAAATTACAAAAACACTTCGGGTAGTTTAAAATTTTAATACTTTAACCTAAAAAGACTTTTTAATAGGTGTTTTTGTACCCATTATTGTTGGCGGGTATTCGATTTTTTGCTACCTTTGCAGCCGATTTAAGGTAACTATCAGGAACATAATAATTCACTTTTTAATATTTTCATTAAAATGGCAAATTTAGATTTAAGCAAGTACGGAATCGTAGACGTGAAAGAAGTTCTTCACAATCCGTCTTACGAGGTATTGTTTGAAGAAGAGACAAAAGATGGTCTTACAGGTTTTGACAAAGGTCAGGTTACAGAGCTTGGCGCTGTAAACGTTATGACTGGTGTTTACACAGGACGTTCACCTAAGGACAAGTTCATCGTAATGGACGAGACCTCAAAGGACACAGTATGGTGGACTTCTGACGAATATAAGAACGACAACAAACCTGCTTCTAAAGAGGCATGGGCTGCCGTTAAGGAAATTGCAAAGAAAGAGCTTTCAGGCAAAAAACTTTATGTAGTTGACGGTTTCTGCGGTGCTAACAAGGATACACGTATGGCTGTCCGCTTCATCATGGAGGTAGCATGGCAGGCACACTTCGTAACTAACATGTTCATCCGTCCTACAGCTGAGGAACTTGCTAACTTTGAGCCTGACTTCGTTGTTTACAACGCTTCTAAGGCTAAGGTTGAGAACTACAAAGAGCTTGGTCTGAACTCAGAGACAGCTGTTGTGTTCAACGTAACTTCTAAAGAGCAGGTTATCATCAACACATGGTACGGCGGTGAGATGAAGAAGGGTATGTTCTCTATGATGAACTACTTCTTGCCTCTGAAGGGCATCGCTGCTATGCACTGCTCAGCTAACTGCGACAAGAACGGTGAGAACACAGCTATATTCTTCGGTCTGTCTGGTACAGGTAAGACTACTCTGTCTACCGACCCGAAACGTCTGCTTATCGGTGACGACGAGCACGGATGGGACGACAACGGCGTGTTCAACTTCGAGGGTGGATGCTACGCTAAGGTTATCAACCTTGACAAAGAGAGCGAGCCTGATATCTACAACGCTATCCGCCGCAACGCTCTGCTCGAGAACGTAACTGTTGACGCTAACGGAAAGATCGACTTCTGCGACAAGAGCACAACTGAGAACACTCGTGTTTCTTATCCTATCTACCACATCGAGAACATCGTTAAGCCTATATCTCACGCACCGGCTGCTAAGCAGGTTATCTTCCTGTCAGCTGACGCATTCGGAGTACTGCCTCCAGTATCTATCCTGACTCCGGAGCAGACTAAATACTACTTCCTGTCTGGATTTACAGCTAAATTGGCTGGTACAGAGCGTGGTATCACTGAGCCTACTCCTACATTCTCAGCTTGCTTCGGCCAGGCATTCCTGGAGCTGCATCCTACAAAATATGCTGAGGAGCTGGTAAGACACATGGAGAAGAGCGGTGCTAAGGCTTACTTGGTTAACACAGGTTGGAACGGAACTGGCAAGCGTATCTCTATCCGCGATACACGTGGTATCATCGACGCTATCCTCGACCACTCAATCGACTCTGCTCCTACAAAGACAATACCTTACTTCAACTTCGTTGTTCCTACAGAGTTGAAGGGTGTTGACTCTCACATCCTCGATCCTCGTGATACATACGCTGACGCTGCTCAGTGGGAGGAGAAGGCTAAAGACCTCGCTGCTCGCTTCATCAAGAACTTCGTTAAGTACGAAGGCAATGAGGCTGGTAAGGCTCTCGTAGCTGCAGGTCCGAAACTCTAATTCTGAATAAAATAGATTTAGATATCCTTTTAAGTAGGCATGCCCCAAAAGGCATGCCTACTTTCTTTTTGTGCCTAGCCGTGAGGCTTATGCGGCTTTGCATTACTTTTGGCATGCAGAGTGTCCGCCTGTGATGCATGGCTGTTAACCGCGGTTTGTGGATATGGTAAAGTAAAAAACTTTTTTATTTAAACTCATCACTCGTCACAATGTTGCGTAAGGCGTTGTGCATCAGATGCTTGCAGCGTGATGAGTTGTATCCGCCACTTGTCACGCATATAGCTGAACTGCCTTGCGTGATGAGTCTGCCCGTAAACTTGTCACAGCATATATTGCTGGCAGTCAGTGGTTTACGCCACGTTGTGACGAGTGATGAGTCTGTAATAAAATAATTTCGTATTTTGTTGTTCTGCCTCAAAACCTTCATCATGCGGGGTAGATATTAATTCTGCAAGTGTGTTGATGCTTTGCAAAACACACCGGTCTTTGTTTCTGAAACATGCCCTTTTCAGTCCTAAAACATATCCTTTCAGCCTGCAAAAGGCCATGTATTAGAATGTCATTTGGCACCTTTTGCAAAGTGGTCAGTAGCATGGTTCTTAATATATCTTAAAATATTTGTGAGGTAAAGCGGAGCAGACACGAAAAGACTTATATTTGTAAAATATTATTCTTGTGAGGTGATTGTATGCGACATTCTCCGCACGGATTACATTCTAGAATGTTTAACCTAACCCAATCAGTTATTTTAATTATGAAACCTGCAATCCTGCTGAAAGCTATTATCAGTGTGTTGTTGTTCTCGTCGGTAACCATGGCTATGGCTCAGACCTCACGCCCGTTCAAGGGCGAATGGTGTGGTGGCGGACTGTATGTCAAAATAGACTTCTACGGAAAGACCATTCCCGACCCTAACTCGATGGACGAATATCCCTGTGCCGGAATAATCAAGATTAAGCCTGAGATAAACTCAATGTCCTACACGATAGAAAATATAAAGGTCAACGGCAACAGGGCCACTGCAACCGCCTATTTTGCCGAGAAAGACTCACATCTTACGTTTGAGTATCTGTCTGACGGAAGTCTGAGGCTGACGAGCAGCGACGGATTCGCTTATGTGGACGACAGTCTGAAGAAATTGCCCAAGTCGTCGTATGTTCTTCACAACGTGTTGCATTCGGGCGAGTGCGGCACCTGTAAGAACGTTGGGGCCACGGCACGATGAATACAAGTGTGTATGAGATAGATCCGTGTGAAAACAGTACTGAAGGCCGATTCTGACACTGCCGGCTCTGTTGCAGAAGTCTTTTTTATGTGCAACGTGAGCAGACGGTTGTCCGGTACGGCATTTTTGTCTGCATTAAGCCGCGCCGGGCCTGTGCGTATCACGCCGGGCGCGCGGCTTTTTTTATGCGCCATGTGCCTTTCAGCGCCTTTTCGGCCTCAGTCTGTAAAGGTTTTTCAAGACATATTCTCCGCGTTTTGATTTATATCAAAAAATGGCATTTTCACAGCAAAAAGTGATGTGAAACGCTTGTGTGTCCGCACACAATAATGTAACTTTGCCCCCGTGTTCGTGAGAATACATTTTTCATAGGTTAGTAGTTTGATAGATTTAAGGTAAAGATTATGTTATTAGATTTTGAACTAAGTGATGTTGGTCTTAGTTATTGTAAATGACAAAAAATTAATATCATTATATCGATTAATACCAACATCAGTTAAGGTTTTGCGAGGTCGGCGTGAGTGATTCATACCGGCCTCTTTTTTATAAAAACTTTAAAAAAACTTATATATGTATATAAAAAGTCCAATTTATTGATAATTTAGACAATAAAGTATTTAAAATCAAGCTTTATTTGAGGAATTCTGATTAAATTTGCAGCTAAAAATAGAAAATATTCAGCGAATGAAACGTATTATCCAGTGCTTGGCAATACTGTTCTCCGGGACATTTTTGTTGGCTTCATGCCTTAGTGATAACGGCGATGACGAATTTGTGTATTATGACGACACCGCCATAACATCATTCTCTTTAGGTACGCTCAACCAATATCTTCACACTCTCTCGTCTGAAGGAGAGGACAGTGTGTATAAGGTTGAAGTAACCGGCAGCAATTATAAATTCTACATTGACCAGCTGAAGCGCGAGATATATAATCCCGACTCGCTTCCTGTAGGAACTGATGCGGCACACGTTATATGCAACGTAAGCAGTAAAAATTCCGGCATTGTGGTGATTAAAAATGTAGACAGCGACACGCTTGCCTATTACAGCAGTACCGACTCGGTTGACTTTTCACAGCCGCGCGAGTTCAGAGTATATTCCGTTGGCGGTGTGAATTATCGTGCCTATACGGTACGCGTCAACGTGCATAAGGAAGATCCCGACTCGTTCCGCTGGAACTCACTGCCGGCTGATGCGCGCTTCACCGCCATGAGCGGCATGAAGGCCGTTGCACTCAACGGCAAGGTGATGCTCTTCGGCTGTAACGGAAATGCCACAGAGGTATTCTTGGCCGAGACTTCTGGCAACGGCTCTTGGACGGCACTTACACCCAACGTGAGCCTGTCGGCTGACGCATACAAGAGCGTAACAGTGAAGGACAATATGCTCTACACTCTGAACAACGGCGAGCTGATATCATCGGCCGACGGTCAGACATGGAACACCGTGTCGCAGCCCACCGCCCAGTTTGGCGTTTCGCAGCTCATAGGAGCAGGCAGCCGCAAGATTTATGCTGCCGGAGCCGACGGCAAACCGATGAGCTCTGCCGACAACGGAGCCACATGGACTGCCGACAACGTTGGCGGCGACGCCGAAAACCTGCCTGCAAGCTATGCCGGACTGGCAAGCTTCGCACTGACTACAGACAAAAATTCAGAGCGCATAATATTTGCCGGAAATCCTGCCGATGACGCCTTCACATCTGATTCAACGGCTATGGTGTGGAGCAAGATTGAGGAATATGCTCCCGGCTCGATAGAACATTCATGGATGGAGTGTAACGAGGCTAACCACTATCAGCTGCCCCGCCTGACGAATCTGAAGATGGCTCGCTACGGCGATGTGCTTATAGCCATTGGCGGCAAGGCGCTCGGAACAAGCACAGACAAGGCTTTTGAAAAGATATATGTCAGCAGTGACAATGGTCTGACATGGCTCACTGACGACAGCTACGTATTACCTGAAGGCTTCACCAACGGCTCGAGCAACGTGTTTGCCATTGCTGTCGACGGCGACAACTGCTTGTGGATAATCTGTGGTGGCAACGGTCAGGTGTGGCGCGGAAGGCTCAACAAACTGGGATGGGCCGAAAACCAGACCTCGTTCACAAAGTGAGAACTATAACCGTGTAACACTAATTCAACCACTGGCAAATGAGAAAAATCCTGCTTTGCATACTAATCTCTGCTGTGTCGCTGTGCTCAAGGGCGCAGGACGACAACGAATATAAGATGGAGATAGGCGTGGGAGCAGGACTGGTGGCATACGAGGGCGACTTCAACGGCAATATCATGAAGAACATGCAGCCCATGGCGTCGCTCATTCTCAGGCGTGTCATCAACCCCTATATGGGCCTTAAGCTCGACTTGTCATACGGCAAGCTGAAAGGCAGTTCTGCCGGGCTGGAGACATGGTATCCCGAATATTCGGATAATCCGATAGATTTCAGCAATACGCTCATTGACCTTGGAGTAACCTATGAGTACAACTTCTGGCCTTACGGCACGGGCCGCGAGTACAGGGGAGCAAAGCGCCTCACGCCGTTCATATTTCTCGGACTCGGCGCAACCTACGTGAAGGCAGACGCACAGAACGTGTTTACGGCAAACCTTCCGATAGGATTGGGAGTGAAATATAAAATAGGACCGAGGCTTAACCTCGGACTTGAATGGGCCGTCCATTTCTCGCTCAGCGACAAGCTCGACGGTGTGGCAGACCCTTATTATATAAAAAGCTCGGGACTGTTCAAGAACACCGACTGCTATTCGGCCCTGAAGCTCACACTGACTTACAGCTTCATGCCTAAATGTATAACATGTAATAAAGATGACTGAGACAAAAATTGACATGAACCGCATACCGCAGCACATTGCCATCATCATGGACGGCAACGGCCGATGGGCCACTGAGCGCGGCAAGGAACGCAGCTACGGCCATCAGGCCGGTGTTGAGTCGGTAAGACGCATCACTTCAGAGTGCGTCAGGCTTGGTGTGAAGTATCTCACGCTCTACACCTTCTCAACCGAAAACTGGAACCGTCCGGCCGATGAGGTGGCAGCCCTTATGGGGCTTGTGCTCACCGCCCTTGAGGACGAGATATTCATGAAGAATAACGTGCGTTTCCGCGTTATAGGCGATATCGACAGGCTTCCGGCACAGGTTAGGGCTAAGCTCGGCGAGACTATGGAGCATACGAAGGACAACAGTGCCATGACGATGGTGGTGGCACTGAGCTACTCGTCGAAGTGGGAGATAACCAATGCCGTAAAAAACATAGCCGCTGAGGTGAAGGACGGAAAGCTCGCAATCGACGCAATCGACGAGAATACGGTGTCAAGCCACATGCAGACCTGCTTCATGCCCGACCCCGACCTGCTGATACGCACGGGCGGCGAGGTGCGCATATCCAACTATCTGCTCTGGCAGATAGCATATTCGGAGCTTTATTTCTGCGACACTTACTGGCCCGACTTCAACGAGCAGTGTCTCCGCGAGGCAATAGTCAGCTATCAGAAGCGCCAGAGACGTTTCGGCAAGACCGAGGCGCAAGTTGAAAACGATAATTAATATTCAAGACAACATACATATAAGATGAATAGAATAATAGGATGCTTGGCACTGCTCGCCTCATTGCTCTTCAGCGTTGGGGCCGTTGCGCAGGAGAAGATTGTTAATCCTGAAATCTCTTATGCGGGCACTCCGCGTTCCGGCGTATTAGGCGGCATCGCGGTTTCTGGCGTGGAAGGCTATGAAGATTACATGCTTGCAAGTATTTCTGGTCTTACCGTAGGTCAGAAGATAGAGCTTCCGGGACAGGCTATTACTGATGCAGTGAAGCGCTATTGGAAGCACGGACTGTTTTCAAAGGTACAGATTGCTGCCGACTCTATCGTTGGCGACAAGATTTATCTGCATTTCTATCTGGCCTTGCGTCCGCGCGTATCAACTATTAACTACATTGGAGTAAAGAAGTCGGAACGCGAAGACCTTGAGACTAAGCTCGGACTGCTTAAGGGCAGCCAGATTACGCCTAACATGATTGACCGTGCTGAACTGCTGGCAAAGAACTATTTTGACGACAAAGGATATAAGAACGCCGAAATAAACATACAGCAGCGTGATGACGTAGCCAACAAAAACCAGGTGATTCTTGATGTCATTATCGACAAAAAAGAGAAGATGAAGGTGCGCCAGATCATCATTGAGGGAAACAATAATCTGAGCGACTCTAAGATAAAGGGTACTCTGTTTACAAAGGGTGCCTTCACCAAGACTCACGAGGCCGGTAAGCTGGACAACATATTCAAGTCGAAGAAATACACCCCCGAACGCTATAAGACAGATAAGCAGAATCTTATCGACAAGTATAATGAGCTTGGATACCGCGATGCCGCCATCGTTGAAGACAGCGTGTGGAATGTCGACGACAAGCACGTAAGCATATACCTTAAGGTGGACGAGGGAAAGAAATATTATATCAGAAACATCACATGGGTGGGCAACACAGTGTTCTCAACCGACTATCTGAGCCGTCTGCTCGGCATGAAGAAAGGTGATGTCTATAACCAGAAACTCATGAACAAACGACTCTCTGAAGATGAGGATGCCGTGGGTAATGAGTATTGGAACAATGGTTATCTGTTCTATAACCTGCAACCTACAGAGGTAAACATCGTCGGCGACTCTATCGACCTCGAAATGCGCATCATGGAGGGCAACCAGGCTCACATCAACCATGTGCGAATCAATGGTAACACCCGCGTTTACGAAAACGTTGTACGCCGAGAGCTGAGAACCAAGCCGGGCGACCTCTTCTCTAAGGAGGCCCTGATGCGTTCTGCACGTGAAATGGCATCTATGGGACACTTCGACCCGGAGCAGATCAATCCTGACGTGAAACCTAACTATGAAGACGGAACCGTTGACATCAACTGGGACCTCGTACAGAAGTCTAACGACCAGGTGGAATTCTCGCTCGGATGGGGACAGACAGGTGTCATCGGACGTATCGGACTGAAGCTTAACAACTTCTCAATGGCCAACCTCTTCAACAAGAACAAGGAGCATCGAGGCATACTGCCTGTGGGCGACGGCGAGGTGCTTTCTATCGGAGCGCAGACCAACGGTACATATTATCAGTCGTACAACGCTTCTTACTCAACCAACTGGTTTGGCGGAAAGCGTCCTATTCAGTTCACCGTCGGAGCCTACTTCTCTAAGCAGACCGACGTGTCGAGCAACTATTACAACAGTGCCTACATGAATAATTATTATAACTACCTCTACGGATGGGGCAACAGCTACAATAATTATTATGAAAACTTCTACGACCCTGACAAGTATGTCAAGCTGCTCGGAGTGTCTGTAGGCTGGGGTAAGCGTCTGCGCTGGCCTGACGACTATTTCCAGTTGTCTGTCGAGCTGGCATATCAGCGCTATATGCTGAAGAACTGGCAGTACTTTATCGTTACCAACGGTAACTGTAACAACCTCAACCTGGGCATCACCCTGTCGCGTGTGTCTACCGATAACCAGCTGTTCCCGCGCCGCGGTTCAGAGTTCCTGGCATCACTTACGATTACTCCGCCTTGGTCGGCTTTCAGTCACAAGGACTATAAGAATCTTGCTACTAATCCGAAGTCGCCCAACTATACTGCCGAGCAGCAGGAGAAATATCGCTGGGTTGAGTATCACAAATGGAAGTTCCGTGCCAAGACATATACAGCCCTTACCAATGGACAGAAGTGTTTCGTTCTTATGACACGTGTTGAGTTCGGTATCCTCGGCTCTTACAACAAATACAAGAAGTCGCCTTTCGAAACCTACTATATGGGTGGTGACGGTATGAGCGGTTATTCTACGGGTTATGCCGAAGAGACAATCGGATTGAGAGGATACGACAACGGTAGCCTTACTCCTTACGGATATGAGGGCTATGCTTACGACCGTTTCACGTTGGAGCTGCGTTATCCGTTCCTGTTGGGCAACACCACAATCTACGGACTTGGTTTCCTCGAGGCCGGTAATGCATGGAACGACACCAAGGATTTCAACCCGTTCGACATGAAGCGTTCTGCCGGTATCGGTGTACGTATATATCTGCCTATGGTCGGACTTATGGGTATCGATTGGGCTTATGGCTTCGACAAGGTGTTCGGCACCAAGGGAGGCTCTCAGTTCCACTTCATTCTCGGACAGGAGTTCTAGCCGTTTAGCTGCCATGTGTCAAAACAAAGAGAGTTAATAAATTAGCCGTCAGACATATAGGCGTATTTGTCACGTCGGTTTTGTCAGTTAAATTTATAATTAAGGAGAAAGAATTATGAAGAAGATATTAATGATGTTTGCCATGCTTGCCGTAGCATTCACGGCCAGCGCGCAGAAGTTTGCTCTTGTCGATATGGAGTATATCTTGAAAAACATCCCGGCCTACGAGCGTGCCAACGAGCAGCTCACCCAGGTTGCCAAGAAGTGGCAGGCTGAGGTTGATGCCCTCAACACCGAGGCCCAGACTATGTATAAGAATTATCAGAACGAAGTGGTGTTCCTCTCTCAGGAACAGAAAAAGGAGCGCCAGGAGGCTATAATGAATAAGGAGAAGGAAGCCAGCGAGCTGAAACGTAAGTATTTCGGACCCGAGGGCGAGCTTTTCAAGAAACGCACCAGTCTGATGACTCCTATTCAGGAGGAAATATACAATGCCGTGAAAGACATTGCCGACCTGCGCGGTTATTCGCTCATACTCGACCGTGCGTCAGACACGAGCATCATTTTCGGTTCGCCGAAGATAGACATCAGCAATGAAGTGCTGTCAAAGTTAGGCTATTCTAATTAATGCATTGTGTTTTAACCAGATATGCAGAGTCTTTGAAATTAAAATAAAAGTGCATTTCATATCCTTTTATTTTGAAATTATCGACTCTTGCATTATCTTTGCAGATAAATAATAAACAATAAATAAAATTTGAAATTAAGGAAATGAAAAAATTATTTTTAATGTTGTTGCTGTGCGCACCTCTGACACTGTTTGCTCAGACTGCAAAGTTCGGACATGTTGACGCACAGGCTGTCATGCAGAGTCTTCCTGAGTTCATCAAGGCACGTGGCGAGCTGGAGGCTCAGTCAAAGCAGTATGAGAATGATATGAAGGCCATGCAGGATGAGATTCAGAAGAAATCTGACGAGTACGACCGTACAAAGAGTACCATGAACGAGACAAAGCGCCAGGAGACAGAAGCTTCATTGCAGCAGCTGTTCCAGAAGTATCAGCAGGCTCTTCAGGACAACCAGCAGGCTCTTCAGAAGGCTCAGCAGGAGAAGATGCAGCCTATCATGAATAAGATAATGACTGCCATAAAGAATGTCGGTAAAGCCGGCGGCTATGTTTACATCATGGACACTTCAAGCGGCATACCTTACATCAGCGACACTCTCAGCAAGGATGTTACGAATGATGTGAAAGCTGAAATGAATAAACTGAAATAATTAAACTCTATATCAAGCGCTGCTTTCCATCAGGGAGGCGGCGCTTTTACTTTTCAAATATGGCTCTATGAAAAAACTTATTCTTTTTTTGTTATTGCTCCTGCCGGCCGTTATTACCGACGCTCAGGTCAAGTTTGGCTATCTGAGCTATAGCGAGGCCATCAAGGCCATGCCCGGCTATGCCGACATGCAGAAGAGTCTGGCTGAGCTTAAAAATCAGTATGCCAACGAGACGAAACGCTCTGAAGACGAGTTTAACCAGAAGTATGAGTCGTTTCTTGAGGGTCAGAAAGACTTTGCACCTTCTATCTTGAAGAAAAGACAGTATGAGCTGCAAGAACTTCTCAACAACAGTGTATCTTTCAAGAAAGAGGCTGCCCGCCTGCTTGAGAAGGCTGAGGCAGATATGTATGCGCCTCTGAAGAAGCGTCTTAACGAGATTTTGCGCCAGATAGGCCGTGAGCGCGGCTATGCATTCATCCTCAACACCGATAACGACGCCGTGCCTTATATCGACACTGCAAGCGGTGAGGACATAAGCGCGCTTGTGCGCAACATGTCTACCTATCTCGACAAATAGGCGGTTCTGATTGTTGTCAGGCCACATTAATATGCGGCATGCTGCCCTCTGTTCGTCTTTCGGTGTGCAGCTTGTCGTTTGTGGTTAAATGACGGCATCTTAAGTGTCGTGTCGCTTTAGCCGTTGGGAGCGGTATTTGTCGTTTGCTCCAGCGTCATTGCCGGTTGTCCGGATATGTGCGGCGCGGCTTTATGCACGTCATCATTCCATCTTACATTATTTTAAATTACAGTGATTATGCAGCTATCAGAAAAACCGGGGCCTATAGGAATTTTCGATTCTGGTTACGGTGGATTAACCATCCTGCACCAGATGCGCAACATCCTGCCCCATTATGATTATCTTTATCTTGGCGACAACGCCCGCGCGCCTTATGGTCCACGCTCGTTCGACATCGTTTATCAGTTTACGCGCGAGGCTGTTATCAAGCTTTTCAGCATGGGTTGCCACCTCGTTATTCTGGCCTGCAACACGGCTTCGGCCAAAGCCCTGCGCTCCATTCAGCAGAACGACCTGCCACAGCTCGACCCTAACCGCCGTGTGCTTGGCATCATCCGTCCTACTGCCGAGTGTATAGGCAGCATCACTCAGAGCCGCCACGTAGGCATTGTGGCAACTGAAGGAACCATAAAGAGTGAGAGTTATGTTCTTGAAATAAAGAAACTCTTTCCCG
>HF992646.1:0-11454 GCA_000436695.1 Prevotella sp. CAG:1185 | reverse complement strand
CTCTTTCCCGACATCACTGTTACAGGCGAGCCTTGCCCAATGTGGGTTCCGCTCGTTGAGAACAACGAATACGACGGTCCCGGTGCCGACTATTTTGTAAAGAAGCGCATCGACAACCTCATGATACGCGACCCGCAGATTGACTCTATCATCCTTGGCTGCACCCATTATCCGCTGTTGCTCAACAAGATTCTGAAGTATACGCCGCGCGGCGTCAAGATAGTTCCGCAGGGCGAGTATGTGTCCAACAGTCTTAAAGACTACTTTGTGCGTCATCCCGATATCGAGGCCATGTGTACAAAGAACGGACAATGCCATTATCTCACCACCGAGAACACCGACAAATTCCGCGAGTCGGCTCAGCTCTTCCTGCATGAGAGCGTAGATGTAGAGAATATAACGCTGGGCTAAGGCTGTATCAAGACCGTCATTACTGCCCGCGTTCGCACCATTTTATATATTTATTTTATTCTTCCGGTCGCTAAGGGCGGCACATTGCTTAATGTCAGGCAGTGTGCCGCCCTTAATGATTTTGAATGTTCCGGCTGCCGTTCCATTTTATATTATGCAGCCGTTTCTGTCATATTTTATCTGTTTTTGCGCCGATGTTTTGTGCCGTCACGTCTGTCAACTCGTTGTCAACATGGAAATATGTTAAAATCATAACATTTATCATGAAACATGGTGCAGATAATATAAAATCACTTATCTTTGCCCACGCAACGGTTCGCCGCATGGCGATTAAAAGGGAACCGGGTGAGAATCCCGGACAGACCCGCTGCTGTAATCCGCCCTTATATAGGGTGCGAACAATAAAGCCACTGACATTTTTTCGGGAAGGCGTTCGCATCCGGGCGGTAAGTCAGAAGACCTGCCTTGCTGTTTAATAACCTTCCTCAGCCTCGTGGATTAGGCTTCAGGAGAGAATTCTTACTTTTTATGAAACAAAGATTAGCCATTATGTCTTTGTGCATGGCTGTCTTCACGTGTTATGCCCAAAAGCATGTTAGCCGTCTTGACAGTGTGCAGAGACTTAACGAAGTGGTAGTGCTTGGCAACAGCCAGCGCAGTGTCATTCCGTCACAGCAGCTTAAAGGTGAAGAACTGCAGCGACTCAACAGTCTCAGCGTGGCCGACGCGCTGAGATTCTTTGCCGGCGTGCAGCTGAAAGACTACGGAGGAGTGGGCGGCATAAAGACTGTCAACATACGAAGCATGGGCACCAACCACGTGGGAGTGTTCTACGACGGCATACAGTTGTCTAACGCGCAGAACGGACAGGTTGACCTCGGCATGTTCTCGCTCGACAACATGCAGGCCATATCGCTGTATAACGGACAGAAAAGTCAGATTTTTCAGTCGGCAAAGGATTTCAATTCTGCCGGCTCAATCTATCTTTGGACACGCCGCCCCGTGTTTGCCGACAGCACCAATTATCATCTTAAAGCCACGCTGAAGACAGGTTCGTTCGACCTTGTCAATCCCGCCCTGCTCATCGAACTGCGCCTTTCCGACAAGGTGTCGGCGTCGTTCAGTGGCGAATGGCTCAGCAGCAGCGGCAAGTATAAGTTCCGTTATCGCCGCAAGGCAGTCATGACCGACGAGATAATGTACGACACCACCGCCGTGAGACAGAACGGCGACGTGCGCGCCACCCGCATGGAAGGCGCATTGTTCGGCACCATACGTGGCGGAGAGTGGATGCTCAAGGCATACAACTACACCTCGGAGCGCGGCGTGCCGGGAGCCATCGTCAACAATGTGTGGCGACGCGGCGAGCGCATCTGGGACAACAACTCGTTCGTGCAAGGCTCAATACAGAAAGATTTCGGCAGCCGATATCACACCCGTCTGATGGCCAAATATGCCTATTATCTCACCAAATACGTCAACAAGGACACCACCGTGATGATGATCGACAACGTTTATCGTCAGAAGGAACTGTATCTCTCGTCGTCACATCTGTATAACATCACTAAATTTTGGGACGTTTCTGCCGCCTACGACATACAGTGGAACACGATGGATGCCGATATGTACGGCTTTGTTTATCCCACCCGCTGGCACCATTTCCTTTCGGCAGCCACAGCCCTTACCCTCGGCCGTGTCAAGATGCAGGGCAGTGTGGTGCTGAATTATATAAGCGACCGCACCCGACTTGCCGAGTCGCCGGGCGACAAAACCGTGTTCACTCCCGCCTTCTTCATATCGTGGGCACCATTCGGCGGCTCCGATTTCACGCTCCGTGCCTTTGCCAAGCGCAGTTTCCGCATGCCAACGTTCAACGACCTTTATTATGCCGAAATGGGCAACTCGCAGCTGCGGCCCGAATACACCACCCAATACAACATCGGTTTTGCCTACGACAGTCGCCGCAGCAGCGGTTTCCTGACCGAATGGAGTCTTCATGCCGATGCTTACCGCAATTTCGTCCGCGACAAGATTGTTGCCTATCCCAAGGGCGTGCAGTTTCGCTGGACCATGCTCAATCTGGGCCGTGTGCGCATCACCGGCGTCGACCTTACCGGCTCGCTCACGCTCAATCCGCTGCGCGACCTCTACATCACCGGCAAACTTCAGTACACTTATCAGGAAGCAATCGACGTAACTAATCCTGCCGACACCTATTATCGCGACCAGATACCCTACATACCATGGCACAGCGGCTCGGCCATCGTTCAGGTAACATGGCGCTCATGGAGCCTTAACTACAGCTTTATCTATACCGGCGAACGCTATAATCAGCAGGAAAACATCGTGTATAACCACACGCAGCCGTGGTACACGAGCGACATCTCCATTGCGCGCAGCTTCCGCTGGAGCCGCTATTCGGCCAGGGTTCAGCTCGAAGTGAACAATCTCTTCAGCCAGGACTATGACGTTATACTCAACTATCCCATGCCAAAGCGCAACTATCGTCTTACCCTAAGTTTTGAACTATGACGCACAATCTACGATTTCTATACATCATTCTGCTCTCGGCAGTAGTCTTCGCTGCATGCCGTGAAGACGAGGTCGTTGTGCCCACCGAGTACGACATACTGCCCGTAACCGTGCCCGAAGGCAGCAATATTGCCGGCATGTACCTGCTCAACGAGGGCAACATGGGCAGCAACAAATGCACGCTCGACTATCTCGACTTCGTGCAGGGCTATTATGTGCGCAATCTCTATGCCGAGCGCAATCCCCATGTCATAAAAGAACTTGGCGACGTTGGCAACGACATACGTGTCTACGGCTCAAAACTCTACGTAGTAGTCAACTGCTCCAACAAGATGGAAGTGCTCGACGCACGCACCGGGGTGCGCATCTCTCAGGTTGACATACCCAACTGCCGCTATGTCAACTTCTACCGCGGCCACGCCTACGTAAGCTCCTACGTCGGTCCCGTTCAGCTCAACAATCCCAATGCCGTTAAGGGCGCGGTCTACAAGGTGGACACGCTTACGCTTAAGGTGGTGGACAAATGCACCGTGGGCTATCAGCCCGAAGAGATTGAAGTGCTTGGCGAATACCTCTATGTGGCCAACTCCGGCGGCTACATGGCGCCCAACTACGACAACACCGTGTCGGTGATAGAGCTTGAAGGGTTCAGGCAGATGCAGAAGATACCCGTCGGAATCAACCTCCACCGCGTAAAGGCCGACAATCATGGACGGCTTTGGGTTACGTCGCGAGGCGACTATGAAACGATAAGTTCTAATCTCTACGTGCTGCAAAAGAAAAAGGGACGCAACGAGATGGAAGTTACCGACACGCTCAACATACCCTGCTCAAACTTCTGCATCAGCGGCGACTCGCTCTATTATTACAGCACCGAGTGGAACAACTTTACCCAGCAGAACACCATAACCTACGGAATAATAAACACCGAGACGCTGCAGCGCGTGAGCAACTCGTTCATAACCGACGGCACTCAGGCCGACATCACCATTCCGTATGGCATCAGCATACACCCCGACACAGGCGACATATACATCACCGACGCCAAAAACTACGTGTCGAGCGGCGTGCTTCACTGCTATTCGAAAGACGGAAAACATAAATGGAGCGTGCGCACGGGCGACATTCCTGCCCACATGTGCTTCATAAAAAAATAAGAATACTGATGAAAACAAGAACATACATAATTGCATTTTGCGCCTTGGCAGTGTCAGTGTGGCTGTGTTCGTGCGAGCGTGACATCGACAACGTGAGTTCGGGTCTTAACGACTATTACTACATCGAGCGCATGAAGAAACTCAGGCTTGCCCCTGCCTATACCGGCAATTCTTACCGCTGGACCGTCAGGACGGCATCAGGCGCCGACTCGCTCCTTTCTACCGACCGCGAGTATATCTTCCTCGCGCAGCACGAAGGCGAGTATGTTATTACCTTCGAGCTTGACGATGGCGACCAAGGATATAAGCACACGTTTCCCGTAACGGTGCTTCACGAGGAAGTGGAGTATAGTCCCTATACGGCAAGCGTGTATGAATATTGTCCTGCTCCGGGCCAGTTTGTCAACACGATGCCCATCTATGAGCCTGGCGACAACGCCGAGACAATGAGGCAGAAGGCCGAGGACGACCTCGTGAACGACGTGATGATAACCCTCGGCGCCTATGGAGGCTACGTTACGTTTGCCTTCGACCACACCGTGGTGAACGTGCCGGGCGAGAAAGACTTCTACATAAAAGGCAACTCGTTCTATTCCGACATTCCCGGATATGCCGAGCAGCGGGGCGGCAACTGTGAGCCGGGCATAGTTATGGTGGCGTTCGACCGCAACATGAACGGACGCCCTGACGACGATGAATGGTATGAGCTTGCCGGCAGCGAATATAACAACAGTGCCACGATAAAGAACTATGCCATAACCTACAGCCGTCCGGTTGACCACAGTCCCGTGCCCGACATATCGGGAACGCTCACCGACACGCTCTACATACCATGGAAAGACAACCGCGGAAACAGCGGACACGTGTATAAAAATATGTATCACACGCAGAGTTATTATCCCGAATGGACCGGTGCCGACGAGCTTACGTTC
This sequence comes from Prevotella sp. CAG:1185, assembly GCA_000436695.1. GTDB lineage: Bacteria > Bacteroidota > Bacteroidia > Bacteroidales > Bacteroidaceae > Prevotella. The sequence continues at coordinate 6,422 of HF992646.1, read as the reverse complement.
AGCGGAACCCGACTGCCCGACAACGGCAAGGACGAGAGCGGATTCGGCTCCTATTACGTGCTCTACTCATATCCGTGGGGCTATGCCGACAACCATCCCAACGACTCTATCGGCCTTAACAGTTTTGACATAGGCTGGGCTGTGGACAGTCATGGAAACAAAGTCAGTCTGCCGGGCGCCGACTTCATACGCGTCTACACCGGCGTAAACCAGTATTGCGGATGGATAGGCGAGACCTCAACCGAGATTTCGCGTGCGCAAGACCTTCATATACAGACCGCCCAGCAGGGCGAATCAGCCATTAATGCCGCAAGAAGAAAGGAATAAACCGAGTGATAACAAATATGTTTAATTCAAAAAAGTTAGTTTTACTATGAAGAAAAAAATCTACTTATTGTTGTTTGCACTGCTGTCGGGCGTGTTTGCCTTTGCCCAGACGATAAAGGTGCAGGGAGTTCCGCGCAACATCAAGAACGGAACCATCATGATGTCGCCCACCGACAACACGTGCGATGTCGACTTCTCTAAGATTACGCGCTGGATAGGCGAGGGCGACAAGCAGGCAGCGCTCGTTGTAAAATGGAATGACAGTCGCGAGGAACGCCTCTATGTGTGGGGCTACCGCTGGACTGACGATGCCGACGGCACGGGTGCCGCTATGCTCTGCAACGTGGCAAAGAACGATCCTAACTTCATTATTATTGTTTATGGCGACACTCCCTACGGAGCTGCCATCGGCGGAGTGGGCTACGACTTTGACGGCGACGGATTCAGCATAACCAAGGACGGCAAGGCCGTGGAGCCTGAAGAAGACGGAACGCTGCGCACAACCAGCTACGACTTTGACAACTATGCGTCGGCTGATGAGGACGACCTTTGGTTCTCGGGCTGGTACAACGGCTATCTGTCTTATTGGGTATGCGACAAGACGGGCGAGATGTTCGGCTATTCAGGCGTGGGCGCGTCGGGCCGCAAGCTCGTCGACGGATGCGTTGACGGATGGTCGGCCGTGAGAGACATGAGCAACATGAACATGGGCAACATGGAGGGCGAGCTGTATTATCTGCCCGCATTGACCTCAGAGCCTGTGCAGGTCGACTATTCTAAGGGTACGTTCATCGTGAACGAAGACTGGTACGGACATCAGAATTCAACCCTTAACTTCCTCACCGACGACGGTGAATGGATTTACCGCGTAATACAGAAAGAAAATCCGGGTGTTGAGATAGGAGCCACAGCCCAGTATGGAGCCATTTATGGCGACAAGTTCTTCGTAATGGCCAAGCAGCCCAAAGATCCGGGCGCAAGCATAACGGGCGGCCGCATAACTATCTGCGACGCCAAGACAATGAAGGTGCTGAAGCAGATTGAGAACATCGCCGTTGACGATAAAGGTTCAAGCATTGCCGACGGCCGCGGATTCCTCGGAGTAGACGAGCACAAGGCATACGTAGGTTCGAGCAACGGCATATATGTGTTAGACCTCGACAGTCTGAAAATTACGGGCAGCGTGAGCGGAGCCGGCAACGACAGCGACGACCCGTATCAGCAACTCTATGGAGGACAGATTGGCAACATGGTGCGCGTTAACGACCGCGTGTTTGCCGTTCATCAGAAGAACGGACTGCTCATTATCAACCCCGCAACCGATGAGGTTGAAAAGACCGTTGAGGCTCCCGAGGGATGGGGCTTCGGCTCTGTTGTGCTGTCAAAAGACGGCAACCTGTGGCTCAGCTTGGCAGCATCGTCAGGTTCGGGTCAGGCCGACACACGCATCGTAAAGCTCAATCCTGCAACGCTCGAGCAGACCATCATAGAGTGCCCCGAAGGCATCTTCGGTCCGGCAAACTCATGGTATGCATGGACACCCGACTGCTTCTGCGCAAGCAAGCAGAACAACGTGCTCTACTGGAACGGCGGCAACAGCAGCTGGTTCAGCGGAAAGACTATCTACAAATACGACATCGACAGCAACACCTTCAGTACGTTTATCGACTATAACAACGACCCCGACGGCTGGCAGATCTACGGATGCTCGTTCCGCGTAAACCCTGTTACCGACGAAGCCATAGTAAGTCTTTACAAAGGCTACGGCGACCCGACCTATGTTGTGCGCAAATACAATAACGAGGGCAAGCAGACAGCCGAGTATTCAATGATAAGCAACTACTGGTTCCCGTCGCTTCCGGTATTCCCCGACAACGAGGCTCCTGTCGTTGCCGACATCAGTCCTGTAAGTATTACAACCGAGGACAGCACCACCGTTTCGCTGAAAGACGTGGCTACCGACGCCGACAACATGGACGCTGCCATCGTGAAGACCGTCAAGAAGGTGAGCGACGAGAAGGTGCTGAAGGCTGAAATGGCTGACGGCGACCTCGTTATAACTCCGCTCAAGGCAGGCAAGGCAGACATAACCATCCAGATTAACTCTAACGGCAAACTAGCTGAGACCGTTGTAAGCGTAGAAATCAGCGAGGCTACAGACATTGATGCCGTTGAAGGCGCCAAGGCTGAGGAAGTTGGCCGCTACACGCTCGACGGCAAGATGCTCAACGCTCCGCAGCGCGGCATCAACATTATACGCATGAGCGACGGCACAATCAAGAAGGTTATCGTGCGCTAAATCATGCATCACCGTGCGCCCCTCATGGCGCATCACACATCAAAGGCATGCCCGGCACATCACGCCAGGCGTGCCTTTTATTTTTGTCGGTAGGTCATTATGAAGATGTGTAAAGAATGGTCAAGACGCATTTTCAACCCCGTTTTCACCTGCCTTTTATCCGCCTTTGTAACCTATTGATATTCAATGCGTTGCAAAAGGCCATGTTTTAGCCTCTAAAAGGCCGTCTTTTGCAGCCTGAAATGCCGCCTTTCGCAATGCAAAAGACGGCATTTCGCATTTCGTCCGCCGGCATTCCGATTTTTTAAACCTTTATCCCTGTCGCGCCTTTCTCCGTGAGAAATATTTTCATTAACTTTGCATCCCGTCAGAGTAACACGTTTATAGCTTGTAAAAACAATGGAAAATAACTATGCTATACAGTTCCCCGAGATAATGAAGGGGAAGAAAATCCTTTATGTTCATGGTTTCAGTTCATCGGGACAGTCGGGCACTGTCGTCAAGATTCGCGAGATGCTGCCCGGTGTCACCGTAGTGGCTCCCGACCTGCCTTTGCATCCTGCCGAGGCCATGGACCTTCTTCATAACATCTGCAACACTGAGAATCCCGACCTCATCATCGGTACATCCATGGGCGGAATGTATGCCGAGATGCTCTACGGATACGACCGCATATTGGTAAACCCTGCCTTTCAGATGGGCGACACAATGCTTAAGCACGGCATGCTGGGCAAGAACACCTTTCTTAATCCCCGTCAGGACGGCGTGCAGGAGTTTATCGTAACCAAGGCTCTCGTGGAGGAGTATAAGGAGATTACCGCCAAATGCTTTGCCGGCGTAACCGAGGAGGAGAGCCGCGACAGGGTTTACGGACTCTTTGGCGACGCTGACCCCGTGGTGCATACGCGCGACTTGTTCTCGCAGCACTACCGCAACGCCATCAGCTTTCACGGCGAGCATCGCATGAACGACAAGATATTGCTCCACTCTGTGCTGCCCGTAGTGCAGTGGATTGACGACCGCCGCGAGCATCGTGAGCGCCCTATAATATACGTCAGCATCGACACGCTGCGCGACGCGCGCGGCAATCAGATGTCGAGCGCTATGAAGGCGTTTCATTATCTCTTTGAGCATTACGCCATGTATATCGTTGCTCCGTCGCCTGCTTACAATCCTGAATACATAACCGAAGTGATGCGCTGGGCTGAAGATGTGGTAAACGTTCCGGCATGGCAGCACCTCGTGTTCACCAACCGCAAGGATCTTATCTACGGCGACTACCTCATCGACCCGTCAGAAGAGTATGGCGCAGCCGACTTCATGGGCACGCTCATCAAGTTTGGAAGCGACACCTTCAAGACTTGGGAAGAGATAATAGAGTTTTTCAGTAGGCTGGGAGGACAATGATAATTCATAATTCACAATTCATAATTCATAATTGGGCGGGTGTCATTCTATAACAATATACGATATAGGGTGATGTCTCGTTTAAATTATGAAACGAAGTTCGGATTGGCCCAATTATGAATTATAAATTGTGAAACAAAGTTCGGCATTAGCTAATTATGAATTATAAACGTGAATTATAAAATCGTGAATTGTGAATTATAAAGACGTTAATAGTGAACTCTTTTCTCGCGTTTTAGAACTTACACGCCTTTATGATACTGCCGATGCTAAGAGCGTCAACAAGATGGCGCATGAGACGCTGGTGCTGACTTGCCATGAGGGACTGCGCGACACAGGACAGGCCTTCGGTAACCTCTTTTCGCAGGTCGACTATCTGTGCAAGAGGCATAATGTGGCGCTGCCCGACTGGATTGCAGTTCAGGCCATGCGTCGCCATACCAACAGCAGTGAGCCGCTCTCGCGCGAAGATTTCTTCTACGATATGCGCGCCCTCAGCCGTTTCATCTCTGCCGTTACAGGCACCGATGTGCCGGGCGAGTTGCTCCGTGTGCTGCCTGCCGAGCGCAAGCCTTACACCAAGGCAGAAGGCAAGGACATAAAATACGTGAGATGTATCGTAAGAGGGTTCGACGACAAATATATCTATGTGTCTGCCGAGGAGGTGCTCGGCGGAGCCATGCTTGCTGCCGACTATACGGCAGACGACCTCACTTATCTCTCCGGACTGCTGCGTGAGGGCATGCAGCTCAACCTGCTCGACTGCAAGCTCGAAGGTTCATGCACATACAGCGGCAGCGAGGGCTACGTGAAATGCGACATCATCGTGCCTTCGCTCGTTATCGTTGAGCCTGATTATCTTATTGACATAAGCTCTATAGCCGCATGCTTTAAGGAGTACGGACATCATCCGCTGATATACACCCTCGACCGCATGAAGCCGCGCGCCAACAGTCAGGCAATACTTCTCGGTAATCTTGCCGGCAGCGTGCTCGACGATATTATCAATAGTCGCGGTACCTACAATATGGCGTCTACGCTGAAGTCGAGTTTCAGCGAGAAGGCCCTCGAATATTCAACCTGCACCGACTTCAATCCTGCCGTGTTTAAGGCAAACGCCGCAGTGCAGGCATCCAATATCAACGCCGCCGTTACGGGCATGTTCGGCGAATACGACCGCAGTAGAGTTGTGCTCGAGCCGTCGTTTGTCTGCGAGCGTCTTGGCCTTCAGGGCCGTGTCGACCTCATGACCACCGACTTCCGCCTGCTTGTTGAGCAGAAGTCGGGGCGCAACCTCAACATAGAGCGCGCCACACAGTCGGGCGGCAAGGGCCTGCAGCTTGAGCCTCATTATGTTCAGCTGCTGCTTTATTACGGCGTGCTGAGATACAACTTCAATCTTGGTTTCAACAAGACAGACATCCGTCTGCTCTATTCTAAATATCCCCCGGCACAGGGCTTCCTTGCCGTAGCCTTTTATCGCAAGCTCTTTGCTGAGGCCATCAGTCTGCGCAACAAGATTGTCGCTGCCGACTTCGACATAGCCCTCGACGGCTTCGACAGCGTGCTGCCCGAACTTACGCCCGCCACGCTCAACACCACAAAAACCACGTCGTCGTTCTTTCATCGCTACCTTCTGCCGCAGATAGAGGCCGTAACGGGGCCGTTGGCAACCATGCCGCCGCTTGAGCGCGAGTATTTTTGCCGCATGATGACGTTCGTATATCGTGAGCAGCTATTAGGCAAGGTAGGCTCGCAGGAAGGTGTAACAAGCTGTTCGGCAGACCTTTGGAACATGCCGTTGGCAGAAAAGCTGGAGACAGGCAACATCTACACCGGCCTGACGATAAAGGCAAAGGAGTGTGCCGAAGGCAGTTCCGTGCCCGACCGTATAACGCTCTCCGTGCCAGGACAGGGCGAGGGCTTCTTGCCAAACTTCCGCCGCGGCGACATGATTTATCTCTATCAGTATCGTGCCGACAGTGTTCCCGATGTGCGCAACGCCATACTTTACAAGGGAAACATCGACGAGCTGCACACCGACGAGATAACAGTGGTGCTGACAGACGGACAGCAGAACCCCGACGTTCTGCAGGTTCAGCATCCCGAGGATATGCCCGACGACATGCATAAGGCAATGGTATATGCCGTAGAGCATGCCGGAACAGACGCTTCGGGCAGCAGCGGAGCGCGCGCATTGCTTGAGTTTGTAACCGCTCCCGACGACCGCCGCAGTCTGCTTCTCGGTCAGCGTGCCCCTCGCAGAAACGAGAGCGTAAGGCTGACAAAGAGCTATAACCCAAGCTACGACGACATACTGCTGGGCGCAATGCAGGCATCCGACTATTATCTGCTCGTCGGTCCGCCCGGCACAGGCAAGACATCAATG
>HF992645.1:310-529 GCA_000436695.1 Prevotella sp. CAG:1185 | reverse complement strand
GCACAACCTTCATGTCAACCGTGAACACACCGAAACATGCGTTGCTTACATTGGTTCCGTTCTCTCCATGTTCCTCAAAGTGAACGGCAAACGTATAGGTATATCCTTCCTTAGGCTGGAATTGGAAGCCGTTTTCTTGTTTCGTAGTGGTGTCGAAATAAATAAACATACGATTGTCGTAATTGGGATATTTCTTATATTCTGCTGCATCCAAATCCT
>HF992645.1:0-183 GCA_000436695.1 Prevotella sp. CAG:1185 | reverse complement strand
AGAGCTTATTGAACTCTTCCTGAGAAGTCGACGTTACCATACCTAATGACTTTGCATTACTTGAAACAAGTTTGGCACCTCTCAAATCCACTCTCAGCGGCTTATCGGCTGTTGTCTCATTTATCTGACTTAAGCCAATACGCAAGCACGGATTGAAATCAGGAGCAGGATAGCTAACAGAGT
>HF992644.1 GCA_000436695.1 Prevotella sp. CAG:1185 | reverse complement strand
TTCTTATCTTGTATCTACATCAAACCACAACCTGTACTACATAACTGTCTATATTTCAAAGACTTAATTAAATAAGAAGTGGTGATTGATGTACTTATCACAATGCAAAGATACTAAAATAATTCAAGTTGTATAGGTATATGTCGCATTTTTTCCTCGGTACCTCCTGTATAATTAATAATTTCACTATATTGTTTATCTGTTACCATCAGAATGCTAACTGTTCCTTGAGCCGGCAAGAAACTTTTTACTCTCTTGATATGAACATGAGCACTCTCTAACGATCCGCAAAATCTGGTATAAACGCTGAACTGATGTTTGATGAAACCATCACGTTCCAAATTTTTACGAAAACGTGCTGCTTCTTTTTTATCCTTTTTAGTCACATTAGGCAAATCAAACATTATGAAGATCCACATGATATGGTAAGCATTAAGACGATACTCAGTCATAGAAAATTTTAGGTAACACCAACTTATCAGTTTCTTTTGCAAAACATTTAACAAGTGACGACATTGTTATTGACAGTCCTATCATTAGAGGACGCCTAATCTTATCGAAAAAAGTATCACATGTTAAAACCTTAAGAAGTTCCACTTTCGTGTCCTTATTAAGAATATCACAGCCTTTCAAACTGAGTTGGAAAACAATGTCATCAACAAAAGCGCGATAAGGCTCCATCATGTCGTCTGCTAATGGAAAAGCATTGCTCCTTCCTCGATGAAACAGGCCTATAGCAGGAAAGAGTCCGGCGCCAGCGATGGCACGGGCTACAGCTCCCCGCAATATGGTATATCCATAATTGAGGAGCACATTCACTCCATCCAGATTACGGTTGCGAACGAAATACGGGCCGAAAAGACGTGCCCAATAGATGCGAGCTGCAGCTCCTTCTCTGTTATCGGAATCTCCACTCTTTACGTTCATATAAAAAGGTTTCAGCATGTTGCCATCTCGGCCATAATGGTTTAGTAAAGCAGCCTGGTTACGAATCTTTGCCTCAACTATCTGTTTCCACAATCTCTTTTTTAACGGCTCAGGAACAGACAATTGGTTACGCAAGGTTAAGCCCTGTGTACTATTGGTATCAAGGTTTTGAAGCATTGATGTAGGCATACCCTTTTGGTTACAAAAGATGACAGCCACATTTTGTTCTGACAAAGAGTTTAGAAGCGGAATGGTTAATGTCACCATTGGGTTGTCGACGATTATAACTCCAATATCTTCTATAGGCACCGTCGTAATATCATCAAGTTCCTCACGCCTTTTTATCACCAGCTGAGCATTTTTCATGGATAAAGCTGCAGGATGCATAAACACCAGTGTACGTTTCAACATATTCTTATTGTTTAGATGTTATCTCACCAAGAATGTTAATATCAAAATCATAGCCTTCTACAAGGGCTTTAAGTTGTGTGTGATATAAAATTATCGCCCCGCGATAGTTGTCAACATTTTTGAATACTCCCTTTGTAAGTTTTAGATTCTTAGCCTGGCGTGCCTCTTGATGGAATCTTAACGTAATAAATCCATAACTACAGTTATTTATTATTGCAGATGAAAGCCCTACGACTTTATAAAGTCTTCTTGTAAGATCTACAGGATCAGAGAAATCTATTTCGGAAGCTGTATTTTCATACAATAGCACATGAGTGCCAATCTTAAGCACCGCTTTCAAGGGGAAGCCGTTGCTGCTCTTTTCCGGAACAATAGACGAGAACGACTCATTGTCTTGGCTTACTTTGAAATAGCTGGCTGCTTCAATGTTCTTTACAAGTTCGAAATCACGCTTCAGCTTGCCCTTCACCACGCCTTCATAGATTGCCATCATATAATTGCCATCGTTAGCTACATGGAACTGGCGTTTGTAATCGAACCGCGACATATCACGCTGATGACGGATATCAATCGGACGCTTAACAGACGGCACATAGCATCTTACTTTTTTAATGCGGATATCTTTCTCCTTATTCATATAAACATTAGCCAATGCTTCCTTAAAGGCCTTTCCGCTCTTACCTTTCACAGCCTCCTTTATTTTTTCGCGTACGGCATCATCAACAATTATGTCAAGGTCATTAACAGAATCAAAACTTGAAAGTTCACGTCTTAATACATACCTCGGTTCAGTGTCATCTTTATGTTTAATGGCTCCATAATAAGTGTCAAGATGTAAACTGCCACGCGCACAATCTCCTTTGGCTATAAATTTACCACGGGGCGTCCTTACATATTTCTTTGCATGCTTTGGCATATTGTCTTGAGTGGAATGTACAACAATCAGTCTTTTCTCAAGCCCTAATACATCTTGCGTAAATGTCGGCCAAGGCTTGTCAAAATGGGGCTTTTCACATTCACCACGTTCAAAAGCCTCCTCATCATGATAAAAACTTGCCATTTTGTTGTATTCGTTCTTACCGATACATGCTATAGTAATGGCATCTACGCAATGGTGAACATGGTTGTCGCGTGACTTTTTTTCATATTCGCTTTGCAATCCCCACATTTTGCGGAACTCGGCAGTAGTTGTACCTTTAACGACATATACATGTGACCGGCGACGGTCTGTAGGATCATGAAAAAGCGATTTAAGAAACAGACCGGCATATTTAGATACAAGCCCTATACCGGCTCCCTGACGACGCGAGAAGCCTTCGGGTACTTCAGTCATCGTGAAGCGCGAATATTTGTTACGCCAATAGTCATGCTCAAGTGTAAGTCTATGACGCTTTTGAATGATTGAATCTTTTGCCTCCTTAGTCATCCCTGAATGAGTGATGCAATGGTCGATGTCCTTTGTAAGTTTCTCATACTTCTTTTTCCATTTTTCGATACGTGGCAGTATTTCCTGGTAGTTTGGAAGCTGCGAAGGAAGCATGGCTTTCTTTACATCACGGTTGAAACGTCTGTCACACAGCGTCATGTTCATCTGTGTACTGTCTCCTCCCACACTGCGAGGCACGGTATGCTCTATGTCAAACTCAGGGTCAGGTCCGAGAAATTTAGAAATTCCTATCTGACGGCCAGTATAGAGACAAACATGTTCCTGTTCTTCCCATAGCTGAAATTTCAGTATGTCAGCCTGGGTAGGGTTGATGTCTTTACCTGTCTCTTCTTTATATAGCGTAATTATATCGTCGTGATACTTTTTATGAAGTTTATCCAGCTCGCGTTGCCTGTCTGCAATGGCCTTTCGTTTATTGGCATCATTAAGCTCGCGTGCATATTCTACATGTACCTCTGTATTCTGATCAATCTTGCCTTTGCGGAGCAAGAGGTTTACCACATGACGCAATTCATGAAGTGAGCGCATGGCCATAGGATTACGAATTGCGTTAGTGGCCGGCGAGCCTAATTGCAGCACACCATATTTATTTGCCTTAGCATCAGGATAGGTATCTATCATCGATGGATGATAAAGGCGGCACACAGCTCCTGCAGGAAGGTCATAATTATTCAGGAGAAAGTCTTTTATACACATTTCAATTGTGCCCTCCACTTCTCTATTCTTAGGATCATAGTTAAAGACGAGATCGCTCAGTTCTGTCATAATATGCTGGCGCTTAGACTCGTCGTTCCATACATCCATACCTACAATAGTCGGAATATTGGCAAACAGAACAGCATGAGAATAAATCATGCCCATACGTAAGAAGGGCAGTATCTTATGAATGGCATTAAGACTGATAGAGGCAAAACCATGAGAAAGCTTGATTTTAGAAAATTTCTTTGCCTTATCTTCCTCAAGCTGCAACTTATTGACGGCAAAATTATAAAGGCAGTCTTTAGACGAAAATGAATATAATACATTCCAAATATCATCTGCCATTTCGTCAACGGTCTTCAAACTTCCATCCTTTTTGGCACTATGCTGATAAGTTTCGGCGATGCCTGTCTTCCAGTCTTCACCAAAAATATTACGCAACTGAGCTGTAGTAGGGCAACCCGATACGCTTTGAGACATACGATAATTAAACTTGAAATCTTTTTGGACTTCATCTTTGAAATAACAATAATTGTTTCTTCCTCCTAAAAGCTTTGCAATTTCTTCAAAATAAAAATTAGCTTTTGAAACCCGATAAAAAAGAGAATTTATACGTTGCCGTTCCTCTTTATTAAGCGGCCGCATAGTATCGTCGTCAGATGTTTGGATTTTAATGTTATTGATAAAGCATAGTTTACGAAATTCCTCATAATCAGGATGTGAGTCAGCACATCGAGGTTTACGAGGTTCAAAGGTGCATTTCCCGACTCCTTTGCGTTGCGATTTTAATGGCCGTTGAAAGAATATAGCGCGACGAAGTGCTTCCACCAATTCAGGTTCAAGTTTCTGCACCTGACAGATAGCTTCAAATTCTGCGAGATAATGCTCATTGCGGGCTGTATAATGATTACGAATCCTCACTCTATTACCATTTTCACTATATAGCTTGTAAAAATAGTCGCCTAAATAAGTGCATCCGGCGTCGTTCATATCTTTGCTTAATGAAGATATGCCAGTCTTTACAGTTCCCTTATCATCCTCATCCTGGCTTTGATCCAACCGATTGCTTAAAAAGCCACGACGCTGTGATAAATGATAAAGCGCACGCCCCAAGATATAACGATCTTTCATTAAAGTAAGATTGAGCTTGGTATGAAGGCAAATATGCCGATAATAATAAGGATTTTTACCTTCATTGTCATTAGTACGCTGCCAAATCATAAATTCATGATTTTCTACAGGATATATCTTCTTGACATGCCACAAATGTAATTCTTCTTCACTGACGGGTGGACACAGATGATAAAAAGTCAGCACACGTAACACTTCTATCTTGCGCAGACGGCGACGGAAATATTGTTTGCGCAAAGCTCTATGCTGGGTTCTTTCTGATGCTTTAGACGACTCTATACCCTTTTCAATTTTTACTCCTTCAGTAAAAATCAGGTCACCACGGTCGACCAATTCATATTGTCCGCTCACTTCATCCCTGTCGACAATAGCCCAACCTAAGCTATTAGTACCTGTATCTAATCCTAAAATTCTTGTTTTAGTCATATATTTATGTCTTATTTAATTTTTTGTAAAAATATTCATTTCATTTGGAAAATACAAATTATATATATACATTTGTAACAAAATAAATCTACATCTTATCACAATAAGGCTATATGCCGAAGGATATTAATCCTATAGCCCCTCTTCTGAGGGGCTTTTTATTAACCTCGTGGCGACGGATATGTCGTGCAAGCGAGAGCAGAAGCAAATTATATTTGGTTATGTCGGGCGCAGCCGACAATCAATAAAATTAATCTGCCGGAATTAAGTACCCCCATGCCGACGGATATGTAGCAACAAGAGTAATCTGCCGGAATTGAGTAACATAATTTGCAATCCGATTACTTCCTATTTTTAATTAATAAGTATGAGTTGCGGATTACAGATTAGCTTCGCTGACCGTTGGTTCTTATATTTCATGCTGTCAAATTTTCCGCTGCGCTCAACAATACTTGCAAATCCGACAGAACATTAGCTTTGTTGCTTTAAGACAATATTTTGTATCACCACAAAGCATTTGAATTGACTAACGTCGAACGATGTTTCTTCACTCTTCGTTCTTCACTCTTCACTTAAACATGCTGTTGTTTCGGCTGATTTGTGCAAGTAGTAACGCGGCGAAAAATCTTTGTATGTGTTGTGTGGCAGCGAAGGTTCTTTAATAAAATAGATAATGTCTTAGCTTTGGTTTACATTTATCTGTGGTTTGACTGTTTCCCTTTACATATTGTTGCTTTGTTGTTGGTATTTGTATTTTTATAACATTAGAATTGTTGCGTGAATTGAAATTTGTATATATTTGCATGCAACTTTTAAAAACACAAATATGAAGAGAATAAAACGAATCAGTGCAATTTTGGTTTTGTGCACATTGTTGTGTCTGCCTGAGCTGCATGCCCAGATTAGCAAAGCTCCGGTCGACACGATACCTTTCGAACTGGGTGCCGACAACCGTCTGTATGTGACAGTCTATATCAACGGGCAGGACGACCGCCCCCTGCGCTTTCTGCTGGACACTGGAGCGACGGATGTGGTGCTTAATTCCAATTCGCCGCGCACCGAAGGGCTGGCTGCCTTTACGGGAAGTGTGGAGAACAATAGCGCCAATTCGGTGGAAACCATTCCTTCCACAGAGTCCTCTCAGGTGGTGAGGATGGGCAGCCGGGCCATTTCCGGCTTGAAACTGGTAGCAATTCCTTATCCGCCCGATGCCTGGGACGGTGTGCTGGGGCTGTCTTATCTGAGGAACTTTGATGTCCGTATTGATTATCGGCGGAAATCCATCTTCCTGTATGAATTGGGCGACGGGCAGAAGGCGGCATCGGACAAGGCTGTCAGGCTGAAGATGGACTATCGTCTTGGAGATCCTGGAGAGTCTGGAGTGCCGGTCGTTCCGGTCGGCGTGCGTGTCGGCGGAGTGGATTATCTGGTGTCGGTAGAGGTGGATACCGGTTCCGACCGTGTGTTCGATCTCAATACACCTTTCGTCCGTCGCAACGGTCTGCTGGGCACACAGAAACCATTTGCCATCTCGCGCATAGCCGGTACGGTGAAGGGCGGCGATGAACTTCAGAATGTGTACTTCGATTCGGTAACACTGGGAGATGCACTGACTTTGCCTCGCATACCCGGTGCCTTTTCTACGGTGACAACGGGTGTACAGGCCAGTGACGCGATGGACGGCGTGTTGGGCAACAACTTCCTGCAACGTTTCAACCAACTCTATGACTTCAAGAACAATTATCTCTATCTGGAGGTGAACGACCGGCTCTACACTCCTTTCTATGACTTTTTGGTTCGTTGAACATGACGTTCACATCCTTGTAATGCTTTGTACATATCCTTGACGCAGGTTGTGCACATCCTTGTGACAGGAAAACTACAAACTGAGTGCATCAGTTCTCTTTCAGTACACCGTGCCGACGGATATGTAGCAACAAGAGTAATGTTCCGGCAGATTTGCAATTGTCGTGCAAGCGAGAGCAGAAGCAAATTAGATTTGGTTATGTCGGTCGCAGCTGACAATCAATAAAATTAATCTGCCGGAATTAAGTACCTGCGCATAAACATTTGTGCTTAAACAAATAAGCAGACTTAAAAATGATTAATAATTTCATTCGTCTCATAAAGCAGTATTTACTTTGATTTTGTTTGCATATCAATAATTTATGTGCAAATTTGTAAAATATACGTGTCCTGCAAAAAGATATAATTATTTTATTTGGTAGCAGCTTTTTGTTGATTGCTGCGGCATGCTGATGCACAGGCATAAATATTATTTATGACAGATTTGTGGTCGTGTTTGTTTTAAAATCATTATATTTGCATAATGGTCATCCTTGGTGTATGTCATACGTTAGGGCACATATACGGCAGGATGAATTTATGGTGAGAAGTGCGTGCAGGCGTTTGACTAAGACCAAAAAAGTGAAGTTATGAGCGAAGATCAGCTTGTTCCGTTTATCGGTGTGTCGCGCCACAGGATGGCGACCGACGGCAACGGCGTTACCACGCTTGCCGCCTTTCATGGCTGCCGGCTCGGTTGTCGCTATTGTCTCAATCCGCAGTGCCGCGTAGAAGATATGCAGTGCCTGTGGTATTCGCCCGAAACGCTGTATGAAGAAGTCAGGGCTGATGAACTTTATTTCCTCGCCACGGGCGGCGGAATAACTTTCGGTGGCGGCGAACCGCTGATTTATCCAGATTTTATCGTAAGGTTCAGAGAAATTTGCGGACCGCAGTGGAAAATCAATGTTGAGACTTCGCTCAATGTCGCAGCCGCCAATGTTGAGGCCATAGCCGATGTTGTAGACGCCTGGTTTATCGATGTGAAAGACCTTGATGCCGACATCTACCACCGTTACACGGGATACGACAATGCGCAAGTTATTGATAATCTCTCGCTTATAGCCGGTAGCGGCAGGGCAGGGCGGTGCGTGATACGACTGCCGCTCATACCCGGATATAACACAGATGCAGACTGCGCAAGTTCAGAAGTTAGGTTAAGGGATATGGGCTTTGAACATTTTGACAAATTTAAATATAAAACACCATGACACGAGGAAAACAAATTTGCCGAAAACTTAAAGACATCCGTCGTCGTATTGCCGAGGCGAATGGTATAGAATATGTTGCTGAGGAATGTCGCTATGAAGGCGACTGCAGCGGCACTTGTCCACGCTGTGAGGCCGAGGTGGCTGCTCTTTGGCATCAGCTCAACATGCGCCGTGCCGCGGGCAGGGCAGTAGTGTTAGCAGGACTTTCAGCCGGATTGCTTACGGCATCGGCACAGAGCAACGGCGGAGCCGGACAAGGCTGCGGTTCATGCCACGCAGGTTGTCAGCCTACGGCAATGTCAAGCCGTAATCCGGTTGTGGAAGATGTAGATACAATCAAGGTTATGCACAACAGCGGAAAGGCTGAGCCGCGCTTGTCTGAAAATGAAGACGACCGGCAAATGTTTGGCGCGATAAACGAAGTGATGCCGCAGTTTATGGGAGGCGTCAAGGCCATGACAGATTATGTAAAGTCGTCGGTCGACTCTATTATGGATGAGCGCAACCTGAAGGTCGACTCCATGTCGGCAGGCCGTTGCATAGTTTCGTTTACAGTCAGGAAAGACGGCAGCATAGCCGATGTTAAGGTTGTTAAGAAACTTAACGATGCTTTCGACAGCGTAGCCGTTGACGTGGTGAAAGGCATGCCGCGCTGGAATCCCGGTAAGCGGAACGGCAAATGCATAGATGTGAGATACACCATACCGATAATGTTCCGTGTTTATTCTGATGATGGGCAAATGGACAAGATGCAGCAATAAATTGGTTTGCAGATAGATTTGCAAAAGGCAAATCTGTAATCAGAAGCTGTGTCTGTTGCTGATGTTTTTATTGTGTCGGAACTATTTATGGTCTTTGCTTTTGTGAGGTATAATCTTTTTTATTCTTATGGCCTGCCGGTAAAAATATAGCCTTGCGGCATCTCCTTAGTTGAGTTTCCGCAAGGCTGGTATATGTTGTTATGGCTTTACGAGTTCCATCTTTCCTTTGGCGTTCTTTCTGAAGTCGAGTTCATAGAACACCGTTGAGGCTTGTCCGTTGTTGGCTGAGTAGCCGCTGCCTCTTTCAACAACGTTGAGTTTTACTGAAACTTTCGGGTCGTCGTATGTGTTCATCGTGTAGCAGTGAGTCGACCTGAACTCATATTCGGCAGGAATCAGTTTCTTTGCCGCATTGATGTTTCTTATTACTTCTGCCGCGTTGATGTTGGCAATGTCAATGCCGGGCACATCCTTCGGATTAAGATTCTTGTGCCATTTGTCCCATCCGGCGTCAGTTGGCTTTGAGGCTTCCCAACCATTCTCGGCAGTGAACGACTGGCTCCACACCCGTCCTGCCTTGTCAACAAGCTCGTATGTAAACGTTGTTGCTTCGTTAGAAAGTTCCTTGTTGCCAGAGCCTTCGCTCCACGTAACGCTGATAATCTTCCACTGGTCGGGCTTTATGTTGTCTTCGGCTATCTCCTTTGCCTGTTCAACAGCGTCCTCTGTGTCCATTTTCACTCCTCTCAAATTCTTCAGACCTGATTTGCCGCATGCCGCAAACAGTATGACAGTCATGGCCAGCATAAACACTTTATGAAATTTTTGCATAATAACTCAAGTTTTTAAAATTAAACCAATTATATATCTTCAGCTATTTTCGCTGCAGCAGGATAAAAGCGTGCCTGTTGTAAGTGAAACTGAATGTGCGTCTAGAATTTCTTGCAAAGATAATATGAAAAAGTGAGATACCGGGCAAATCATAAAAATATGATTGAAAGTTAAGTGGATATATGCAGAGACGTTTTTTCAATGATATTGTGCCGCAACAGCATTTAACTGATAAAGTTTTCCATTTTCCGTTTGGTCATATTCTGAAAATATTGTAATTTTGTAATAAATATGTATAAATAATGGGTAAGAACAAATATCTTAAACGGGAGTCATATCTCAAGAAACTGACCATTAGACAATATTATGGAGAAGTCAAAATAATAACCTGTTCTTGCAGATGTGGAAAATCATGACTTTTTAGTCACAGATGCATGGATTATCTGTTGGAACAAGGAGTGTTTCCCGGCAATATCATTATGTCTGACTTTCATAGAGACGATGACAAATATGATTCGACATATTTGATTTAAGGGCTTGTGATAAAGCATATCTACTCCCATATAATTAAAATGTATTTATGAAAAACAGAAACTTGATAATTTTGAGCGGCTTATAAATGGTTTAAACAGCCATGAAAACACAGATGCCTGTATGACGGGCTGCAATTATTGTTTCCTGTCTTATGGCATACGTCCGATATTTTGTGGCAGAGGTGATGAGATAAAATATCCCCCTTGTTCCTCTGAAAATTCTGCCAAGAAATAACGGATTGAGGCGAAGCCTGATGATGTATTCTACATTCGGAGGGATGCAGCAAATCTTAAATATAATAATAACGAACAGAAGATAAACAAACTTCAGAACTTGTGGGAAAAACATATCTCGATGATGTTGTTGAACGCAATAATGTGAGGAACGAGCTTGCCATTTCAGGGCTTGCAACTCTGTTATGTTGTTCTATTTGGTCATTCACAAAGCCAGTGTGGATTGCCAATATGATTGAATGTGTACAGAATGTAAAGATTGATTCAAAAATTGTATCATCTTATATTGACAATATTGAAAACAATTCCTTGTTTAAAGGTGCTGAGAGGTATGATGTAAAGGGACTGCGTTATTACGAAGTCAACAAAAAATATTACTGTATTGATTTTATAAACGCACGTCTGAATATCCCGCAGTTGGAGCAAGTAAACATTAATTTCACGGGATCGTGTGATTTTCTGTTAAGAGATGATTGGCAGTAATCAGACGTGAAATAATTATTTGTAACAAGCATGAAAAAAATGAACTTCTTTGGAAAAAACAGAACTCTTCCGGCTATAAAAGATGTAAGTGCTTTTCATGATGAGCTACATCCAGGTGGCTGGCGCAGACTTTTTGCTGTAAGAATGCTCCTTGTAGTAGTAATAATGTTGCAGCTACCATCCATTGCGGTAGCATTACGTGTAAGCGACTTTACTTTCTCTCATCTGGGCTTGGTGGATGGATTAAACAGTCAACGCATCTATTCGCTTAAACAAACGGATGATGGTGCAATATGGCTGACAACGCAGAGTTTTGTGGCCAGATACAACGGAGTAAGTATAAAGAACTTTGATTTGGCATGGTATACCGGTAAGTATAGCTGGATTGGAGGCGAACCACGTTTCGTACAGTCTGTCGACAACAGTGTGTTGCAAGTGTTTGATTCCGGCGGACGCATCTATGAATATAATCCGGTGCAAAACCATTTTAAAGTTATTGCTGACGTTACTGGCTTTTTCAAGCAGGACTACCAACTCAATGATGTTTATAGGGACGGCGACACTTACTGGCTGGCTATGAGTGAAGGCGTTTATATGCTTCGCAATGGAAAAATTGTTGCTGTAGGTTCAAAAGTATATACCAATTGTATAATCCGTGGATCGAAAGGCATTTTGCTCTTTGGTACTCGTCAGGGTGTAAAGACATTGAGTAAGAGTCACAAAAATGCCAATCACAAGACTCTTGTTCCTTATTTGCCGTATGTCGTTGTGAGCGGTTACTATGATACTGATACCAAGCGACTTTGGCTCGGCACTTACGATAAGGGGCTTATAGTTGCAGACGGGAATGGTGTGTGTATCTCTATGGATGGAATACCCCATTTCTCGGTCCGCAGTATTGTCGTTTATGATAATACTACGATGCTGGTGGGGGTAGACGGCTTTGGCGTGTATCAGGTTTCACGCTTACCCTCAGCTAAGAATAAAGCGTCGCTGTTGTTTAATGCCAATGACGGAGAGCATGGCGTGCTTCATGGCAATGGCATATATGCACTGCTTGTTGATGACTGGAATGACATATTAATTGGTTCCTATTCAGGAGGCATAGATATAGCAAGGCCCCTCGGTAATGCCATTACTATTTACAGGTATCAGCGTAATAAGGCAACATTGGTTAACGACCATGTAAACTGTGCGGCACAACTGTCACCATCGACTTTGGCTATGGGTACTGACGGCGGTATCAGTGTGCTGAATACTGTTACCGGCGAGTGGCGCAATATTGCGCGTAACATGGTAGTGCTTTCTTTGCGTTCCAAGCCGAATGGCGGAGGACTTCTGGCTGCAACTTATGGCAACGGTGTTTATGAAATCAGCACCAACGGAGAAGTAAGGGAATTGTATGGTACTGCTGTCTTGGAAGATGCTCACGTCCATGATTTGTTGTTTGACAGGAATGGACATCTTTGGATTGGTTGCCAGGATGCACAGCTCATTGAAGTTGTACAGGGAAAATTCCGGTATTACCCTGTGAACAATGTTAAATCTCTTGCCCTTTTGCCCGACGGCCGTATAGCAGCAGGTACTATAAACGGAATCTATATTGTGACTCCGGGTCAGAAAAAGGTGAAAGAACTGCAATATTTTTCGTCATCGGCCAACTCGGTAAACCGTTATGTGTTGAATCTCTTTATTCATGATGAACGCTACTTAGATATTGCCACCTATGGCGGAGGCCTATATGTGTATGATCTTCGTACAGGAAAATGTCGACAGTTTACTATGAACAACGGTCTGCCTTCAAACATCGTTACAAGCATCACGCAAGATAATTTGGGGCGTTTGTGGTTTGCTACAGACGGAGGATTGTCATTCGCAGATCCTGACAATCTTGACAAAATTATCTCTGTAAACTATCATTACGGACTCCAGCGCGAGTATTCACAGGGCGCGGCATTCAATTTACATAATGGAAATCTTATTTTCGGGAGCGTGGAAGGTGTTGTCGTTATCAATCCACACTACGTGCAGAAACACAATTACACGGCAAAATTGCGCTTTACGGGAATAAGTTGCAATGATGACAATTCGGAGCAGTTCAATGAGAAAGTGGCAAAAATGTTGGGGAAAAGGAAACTGAAACTGTCATACCAACAGCGCACATTTGAATTGTACATTGAAAGCATAAACTTGCGCTACCAATTTGATATAGCTTATCAATATAAGGTAGGAAATGGCAATTGGAGTCCGCTCTCGACTCTACAATATATTCGGTTTGTCAACCTTGAGCCTGGCACACACCATCTTACAGTCCGTGCGGTAAGCAAGGCCAACCGCATTGTGCTTGATGAGCAGAAACTTGTAATCGCCATTGGCAGACCTTGGTGGAGCTCGTGGTGGATGTGGTGTGTTTACATCTCGTTAATCGTATTGCTGTTTTATGGAGCTTTATGGACATATGGTCTGCACATCCGGTATATGCGCCTTGTGGTAAGTACCTTGGGGAGTGGCAGCGGAAAAGATCTGACGGCTTCGCAGTCGGAGCAAAAACAAGATAATGCCAAACAGCATATTTCAGTAAATAATGTACTTCCACTTGATGATAGTAAAGAAGATGATGCCGCAACAGTTACAAAAGAAAATACGGCTTTCGTAGACACAGTGACTAAGATTCTTCTCAGCCATATCTCTGATTCGGACTTCACAATCGACCGCTTGTGTAAGGAAATGGCTATGAGCCGCACAATGTTTTATGTGAAGCTGAAATCATACACGGGTAAATCACCTCAGGAGTTTATCCGCATTGTGCGTCTTGAGCGTGCAGCTGTCTTGCTGCGCTCCGGACACCATGTCGGTAATGTAGCCGAGGAAGTAGGTTTCGATAACGCCAAGTATTTCAGCACTGCATTCAAGAAATATTTCGGTGTATCTCCTTCAAAATACAAGTAAAACAAATTTGGAGTAATAGGCTGATATTTGTCCGTCTTATATCAAGACACTTTCTTCAGGTGAAGGAAGTGTCTTTTTTATTGCCCGTCGGTTTATTTGTCGTCGGATTACAAATTCTGAAGCAGATTGCCAATCAGATGATACAAGCATGCGTTTATGGCGGTTAGTATTAGAGATTTTCCAATATGTACTGTTTTAGGGCGCGAACGGTACATGCTATGCTCTAAAATATACCCTTTCTCAACACAATACTGTATGTTTTATAACGCGGCACGTTCATATTCGGATAATCAAGGATATATTATAATGCTTTATAATTGCGTAATTGCAAGTATGTGAGAAATACGGATATTCATTAAATCCAATAGTCTTATTGTCAGGTTCCTTGTGGAAAAAAGTTTGATTCCTCGTGAAATATGGTTTGTTTTCTGACGAAAGACACTTATTGAACTTTTATCAATAGATAGCGAACCCGCTTTTATATAACATTTTATTTATTTTGCAACACGTTTGGAATTACAGATTAAATAATCATGAAAACAAACTTTTAGAATTCATTGGCTGTTATCGCTGATGTTAGCCTTAAATTACGTGTCACTCCCGACATATTGTAATGCCACATCAGTAACCCTTCTGTTATAAGTATTAGCAGGACAGGGACGGATAGAATATTTATATACAAATAAATTATAATAAAAATGCGAAAGATAATAATTCTTGCTGCAGCAGTTTTGACTATGGCATTTTCTTCAATTGCCTCAACTGCGCAGACTGTAAACAATTTTACCATTAAACGCGGTACAAACATCAGCCATTGGCTCTCTCAGAGTAATGAACGCGGAGAGGCACGCCGCCAGCACATCAAGGAAGAGGATTTTGCACGACTTGAAAAGCTTGGATTCGATTTCGTGCGCCTTCCAATCGACGAGGAGCAATTTTGGGACGAGAAGGGCAACAAACTGCCCGAAGCATGGACATTGCTCACGCAAGCCTTGAACTGGGCAGAGAAACACCACTTGCGCACCATTGTGGATCTGCATATTATCCGCTCTCATAATTTCAATGCTGTTAACGAAGGCAAAACCAACGTTCTTTTCACATCAGACGAGGCGCAGCAAGACTTTATAAATATGTGGTACAAACTGTCCGACGCGCTCAAGGCATACAGCGTAGACTCTGTTGCCTACGAGATTATGAACGAACCTGTGGCCGATGACCATGAACAATGGAACAAGTTGATTTTTAAGGCACATAAAGCTTTAAGGGAACGTGAGCCGCAGCGCACGCTGGTTATCGGTTCAAACAAATGGCAAAGCACTTGGACATTCAAATATCTGCGTGTACCGGAAGGCGACAAGAATATCATTCTCTCATTCCATTACTATGAGCCGCAGGCACTTACTCACTATGGAGCGCATTGGACTCCGGTAGGCAGCTACCGCGGCAAACTCACTTATCCGGGACAACTCATTTCTCAGGCCGATTATGATGCCGCTCCTGATAACTTAAAGCCCATACTGAAACAGTATACCAGCGTGTGGAATCGTGACCGCATAGCTCAAGACTTCCGTGACGCCATTGATGTGGCAAAAAAATACGGCTTGCAGCTCTATTGTGGAGAATGGGGCGTTTATGAGCCGGTTGACCGAGACTTGGCTTATAAGTGGACAAGAGATATGCTGTGGGTGTTCAACAAGTACAACATAGCATGGGCCTCTTGGTGCTACGACAACGACTTCGGTTTCTGGGATCAGAAAAGCCAATCATTTAAGGATCGCCCGTTGGTGGATCTCCTGACGGGAAAAAAGAAATAACTGAATAAACTTTCTAACAAATAAGATAATGAAAAAGATATACGGACATTTCGATGACACAAATCGTGAATATGTAATCACCGACCCGGCAACACCATTCCCTTGGATTAACTATTTGGGCAATGAAGATTTCTTTAGCCTTATTTCCAATACGGCCGGAGGTTACTCTTTCTACAAGGATGCCAAATTCCGCCGCATCACGCGCTACCGTTATAATGACGTGCCAATGGACAATGGCGGCCGTTATTTTTATATAAAGGATGGTGACGTTGTGTGGAATCCCGGATGGAAACCATGCAAGACCCCGCTTGACAGTTATGAATGCCGTCATGGATTAAATTATACCCGCATCACGGGAAGCAAGAACGGCATCGAGGTCTCAGAGCTTTTCTTCGTCCCTCTGAAAACATGGGCCGAGGTGCAGAAGGTGACAATTCGCAATACCACTGACACAAAGAAGACAATAAAGCTTTTTTCTTTTGCCGAGTGGTGCTTGTGGAATGCCGCTACCGACATGGAGAATTTCCAGCGCAACTTGAGCATTGGCGAGGTTGAGATAGAGCAAGGCGAGGCTTCTACCGTCATTTATCATAAGACAGAGTACAAAGAGCGCCGTAACCATTATGCATATTACGCTTTGGCTAATGCGCGTGCTGATGGCTTTGACACCGACCGTGAATCGTTCGTAGGTCTATACAATGAGCTGGCCAATCCGCAGTGCGTCATGGCAGGCAAGCCGTCTGATTCAGTGGCACACGGATGGAGCCCCATTGCCTCACATTATATAGAGGTGAGCCTCATGCCGGGCGAGCAGAGAGACTTTATCTTCCTGCTTGGTTATGTTGAAAACGCTCAGGAGGAGAAATATGCCGACCCGCAAGCCGACCCGACGCTCATCACTTCGTTGGGAGCTCTCGACCGCACCATCGTTAACAAGGAGAAGGCGCACGCAACCATCGAAAAATTCAACACCGTTGAGGCTGTTGACAAGGCTTTTGATGAGCTTCATGCCATGTGGGATGGACTGCTCGACAAGTTCCAGGTATCTACGGGCGACGAACGTCTTGACCGGATGGTTAACATCTGGAACCAGTATCAGTGCATGATTACGTTCAACTTCTCACGCTCTGCCAGCTTCTTTGAGAGTGGAATAGGACGTGGAATGGGATTCCGCGATTCAAACCAAGACCTTGTCGGCTTTGTGCACCAAGTACCTGAACGTGCCCGTCAGCGCATAATAGATATAGCTTCGACACAGTTCCCCGACGGTGGTTGTTATCATCAATACCAGCCCCTCACCAAGCGTGGCAACAATGATATCGGCGGCGGATTCAACGACGACCCCATGTGGCTTATCTTTGGTACTGTGGCATACGTGAAGGAGACTGGCGATTTTGGTATTCTCGACGAGAAAGTGCCTTGGGATAACAAGTTGGGTTCTGAAGTGCCGCTCATGGAGCATCTGCGCATTTCGTTCAACCATGTGGTAGAGAATCTCGGCCCGCATAAGTTACCTCTTATCGGTCGTGCAGACTGGAACGATTGTCTCAACCTTAACTGCTTTTCATGGGACCCGAACGAGTCGTTCCAGACCACTGAGAACGTTTCAGAAGGTTCAAAGGCGGAGTCGCTGATGATAGCCGGACTCTTTGTCTTCTGCGGTCGTCAGTATGCTGAACTGTGCAGTGCCCTTGGAATGGAGGATGAGGCAAAACGCGCTACTGGCTGCGTCAATGATATGGTTGAGGCTGTAAAGAAGTACGGATGGGATGGCGAATGGTATCTTCGTGCCTATGACTTTTACGGTAACAAAATTGGCTCCAATGAAAACGAGGAAGGCAAGATTTTCATTGAGTCGCAAGGCTTCTGTACTATGGCCGGTATCGGAATGGAGGAAGGCTTGGTAAACAAGGCTCTCGACTCTTGCAAGCGTTATCTTGACAGTGAGCACGGCATGGTGCTCAACAATCCGGCCTTCACCACCTATCACGTTGAAATGGGCGAAATCTCGTCTTATCCGGCAGGTTACAAGGAAAATGCCGGCATATTCTGCCACAACAATCCATGGGTTATCATAGGTGAGACTGTTGCCGGACGTGGCGATGACGCTTGGGAACACTACACCAAAATATGTCCGGCGTGGATAAAGGATCAGACGCTTCATAAGGTTGAACCATACGTTTATTGCCAGATGGTGGCTGGTAAGGACGCCGCACGTCCGGGAGAGGGAAAGAACTCTTGGCTTACGGGCACCGCAGCATGGAACTGGCTCGCTATTACACAGTATATCCTCGGCATACGTCCAACCTATGACGGAGTGGAGATAGACCCTTGCCTGCCTAATACAATGACGGAGTACACCGTAAAGCGCAAACTGCGTGACAGCGAGTTGATCATCACCGTAAAGAATCCAAATGGCAAGTCGACAGGCGTAAGCCGGATAACTGTTGACGGAAAGCCCATTGATGGCAACATTGTGAAGGCTCTTCCGGGCAAGCATGTTGTAGAGGTGGAGATGTAACGTAAAAAAGCGAATTTCATAATAATCTTATTATCATGGCCAAACTGACTGAAAAAATAGGATATGGCATGGGAGACATGGCGTCTTCCATGTTTTGGAAGATATTTTCTTATTATCTTCCCATTTTTTACAGTGATATATTCAATCTGTCACTCACCCATACCGCCACTCTGATGTTTGTGACGCGAGTATGGGACGCAGTGTCAGACCCTATGATGGGTGCCATTTGTGACCGTACCAACACCCGATGGGGCAAGTACCGTCCCTACCTGCTGTGGTTCTCGCTGCCGTTTGCCATCTGTGGAGTATTGCTGTTCACCACACCCGACTATGACGAACAGGGGCGTCTTATCTATGCCTACATCACATACATCCTGATGATGACCGTCTACACCTGCATCAATGTGCCTTACGCCTCGATGCTTGGCGTGATAACATCCGACAGCTACGAGAAGACCGTATTCTCAAGCTATCGTATGTTTTTCGCCTATGGCGGCTCGTTCATTGCCCTGTATGCATGGGAACCGTTATGCAAGTTATTTTCCGACAACAAGCTGTCGTTTCTCTCTGTCGGAGGAAATGCGGGTGCATGGCAGTGCGCCATGATGGTCATCGCTGCTGTGTGTTTCCTGCTTTTCATCGGCAGCTTCCTGTTAACCCGCGAACATGTCAAAAGAGTAAAGGGAGACAAACTGATGAACGATTTCCGCTCTTTAGTGAGAAACTTTCCTTGGTGGATTATTACCTGCATAGCCCTTTGCACCAATTTGTTCAATACGGTGCGTGGTGCCACGGTGGCCTATTACTTCAAGTATTACATTGGAGACAGCAATATGATTGACTTGGGCTTCGTTTCATTCCTTTTCTATGCCGGCGTATTCCTTGCTATTGGCGAAGTGTGCAACATGATAGGAGTGGCGTGTGCCATGCCTTTGAGCAAGCGGATGGGCAAGAAAACAACGTTCATTGTTTCAGCTGTGGTAATGGGCGTACTTAGCATCTTGTTCTTCTATATGCCGTTAAGCAATGGCGGATTCATTTGCATATTGTTACTTCAGATACTTATCAGCATCTTCACCGGAGTGGTTAGTCCGCTGGTATGGAGTATGTATGCCGATGTGGCCGACTATTCTTACTACAAACACGGCACAGCCTCTACAGCCCTCATTTTCTCTTCCGGTTCTATGGCTCAGAAGTTCGGAGGTGCAATCGCCGGTTCGGCCGTACTGTTATTGTTCAGCGTATTCGGTCTCCAGCCCAATTCAGCCACACAAACTCCTGACGCTATCTTTGGCATGAAATTGACGATGAGCTATATTCCGGCGTGCATTGCGTTGCTGATAGTGTGCCTTACGGTGCTGTATCCGCTTACAACCAAGCGTATCGAGGAGTTCAAGAGTATTGATACGGAAAGGAAATGATACACAATTTTAACATATAACGGAGCGAAAGGTTTTATTCCTCGTGAAATAAGGTTTGTTTTCTGACGAAAGACATTCATCAAACCTTTATCAATAGGTAGTGAACCCGTCCTTATTGAATATTTTACTTATTTTGCAACAAGTTTGAAAAAATAAATTAAAAATCATGAAAACGAATTTAAGATTTTGTTGGCTGTTGACACTGATGTTTGTCGTAATGACGTGTCACGCCCAAAAGACAGCCCGGCAATGGAACAGTGAAGTCACTGCCGGATGGAACCTTGGTAATCAATTTGAATGTTCTGCTCCCGGACAGGATGGCGAATCTATGGACATAGGCGAACCTGACGGTGCCGACAATGCAGAAACGGCATGGGGCAACCCGGTAGTGACAAAGAAAATCATTAAGGCTGTACACGATGCCGGATTCAATGCCATACGCATACCTGTAAGGTGGCAATGTCATATCACTAACCCTTCGGCTATGAGTATCAGCAAGACATGGATAAACAGAATTAAGGAGGTGATAAATTGGTGTCTGGAATATGACATGAAAGTCATCGTCAACGTGCACCATGATAAATGGCTTGAGAGCCGTCCCTTCTATGCTGACAAGGAAGAAAACTGCCGTAAACTGGCTTTGCTGTGGATGAACATAGCCAATGAACTTGGCAAATATGATGACCGTGTGGCATTTGCCGGTACCAACGAGGTGCATGTACCCAATAACTGGGGAAAACCTACTGCTGAAAATCTTGATGTGCAGAATGCCTACAATCAGACATTCGTCGACATAGTGCGTGCAACAGGCGGAAACAATACAAAACGTCACCTGATAGTACAGACATATGTTTGCAATGCTGATTTTGGCCTGTATAACGGTGATTTCATAATTCCTACCGACATAGATGGTAACGGCAATGATTATATGAGCGTAGAGGTGCATTATTATAACCCATGGGAATATGCCGGCAGCGGTGAATGTTACTATTGGGGCGAACCTTACAAGCAGTATGGTAAAGCAGCACAGAGCGACGAGAAAACTATGATTGATTTCTTCGACAAACTGGCAAACGAATGGGGCTCAAAAGGATTAGGCATCGTGATTGGAGAATGGGGCCTCACTGACCATTACAAAGGATCTGAAGCCGACCGTATGCACGAGAATATGTCTTATTACTGCAAGACATTGGTGTCTGAGGCGCGCAAACGTGGATTCTCAACATTTATCTGGGACAACAACCACTTTGGCAACGGTGCTGATATGTTCGGCATTTTCGATCGTAATAAGAATATGGCGATTAAAGCTGACTGGATAATAAAAGGTATTAAAGAAGGGATTGTAGAGAGTGCAAAAAAATAAGTAATAATAAAAACCGCACGCTGACGGAGTTATCTTAAGTGGCATGTTGATGGTTACAGTTTCAAACTGTGTCCTTTCATCTTGCAATACATGGCTTTTCACCTTGTAAAAGGCTACCTTTTACACTATAAAAGGATGCTTCTTGCAAGCTCGTCGGAAGACGACGAAAATCGTAAGCAAAAACAGCAGAAATGTAATACATCGTAAGTGTTTGCAACAAAACAAAGGACCACAAATAATTTCGTCAGCGGATAAGACATGAAATACATCTTAAATTTAAAAAAATACTATTATGGCAATTAAACGATTTAATTTAGTGTTATGTATGCTTGGGGCAAGCCTTATGGCACCGGCGGTCATGGCAACTACGCCAAGAGGAGCTGATGTCGGCGTAATGGCTGGTCCTGTAGGGATTACAGTAAAAGGAAATGTCTCTGATGCGATGGGTCCTTTAATCGGCGTGTCAGTGAAGGTGCTCAGAACCTCTACCGGAGTTGTTACTGATCTTGACGGTAACTTTACTTTACAGTGCAATGCCGGTGATGAACTTGAAATTTCATATGTAGGATACAAAACCATACGTGTGAAGGCTCAGAACAATTTAAAAATCAAACTTGAGGAAAACACTGAGCAGCTGGATGAAGTGGTTGTTACCGCACTTGGTATAAAGCGCGAACGCAAGGCGCTCGGATATGGACTATCTGAGATAAAAGGTGACGAACTGACCAAAGCGAAGGAGACCAATGTCATGAACTCGCTTGCCGGTAAAGTTGCAGGTCTTGTTGTCACCAATACGGCAGGCGGTGCTGCCGGTTCAACGAGAGTTATGCTCCGTGGTACTACTGAACTGACCGGTAATAACCAGCCTCTTTATGTCATTGATGGTGTTCCTTTGGACAATACCAACTTCGGAAGTGCCGGTGAGCAGGGTGGTTATGACCTTGGTGACGGTATTTCTGCCATTAATCCTGACGATATTGAAACAATGACCGTGCTTAAAGGCCCGGCAGCTTCTGCTCTTTACGGTTCACGTGCATCGCACGGTGTAATCCTCATCACTACGAAAAAGGCAGACAAGGAGAAGATTTCTGTTGAGTATAACGGCTCGCTGACTATCGACAAGCAACTCGCAAAGTGGGATGACGTGCAGGAGATATACGGTATGGGCGACAACGGAATGTACCAACTTGACGCTTCATCTGGTACAAACCAGAGCTGGGGTGTAAAGGCAGACTTGATAGACAAGACTTATTATGATGGTTCTGTGCGTCCGTTCCTCATGTATCCAAACAACACATCTTCATTTTTCCGTACTGGTCTTACAGCTCAAAATACAGCAATTTTAAGCGTAAACACAGGTAAAACCGGTATACGTTTCTCTTTCACCGATATGCGTAACAAGGACATTCTTCCAAACACGCACATGAGTCGTGACAATTTCAACCTCCGTGTAACAACTTCCGCAGGTCCGGTTGATTTCGACTTTACAGCTAACTATGTCCGTGAGAATGTGAAAAATCGTCCCGCACTCGGCAATTCACAAAGCAATGTGGGCAAGAACCTCATGACTTTGGCGGGCACATATAATATAGAATGGCTCAAGAATTATCAGAATGAAGACGGCACTTATGCCCGTTGGAATGGTAACGACCAGTATAACAGAAACCCGTATTGGGACCTCTATAAGAACGACAACACAACGGCGAAGGATGTGTTCCGTTTTACGGCAAAAGCCATTTACAACATTGACAAGCACTTGAAAATCCAGGGTACGATTGGTACGGATATTAATAATATGAACTTCGATGAGTTCATTGCCCGCACTACTCCTGGTGTTCTTCCCGGTAAACTCACCAATTCGATTTTTAATAACCGTACATTGAATGCAGAGCTTCTTGCACTCTATAACAACAACTGGGGAAACTTCGATTTCAATGCCACTTTGGGTGGAAACCTTTATAAGGTAGACAACAAGACAACCGTCATTACCGGTACTGACCAGCAAATGGACGGTGTAGTCTCAATTCTGAATTATGCAGAGCAGAATGTACAACCGGGCACTTACAAGAAACAGATAAATTCTCTTTATGGAAGTGCAAGCCTTGGCTATCTCTCGACATACTATCTTGAAGGAACCATCCGTGGTGACCGTTCATCTACACTTCCGGCTGCAAATAATACATATATTTATCCTTCAGTATCAGGAAGTGTCATATTCTCTAATTTTTTGAAGAACCATAATATCTTAAGCTTTGGTAAAGTTCGTGCTTCATGGGCGAAAGTAGGTTCTGACACTGACCCATATCAGCTCGCTCTGACCTATTCGACAGGTAAATATAAATATCCTGGATATACCATCGGTATGATTAATAATAATACGCAACCGAACAGTAACCTTAAGCCGACAATGACAAACTCTTATGAACTTGGTCTTGAACTCAAGTTCTTCAATGGACGTTTGGGAATTGACTTTACATACTATGACCAGATTTCAAAGGATCAGATTATAGCACTTGCTTCTTCTTCGGCTTCCGGTTATCCCAGTCGCCTTATCAATGCCGGAAAGATTCAGAACAAGGGTATCGAGTTGTCAATCAACGGTCGTGTGCTCCAATACAAGGATTTTGCATGGGATGCAGGTATCAACTTCTCAAAGAACTCAAACAAAGTTCTTGAGCTTGTAGAAGGCATGGATTTCTTCCAGTTGGCAGACGCAAGTTGGGCTAATGTTTCTGTAGGAGCAGAGGTAGGAAAGAACTTTGGTTCTATTCTCGGTACAGATTTCAAGCGCAATGAGAATGGTGACATCCTCATCGACAAGAACACAGGTCTTCCACTTTATGACGAAAATCTAAAGACTCTCGGAAACTCTAGTTGGGACTGGACCGGTGGTTTCTACTCGACATTCACTTATAAGAACTTCCATCTTACTGCTGCATTCGATGTAAAAATGGGAGCTGACCTCTATTCATTCTCAATGCGTTCGGCTTATCTCACCGGAAAGGCTACGGCAACACTTGCAGGTCGTGAAGAGTGGTATCGTTCAGAAGAAGCCCGTAAGGCAGCCGGTATGACTGAGGCCGAGTGGCGTGCAGCCGGTAAGTGTGAAGGACTCATTGTAGACGGTGTTATTGATAATGGTGATGGCACATACAGCAAAAATACATATCCTGTGAACCCGCAGAATTATTGGAAGAGTGTTGCTGAAAAGGCTCCTGCAACTTTCATCTACGATAATTCTTACATCAAATGTCGTGAAATTACTTTCGGATACACTTTCCCTGAAAAGATGTTCGGCAAGTTTATAAAGTCACTCTCTGTTTCGTTCGTGGCTCGTAACCCGTTTATTGTTTGGAAGAATATTCCTAATATAGACCCTGATTCTAACTACAATACATCAGGAATGGGACTTGAGTACGGTTCACTTCCGTCACGTCGTAGCTATGGCTTTAATGTAAATGTGAAATTCTAATAGACATAAATTATGAAAAAACATATTTTAAATATAGTATCGATCATGATGCTTTTTTCGCTTGGTGGAGGACTCTCTTCTTGCTCTGACTCTTATCTTGAGGAGGTTAACACCGACGATTCAAAGGCGGAATCCATCGACCCGAACGCACAGCTCACAACTGCTCTGCTGCAAACATACGGAGACTTTTCTTTGATGGATACTTACCGCAGTTATATCACCGGATTTACGCAGTATTATGCCGGCGGATGGAATGTTTCAAATTATGCCGGAGCCGTTTATCCAAAAGACTCTGAGATGGCTCTTACATGGAACCGTTATTATCAAATTGGCATTAAAAATCTTGTAGATGCAATCCATCGCTCAGAAAATAAGCCTAACACCAATGCTGCGCTGCGTATTCACCGTGCTTATATGATGGCATTGCTCTCTGACATCTATGGCGATATCCCTTGCACAGAGGCAGGAATGTCTTTCATCAATGGCAATTCAACTCCAAAGTATGACACACAGGAAGAAGTATATGATTTCATCTTCTCTGAGCTGAAGGCATGCGCCGCGCAACTCGGTACGGGCACTGATGTCATTTCGGGAGATGTAACCTCGTTGGGAAGCAAGCCCGAGGCATGGAAAAGATATGCCAACACGCTTCGCCTGCGCTATGCGATGCGTATCTCTGATGTGGCTCCAGAAAGGGCACGCACAGAATTTGAGTCTGCCCTGAATGCCGACGGCGGCATTATTTCATCAGCCGATGAAGATGCTTACATTAAATATAATGACGCTCCCTTTACGCTCTACGACGGCGCCACTGACCTCGATTTCAGAGCCAACGCACTTGGCGAGATGATATACGGACAAGACCCTGAGTCGCCTTCGTTTGTCTGCTCTACCTTATATGACTATATGAAGAAAATGCACGACCCGCGTCTTTACCGCATCGCCCGTTGCTACATTCACACCACACGCAGCCAGACCGATACATCAGGCAACTTTGACGTTACCGACGAGGTGCTGGCATGGGGCGAGCGCGGCGGCGACGGTATCGTTCCTTGCAATGTCGGTGATGCTTGGTGGAGTGACTGGGTAAGCGGTCCTGCAAACAGCGATATTCCTACATTGGATTCACTTGTAACGCTTTATCCAGACAAAGGATACGATAAGAACAACTATCCGGCTCGTATGATCAGGCCTACAATAGCTGTCGCATTCTGCAATGCTGACTGTCCCGGCATACTCATAACTTCTGCTGAAGTTGAATTCTTGCTTGCCGAAGCAGCATCTAAAGGTTGGAATGTTCCTGGCGATGTAGAGAGCCATTATGAAGCCGGCATCCGTGCGTCAATGCAGGTGCTTAACAACTACTATGATATTGTCTCAAAGATTTCTGATGAAGAGATAGAACAATACATAGCTGAAAACCCTGTGGGTGATAATCCCCGTGAGTCGATAAACACCCAGGCATGGATTCTGCATCTTACAAATCCGAGTGAAGGCTGGGCTAACCTCCGCCGCTCAGATTATCCTGCGATTGCCGACCGCACATTGCTTCCTGTCCGCGGCGACTTCCCTCACGAAGATCCAAACCTACAGACACCTGTACGCTTGCGCTATCCGCTTCTTGAGGCCAAGTATAACAGCGTAAACTACGAGAAGGCTGTTGAACGCCTCGGCGGAACTGACGACTGGCACACCCGTGTATGGTGGGATGTCAATGAACAGAATTTTATGGACATTAATAAGTTTAGTGAATCAATAAATCAATAAATTGAATAAAAATGAAAAAGACATTATATAATTTGGTAACGGCAATAGTTGTCCTCTCTATGGGAATGTTTTGCTCTTGTTCTGAAGATAACGAAGGATTCATTACGGCTACCGAGGATGATTTTCCACAAATACTCTTACCTTGGTTCGGCGATTGGGAGGATGGTGAGCCTGCAGTATATAAGAGTATCTCACGCGACGCGGAGTTTATCGATTCAACAGTGGTGACTCCTGCTCTGTATACCACAGTGGAGTGGTTCCTTGATGACGAAAAAGTATGCGACGGCAAAAAGATTCATCTTTCACCGCTTCCTGCCGGAGAATATATCTTGAAGATTGTCGCTACTACGACAAAGGGAAAACAGACATCGAGAACGGGTAAACTTGTTGTCCTGCCACTTGACGGCGACCCGGTTCCCACTGATGATGTAAGCGACCGTAAGGTTGTTCCGGGAATGACGGCGAAATTACATGGCACAAATATGGAAAAGGTGGTTAAAATAACCATAGGCGAAAAGGAAGCTGCCGCCACATTTGTTGCTAATAACGGATATGACTACATTGAATACACTGTTCCGGCAGATCTCGCTCTCGGCACCTACCGCATAACCCTCACTGACAGTGACGGCAATGTTTACGGCGGTGATAAAATAGAGGTCTGCAACGAAATTCCTGCCGGAGAAGAAACCCTTTGGGAAGGTTCGTTCAACGTAACATGGGATACACCGTTCACATATCTCCAGACGCAGTTTAAGGAATTGTTAAAGAGCGGCGACACAGTACGTGCTTATGTTACCGGTGAGGGACAGGGCACAATGGTTACCGCTTGGTGGAATAATATTCTTACAGGAAAAGGCGACCCTGAGCGCGGCGACATTATGATCAGCGGGTCTATGGTTCTGGAGTTTAAGCTTACTGACTACTCTATACAGTTGATGAACGAACAGGACGGAGCCCTCTTTGTGGGCGATGGCTACACAATTACGAAGATTACTAAAGAATGACGTTACGTCACTTTAGATTTGTTATATTTTATGTGTGAATGCAAGCCGTTGCAAATTTATTAAGTGCAACGGCTTGCTCTTCTCGCTTGTGTTGATTACAAATTGAATATTATGAAAAAATTTCTTATTCTCTTTTTTATGTTAGGTATGTTGACTTCAAATGCTGCCAACAACGATGATATCGAGTCAATGGTTGAAGCGCTTTTGAACAAGATGACCCTTGAGGAGAAAGTCCGCCTGAGTTACGCACAATCGAAATTTTCAAGTCCGGGTGTGGCGCGTTTAGGCGTTCCTGAACTTTATAGTAGTGACGGCCCTCATGGAGTGAGGATGGAAATCTGCTGGGATAGTTGGGACCATGCCGGATGGACCAATGATTCTTGTACGGCTTTTCCAGCCCTGACTTGTCTTGCCGCCACATGGCAACCTGAGTTGGCCAACCTTTATGGGCGAATGGTTGGTGAAGAGGCCCGTTATCGTAAAAAGAATGTTTTGTTAGGTCCCGGTGTGAACCTGTACCGCACACCTCTTAACGGTCGCAATTTTGAATATATGGGAGAAGATCCGTATCTTGCTTCGCGGATGTGTGTGCCTTATATTCAAGGGCTTCAATCCAATGGCGTGGCATGTTGCGTAAAACATTATGCGCTTAATGAACAGGAAACCTTCCGCGACCATGTTGATGTGCGAGTTTCTGATCGCGCCTTGTACGAACTTTATCTGCGTCCATTCCATGCTGCTGTAGTTGAAGGTGGCGCATGGAGCGTAATGGGCAGTTACAACCAATATCTCAACCAACACGCAACTCATAATGCCCGTCTGATTAACGATATTCTGAAGAAGGAGTGGGGATTTGACGGAGCTGTGATTACTGACTGGGGTGCCGCGCACAACACAGACGAAGCCATCTTTAACGGCCTTGACCTTGAAATGGGCAGTTTCACTGACGGCCTTTCAACTGAAGCGCCGATAAATTCGTATGATGACTACTATCTTGGAAGGGCTTATCTTGAGAAATGCCGCAGGGGCGAAGTGCCCGATTCGATAATCAATGACAAGGCCCGGCGTATGCTCCGCCTGATACTGCGTACCGCGATGGTGGGCAATAACGGCTTTGGTTCAATGAACTCTCCCGAGCACGTCGCCGCCGCCCGTAAAATCGCGCAGGAAGGCATAGTGCTGTTGAAGAACAACGGCCTCCTACCCCTTGTTCCTAAGGATAACATGAAGATTTTAGTGGTAGGCGAAAATGCCACCCGCAGCTTATGTGAAGGCGGAGGCTCAAGCGAACTGAAGCCTCGCGATGAAGTGTCACCACTGCGTGGCATTAAGGAGAGGTTTGGCGACAAATGCACCATAGATTATGTGAAAGGTTATGTTTCAGGGCGCGCGATGTTCGGTAGTGTAGATACTTTTCCGCAGTCCCTTTATGATTCGCTCCGAAATGAAGCCGTTGAAAAAGCAAAAACTGCCGATTATGTTATTTATGTCGGTGGACTGAACAAAAATCATAAACAAGATTGCGAGGGCGGTGACCGTGAATCTTATCAACTTCCTTTTGGACAAGACAGGCTCATAACAGAATTGCTTGCTGCCAACAGAAACACTGTATTGGTGATTGTGAGCGGCAACGCATACGACACGCCTTGGATTGACAAGGCACCGGCATTGGTACAGTCTTGGTATCTTGGAAGCGAAGCTGGCCATGCTTTGGCTGATATTATTTCTGGAGATGTGTGCCCGTCAGGAAAACTGCCGTTTTCGTTTGCTTATAAACTCAATGACTATCCTGCCCACAAGATGGGTGCTGTAGGTTATCCCGGAGTGTCTCCTGACAAGTTGCCTCAACCTTTTGGCGGCGAAGAAGGAAAACCGCTGAATTCAGCTCAGTTGCTGAAAGCTGCCGTGAAAGGTTGGAAAGGTATTGACTTCTGCACTTTGCCGGGAGACGGAACAAAGAAGGATGAGACAGAGGTATATGGCGAAGACATCCTTTTAGGCTATCGTTGGTTTGACTATTTCAAGACGAAAGTTCGTTTCCCCTTCGGCTTCGGCTTGAGTTATACCACATTCAGCTATGGCAAGCCCACTGTCAAGGGGCGCACGGTATCGGTGACGGTGCGTAATAGCGGACGTGTAGCAGGGCAGGAAGTTGTACAATTCTATGTCGGCGACGATAAGGCTTCAGTAATCCGTCCTGTAAAGGAGCTTAAACATTTCGAAAAAGTTGCGCTTGAGCCGGGAGAGACAAAACAGGTTTCATACACCATCGACGACGACGATTTGAAATATTTTGACGAGGTAAGACACGAATGGGTGGCTGAACGCGGCGCGTTTACTGTTTATGTAGGTTCGTCTGCAACAGACATTCATGGCAAGGTGAAGTTTAATTATTAATAGCATCGGTAATGAGGCTTGTCAGTAAAATTAAAATATTGATTGCTGTGTTTTGCGTTAATATGACTTGTGGCGCAACGACATTGAAACAACGTGTTGACCGGCTCTATAACAGTATGAGCCTGGCTGAACGCGTGGCTCAGTTGAGGAGCGTTTATATGTCGGAGCTGTTTACGCCGGACGGTAAACTTGACGAGAATAAATGTAGAAATTTAATTCCTTACGGCATAGGGCATGTATCCCAATTCGCTATGGATTTAGGCAAATCGCCTGATGAGCAGCGTGATATGGTGGCAAGGTTGCAGAAATGGCTGATTGAGAACACGCCAAACAAAATTCCCGCACTCATACATGAAGAGGTGCTATCAGGTGTGAATGCCTTGGATGCCACTGTTTATCCTCAACAGATAGGTATGGCTTGCACATGGAACACGGAACTGGCAGAAAAGAAAACCCGGCTTACGGCTGCGGCGTTGCGTGCTATGGGCGGAACGCTTGCCTTGTCTCCGATGGTGGATGTGGTTCGCAATCCGTCGTTCAATCGCCTTGAAGAATCTTACGGAGAAGATGGTTATTTGTCGGCCGCAATGGGAGTAGCCTTTGTTAGAGGACTGCAGATGGGAGGAAATCTTCATGAAGGCGTTGCCGCCTGTACAAAGCATTTCCTTGGTTATGGCGGCGGTGCCAATGCTCCCGAAAAAGAACTCATGGAGGATATTCTTCTGCCTCACGAGGCTATCATCCGTCTGGCGGGTAGTCAGGTGGTGATGACCGGCTACCATGCGTTTAACGGTACGAGATGCGTGGCTAACAAGTGGCTTCAACAGGATCTGCTGCGTAAGTATGTGGGATTCGACGGACTCCTTGTCAGCGACTACGGCTCTATTCCACAGATCGACGAGTCTCTTTCGCCATCAGAGTTGTGTGCCATGGCGATGAATGCCGGCAATGAAGTTGATTTCCCTACAGGTGAAATCTATGCCCATATTCCTGAAGCGCTGGAGAAAGGTCTTATTAGTGAAGCCGTGTTTGAAAAGGCGGTAAAGCATGTGCTGATGTTAAAGGCAAAGCTTGGCTTGCTCGACAATACGGCTCGTCTGTACAGCAACGGGCATATAGAGTTTGACACTGAAGAAGAGCGTGCCACATCTTATAAGCTTGCAACTCAATCCATTGTATTGTTGAAAAACGGCAATGCAGGGAGTGATGCCGAACCAATCTTGCCACTTACATCCGAAAAACTTTCAAAACTTGGCGGCCGTGTGTTCCTTACAGGACCTAACGCAAATTCAATGTGGGCGCTTGCCGGTGACTATACCTTCCAGTCAATGCATTATTTTTGGCAAGGTAAGGAAGAAAGTCCGCTGCGTCCAAAATACGTGTTCTTGAAAGATGGCATGGAGCAGAAGATGCCTAAGGGAGCTACGCTGTTTTATTCACGCGGGTGCGACTGGACTGATGTGCCTGAAACGGTGATGGAAAAAGGTGGTGACCCGAGGGTGGCTGAACAAAAGATAATCGACAGCCGTATGGTCGACAGCAATGAACCGGCTAATTGGGATGAAGCATTACAGATGGCCCGTCAGTGTGACGTAATCGTTGCGGCTATGGGCGAAAACGTGATGCTTAGCGGCGAAAACCGCGACCGTACAAAGCTCACACTTCCCGGGCGGCAGGAAGAATATGTAAACGCACTTGTAGCTACAGGAAAACCGGTGGTGCTTGTTGTGTTTGGCGGACGGTCGCAGGTAATCAGCGATTTGGCAAAGAAATGTGCGGCTGTACTTCAAGCCTGGTATCCGGGTGAGGAGGGAGGAAATGCTGTGGCAGATATTCTTTTCGGCAATGTTTCTCCGTCAGGAAAACTCAGTGTCAGCTATCCTGCCGTTGAACTTCATGAGCCTGTCTGTTACAATTACGGCCTGGAGAAAGACTCTCGCATAGCTTGGCCGTTCGGTTATGGTTTAAGCTATACTTCTTTTGAATATAGCGACATGCAGATGGACAGACAAGTTGCCACCACAGCTGAATCGTTCAGTCTTAGTGTAAATGTAAAGAACACGGGTAAGGTAGATGCTGATGAAGTGGTGCAAATCTATGTTTCTCCAGTTGATAGCGACTCCAAGTTAAAGCCTGTCCAACTTCAAGGCTTTGCACGGGTAAGTCTCAAGGCCGGCGAGAAAAAGACTGTGAGGTTCAGGATTTTCCCGGAGCAGCTGGGATATTTTGGCGATGGGCAATGGAATATTGCTCCAGGACGTTACATGGTCAAGGTGGCCGCGTCATCGCAAGACATACGGCAGGAGCAAGAAATTGTGCTTACGGGAAAGCATCATGTAAAGAAACTGCGCGAACATTATCTGTCAGAGGTGGTGAAATGATAAATCAGTATTAATTTCGCAAACATCCCGTATCCTCTGCAATAGTTGTTTGTTGCCTTCTTTGTGTTGAATGCAACTGTAACGGAAATCTTTATTAAATAACTTGATAGTTAGTGTGTTGCAAAGCGTGCTGCTTCGAAAATCGAAGCGGTGCGCTTTGTGTCGTATATTGAAAATCTGGATGCTGTGCGTTTGTAGCATAATGCAGGCTTAATATGTCACAAACGCTTGACAGCAAAGGTAATAACGTACATTATCATATCAAAAACTTAAAAATAAATGATTTTATTTTGTCTTGCCCCCGATTTGCATTATCTTTGCACAAGAAAAGCTGCATCTCGGCATAATATTCAGTCAAGTTTGGCTGTTCTGCCACAGGTCTGCATTGTCTTTACAGAAGACCGCAGCGATTTATTTTTGAGAACAAACAATTATATACCGTAAATATGATTCTTTTTTTCAGAACTCCATCACAAAGCGTTATTGCTACCGAAGCTGACCATCAGCTCAATAACGAGGAAATAAAGGAACTGTGCTGGCTTTATGGCGACGCCACACTCGTAGAAGACAACTGCCTCAGCGGATATTTCGTAGGCCCGCGCCGCGAGATGATTACCCCCTGGAGCACAAATGCCGTTGAGATTACACAAAACATGAATCTGAACGGCATTTCGCGTATAGAGGAATACTTCCCCGTAAGCAGCAAGGATGCCGACCATGACCCCATGCTGCAGCGCATGTACGACGGACTGGACCAGAACATTTTCACTGTTGACCACAAGCCTGAACCTATCAAGCACGTTGACAACCTTGAGGAATACAACGAGCAGGAAGGTCTGGCGCTGTCGCCCGAGGAAATTGAGTATCTGCACAAGATTGAGAAAGAGCTTGGCCGCCCGTTGACCGACTCTGAGATCTTCGGTTTCGCACAGATCAACTCAGAGCACTGCCGCCATAAGATTTTCGGCGGTGTGTTCATCATCGACGGCAAGGAGATGGAGTCGTCGCTCTTCAACATGATCAAGAAGACGACAAGAGAGAATCCGCACAAAATTCTGAGTGCATATAAAGATAATGTGGCTTTCTCACAGGGTCCTGTTATCGAGCAGTTTGCCCCGGAAGACCAGTCTACATCTGACTATTTCCGTGTTAAGGACATCGAGAGCGTTATCTCTCTGAAGGCCGAGACACACAACTTCCCTACAACCGTAGAGCCGTTTAACGGTGCCGCTACCGGTACGGGCGGTGAGATTCGCGACCGTATGGGTGGTGGTGTAGGTTCATGGCCTATCGCCGGAACAGCCGTTTACATGACTTCTTATCCGCGCATCGACGGCGGACGCGACTGGGAGGACATCCTGCCCGTGCGCAAATGGCTGTATCAGACACCTGAGCAGATTCTTATCAAGGCTTCTAACGGTGCGTCAGACTTCGGCAATAAGTTCGGTCAGCCGCTGATCACTGGTTCTGTGCTTACATTCGAGCATAAGGAAGGCGACGAGAAATATGCTTACGATAAGGTTATCATGCTTGCCGGCGGCGTTGGCTACGGCACAAAGCGCGACTGCCTGAAGAAGGAGCCGCAGAAGGGCAACAAGATTGTTGTTGTTGGCGGTGACAACTATCGCATCGGTCTCGGCGGCGGAAGTGTTTCTTCTGTAGACACCGGTCGCTACAGCAACGGCATTGAGCTTAACGCTGTTCAGCGTGCCAACCCCGAGATGCAGAAACGTGCTTACAACCTTGTACGTGCATTGTGCGAGGAAGATGTAAATCCGGTTGTCAGCATCCACGACCACGGTTCGGCAGGACACGTTAACTGTCTGTCAGAGCTTGTTGAGGAGTGCGGCGGTCAGATAGACATGACCAAGCTGCCTATAGGCGACAAGACCTTGTCGAGCAAGGAGATTATAGCAAACGAAAGTCAGGAGCGCATGGGTCTGCTCATTGACGAAAAACATATTGAACATGTGCGCAAGATAGCTGAGCGCGAGCGTGCCCCGTTGTATGTGGTAGGCGAGACCACAGGCGACGCTCACTTCTCGTTCGTTCAGGGCGACGGCGTTAAGCCTTTCGACCTCGACGTTGCTCAGATGTTCGGTCATTCACCAAAGACCTATATGGTGGACAAGACTGTAGAGCGCCATTATGAAAACGTAACTTACAGCCAGGACAAGCTCGACGAGTATCTCAACCGCGTGCTGCAGCTTGAGGCCGTTGCCTGCAAAGACTGGCTCACAAATAAGGTTGACCGCAGCGTAACCGGCAAGATTGCGCGCCAGCAGTGTCAGGGCGAAATACAGTTGCCTCTGTCCGACTGCGGTGTCGTTGCTCTCGACTATCGCGGACGCAAAGGTATAGCCACAGCCCTCGGACACGCTCCTCAGGCAGGTCTGGCTTCGCCCGAGGCAGGCAGCGTGCTGTCAGTAGCCGAGTCGCTCACCAACATAGTATGGGCTCCGCTCGAGGAAGGTCTCGACAGCGTAAGCCTCTCAGCCAACTGGATGTGGCCTTGCCGCTCACAGGAAGGCGAGGATGCACGTCTTTACAGCGCCGTTAAGGCTCTGTCAGACTTCTGCTGCGACATCAAGGTGAACGTTCCTACGGGTAAAGACTCTCTCTCAATGAGTCAGCAGT
The DNA here is from genome assembly GCA_000436695.1 of Prevotella sp. CAG:1185. Taxonomy (GTDB): domain Bacteria; phylum Bacteroidota; class Bacteroidia; order Bacteroidales; family Bacteroidaceae; genus Prevotella. The sequence goes on along the minus strand of HF992644.1, from coordinate 3,079 downwards.
ATCCCGACGGAACAAAGATTATCAGTCCGGGAACAGTTATCGTAAGCAGCGGCGCTGAGGTTTCAGACATCCGCAAGGTTGTGTCTCCCGTTGTAGTAAACGACGCCAAGTCGAGCCTTTATCACATCGACTTCTCGTTCGACGAGCAGCGTCTGGGCGGAAGTGCTTTCGCACAGAGCCTCGGCAAGGTAGGCGACGACGTTCCTACAGTGAAGAATCCTGAATACTTCCGCGATGCGTTCAACACCGTTCAGGAGCTTATCAAGAAAGACCTCGTAATGGCAGGTCATGACATCAGCGCCGGCGGTATGATAACCACTCTCCTCGAGATGTGCTTCGCCAACACAAAGGGCGGCATGGACATCGACCTGAAGGAAATCAGCGGCGACGACATGGTTAAGATTCTTATGGCAGAAAACCCCGGTGTTATCGTTCAGATTGCCGACAAGGATGCCGAGGAGTTCAAGACAATAATGGACAACAACAGCATAAGCTACGCTAAGATTGGTAAGCCGGCTGTAGGCACACGCACCCTGAAGGTTACCAAGGGCGCGTTCAATCACGAATTTGAAATCGACGTTCTGCGTGACGTATGGTACAAGACTTCATATCTGCTCGACCGCGACCAGAGCATGAACGGATGTGCCGAGGCACGCCGCGACAACTATAAGAAACAGCCGCTGGAGATGAAGTTCAACGACTCGTTCACAGGCAAGCTCGAGCAGTATGGCATTTCTGCCGACCGCCGCGAGCGCACAGGCATCAAGGCTGCCATCATACGTGAGAAGGGAACTAACGGCGAGCGCGAGATGGCTTACTCGCTCTATCTTGCAGGCTTCGACGTAAAGGACGTTATGATGACCGACCTTATCAGCGGCCGCGAGACTCTCGAGGACATCAACATGATTGTGTTCTGCGGCGGATTCTCTAACTCTGACGTATTAGGCTCTGCCAAGGGATGGGCAGGAGCGTTCCTCTTCAACCCGAAGGCAAAGGAGGCTCTCGACAAGTTCTATGCCCGCAAGGACACCCTGTCGCTCGGCATCTGCAACGGCTGCCAGCTTATGGTTGAGCTTAACCTTATCAATCCTGAGCATGAGAAGAAGGCAAAGATGCTGCACAACGACTCGCACAAGTTTGAGAGCGCGTTCCTCAGCCTTGACATACAGCAGAACAACAGCGTTATGTTCGGCTCATTGAGCGGCAACAAGTTGGGCATCTGGGTGGCTCACGGAGAAGGAAAGTTCTATCTGCCTGAGGGCGAAGACAAATATAATGTTGTCGCAAAATACAACTATGCCGAATATCCAGGCAACCCCAACGGCTCTGACTATGCCGTTGCAGGTATCTGCTCTGCCGACGGACGCCATCTGGCAATGATGCCTCACCTTGAGCGCGCCATCTTCCCGTGGCAGAACGCATGGTATCCCGCCGACCGCCGCAACGACGACGTTACGCCGTGGATTGAGGCATTTGTCAATGCGCGCAAGTGGATTGAAAAGAACAAATAATAAACAAGCAAGCTGAAAAGTAAAAAGACAAGAGCCTGTCCTTACGGCTGTGGCAATGCCGGACGTGTCTTACATAAAGGCTGCCGGGTTTGGCACTGACGGGGTGTGGCGCATGTCTTTTTACTTTTCGTATTTTAATAACACAAATAAGGATGAGTAATTTTTATTTAGAGAGCTTCAAGACTTTTTTCAAGATAGGCCTGTTCACCCTGGGCGGCGGCTACGCCATGATTCCGATAATAGAGTCGGAGGTGGTCGACAAGAAGAAATGGGTGAGCAAGGAAGACTTTCTCGACATCATAGCCATAGCCCAGAGCTGTCCGGGCGTGCTCGCCATCAACGTGAGTGTGTTTATCGGCTATAAGCTCAAGAAGGTCAAGGGGGCAGTGTTCACCAGTCTGGGCACGGCGTTGCCCTCGTTCCTCATCATTCTGGCCATAGCCATGTTCTTTCATCAGTTTGAGGACAACAAGGTTGTTGCGGCTATCTTCCGCGGCATACGTCCGGCTGTGGTGGCTCTCATCGCCGTGCCCACGTTCAAGTTGGGCAAGAGCGCAAAGATTACTCTCACCAACTGCTGGATACCCATTGCCGGTGCGCTGGCTATATGGCTGCTCGGCGTCTCGCCCATACTTGTCATCCTCGTTGCCGGCATCGGCGGCTATGTCTACGGCAAGTATATAAAGCCTACGGAGTGACATTAATCTAAAAAAATTACGAACCGATAAAGAGCATATTCTCATGATTTACCTCTATTTGTTCATAACCTTCTTTCAGATCGGCCTGTTCGGCTTCGGCGGCGGCTACGGCATGCTCTCGCTCATTCAGGGCGAGGTGGTGCATAATCACGGATGGCTCACCACTGGCGAGTTTACCGACATCGTGGCAATAAGTCAGATGACTCCCGGACCTATCGGCATCAACTCTGCCACCTATTGTGGCTATACTGCCGTTCACAATGCCGGCTACGGCTATTGGATGTCTATCCTCGGCAGCGTAACAGCCACTTTTGCGCTGGTGCTGCCCTCGCTTATACTTATGATACTCATATCGCGCCTGTTCATGAAATATATGAACACACCCACGGTTCAGAGCGTTTTCTCAGGTCTTCGTCCTGCCGTTGTCGGACTGCTCGGTGCAGCTACTCTGCTGCTTATGACTCCAGAGAACTTCAGTGCCCCGTCTGTCAATCCCTGGCAGTTCTGGATTAGCTGCTTCCTCTTTGTGGCAACCATGGTGGGCACGTGGCATTTCAAGATCAATCCCATACGCATGATATGCTACAGCGGTTTTGCCGGACTGATTCTGTTATACTGATAAACATAGTTTGAGATAATATCCCCTTTGCTCTTCGGTTGTTAGGAGTTGAGGGGATTTTTTTATTACATGATTTACGTAAATACATATTTCGCTTTATGTAAAAACGGCATTGTAAAAGGTATCCTTTTACATGCCCAAAGGTGGCCTTTTGCATACTGAAAGGTGGCCTTTCGCAGTATGAAAAGACACGTTTCGCAGTATGAAAAAACTCTTTCCTGACTTCGTCACTCAAAAAAACTAAACATTAT
>HF992643.1:19504-35895 GCA_000436695.1 Prevotella sp. CAG:1185 | reverse complement strand
GACATGGCTTCAGGCGATATGTCGGCAGTGATGTCGGCAATAGCCGGACTTAATCTGCCCGTGCTCGGTCTGGTGTTCGTTCTCAACTTTATAGGCGGCTACCTGCTTTACGCCTCTATATTCGCCGCCGTAGGCGCTTCTGTCAACCAGTCGGAAGACTCGCAGCAGTTTATGACGCCCATCGTCATTGTGCTTGTATTCGCCCTTTATGCCGCAATCTACAGTGCCGACAACCCCGACGGACCTTTGGCAGTGTGGTGTTCGTTCATACCGTTCACTTCGCCTATAGTGTCAATGGTAAGACTTCCACTCGGCGCTCCGGTATGGCACACGGTGCTTTCGCTCGTAGTGCTCTACGCTTCGGCCCTTGCCCTGATATGGATGGCAGGCAAAATCTACAGAGTAGGCATACTCATGTACGGCAAGAAACCGTCGATAGGCGAGATGATAAAATGGATGAGATATAAGTAAAAGGATAATGCCCGTATAGGGCTGAACAGCGCTTATTTGAATCTTTAAGATACAAAAATGTCGTCAGGTTACCGATGCCTGACGACATTTTTGGGTTAAATAGCACCGCGCCATGCAATAAAAGACAAATAAGCTCGTTATTAAATAGGTATAAAAGCAATTCAGACAAAATAATGATAGAATACGTAAGAGGCGAACTGGCTGAACTTAGTCCTGCTTATGCCGTGGTAGACACGGGCGGAGTGGGCTATGGCCTTAACATTTCGCTCAACACATATACAGCCATACAGGGCAAAAACGAAGTGAAACTTTATGTCTACGAGAGCATACGCGAAGACACTTATGCGCTCTTCGGCTTTTCGGAGCGCGCCGAGCGCGACATGTTTCTGCTGCTAATCTCGGTGTCGGGCGTGGGAGCCAACACTGCACGCATGATTCTTTCGGAGCTTTCGCCAGCCGAGCTGTGCGGCGTAATCTCGTCGGGCAACGAGCGCGTGCTGAAGACGGTTAAGGGCATTGGCCTGCGCACTGCACAGCGAATAATAGTAGACCTGAAGGACAAGATAGCCACATTAGGCATTGCAGGCGAAATGCCGCAGGAGGCAGGCAAGCCGTCTGACGTGGTGAACAAGGAAGTTAAGGACGAGGCCGTTGGCGCTCTTACCATGCTCGGCTTTGCTCCGGCACCGTCGGCAAAGGTTGTCGTTGCCATTTTGAAGGAACAGCCCGACCTGCCGGTTGAACAGGTTGTGAAGCTGGCCTTGAAACAGATAAAATAAACCTGCCGCAAAGACGACAGATAAAAAAAGAATAAGAACAACTCAAAAAAGCGGGAATGGTGTCGGGGATATTCTGATAAGATAAAGTTTACGGCCGCTATGAGTGCCGCCCATTCTCAGAATTAACTTTGATATGCGTATAAACAGGGTGATTTACGGGCTATTGCTGATAATGCTTGCCGTGAGTGCGGCAAGTTACGGACTTGCTTTGCCCAATGGCCAGGACGACCGCACGCGGCAGAACAACCGCAGGCAGGCCGCCCAAAGCAACGTGGCCAAGGCCGACACGGCCAAGCGCCCCAAGGTGGCCATGCCCGAAGTGATAATAGAGGAAGACTCTATACCCGACTCGCTGCTGCATCCGCGCTGGAAAATTCAGCGCACGGTGCCAATAACGCAAGACGACCTTGATAAAGGAATGGCCGACTTGTCGCTGCCTGACAACATATCGCAGGACGTTGTATATAACGACACGCTGAACAGCTATTTCATAGGCTCAAAGATGGGCGACGGATATCTGTCTACCCCTATAGCCATGACGCCCGAAGAATACAGGGCGTGGAGCGAGAAAAAAGAGTTTGACCGCTTTTTCCGTTCAAAGAACGACGAGATTGTGAAGGAGCAGGGCAAGGAGAAATTCTCGTTCACCGACATGCACTTCGACCTCGGACCGGCAGAAAAGATATTCGGCCCGGGCGGTGTGAGAATAAAGACTCAGGGAACGGCCGAACTGAAGTTTGGAGCAACGCTGAAGAACATTGACAACCCGTCGCTGCCAATCAGAAACCGAAAGACCACGACGATGGACTTCGACGAGAAGATAAACCTGAGCGTTAATGGTAAGGTGGGCGACAAGGTGAACATGAACCTCAACTACAACACCGACGCTACGTTCGACTTCGACTCGCAGAACATGAAACTGAAGTATGAGGGCAAGGAAGACGAGATAATAAAGCTCGTTGAGGGCGGTAATGTTTCGTTCCCCAGCAACTCGTCGCTCGTAAAGGGAGCAAGCTCACTCTTCGGTATACGCACCGACCTGCAGTTTGGCAAGCTGTCGCTGCAGACCGTCATCTCGCAGAAAAAATCGTCGTCGAAGAGCGTGTCGTCGCAGGGCGGCGTGCAGCTTACTCCGTTTGAGTTTGACGCTTCTGACTATGAGGAGAACCGCCACTTCTTCCTTTCGCAGTATTTCCGCGACAAATACGACGCCGCGATGCAGAAGTTGCCCAACATAACCACAGGTATAACCATCAACCGCGTGGAGATTTGGGTTACCAACAAGACAGGAACAACTACAAACTCGCGCGACATCGTGGCTCTTACCGACTTAGGCGAGAACACCAAGGTGAGCAACTCTATGTGGGGAGTTACAGGACAGCCCGTGCCAGGCAACAATGCCAACAGCGAATATTCGTCGATGGTGAACAGCTATGCCGCGGCGCGCAATATCGACCAGACATCATCGGTGCTCGACGCCATACCGGGATTTGTCGGCGGCGTTGACTATGAGAAGCTTGAAAGCGCACGACTGCTCAATAGTTCTGAATACACCGTAAACACATCTCTCGGTTATGTCTCGCTGAAAACGACGCTACAGACCGACCAGGTGCTGGCAGTTGCCTATGAATATACTTACGGCGGAGTTACTTATCAGGTGGGAGAGTTTGCGTCAGATATACAGGACGTAAATCAGGCTCTCTTTGTAAAGTCATTAAAGAACACCAGCAACAACCCGCAGCAGGGCAACTGGGACCTGATGATGAAGAACGTGTATTATCTTGCCTCTTCGGTTGAGAAAGACAAGTTCCGCCTTGACGTTAAGTATCAGAGTGACACCACAGGCGTTTATCTGTCTTACATCCCCGAGCAGCAGGTTAAGGATCAGACCATCATAAAGCTTCTCGGTGCCGACCGCCTTGACAATAACAACAAGACCAACAGCAACGGATATTTCGACTATGTTGAAGGCTACACCATAAGCAACGGCCGCGTGTTCTTCCCCGAGGCAGAGCCTTTTGGCCAATATATGTATAACGCCTTGACGGCTAAGGGCGTAGCCCCAGACATTGCTCAGAAATATAGCTTCACCGAGCTTTATGATTCTACCAAGACCATAGCAAAGCAGATAGCCGAGAAGGATAAGTATCAGCTCGTTGGACAGTTCCGCGGAACATTGGCCAACGTTATATCGCTCGGTGCATACAACGTGCCGCAAGGTTCTGTCGTGGTTACGGCAGGAGGCGTTACGCTTACCGAAGGTTCAGACTATACCGTTGACTATTCGGCAGGTGAGGTTACCATCCTCAATCAGAGTTTGATTGATGCCGGAACGTCAATCAACGTATCACTTGAAAGCAACACCGACTATGCCCAGGAGCGCAAAACCATGCTCGGACTCAACTGGCAATATGACTTTTCAAAGGATTTTCAGATAAGCGGTACTATTCAGCACCTGTCGGAACAGGCGCTTACTACTAAGGTTACAATGGGCTCCGAGCCGCTCAACAACACATTGTGGGGCGTAAACATCAACTGGAAGAAGGAGAGCCAGTGGCTCACCAACATGCTCGACAAGTTGCCTTTCCTCCATTGTACACAGCCTTCTGTCATATCATTCACGGGAGAGTTTGCACAGCTCATTGCCGGACAGGCAAGCGGAGTGCAGGACAACGCGTCGTATATCGACGACTTCGAGAACACCAAAAGCACTATAGACGTGTCGACGCCTACGTCGTGGATAATATCGAGCGTGCCGTCGATGTTCCCGGAGCAGTCGGACAAGACCACTCTTGCGAGCGGATACAACCGCGCTCTGTTGGCCTGGTATAACATCGACCCGCTGTTCACGCGCCGCAGTTCGTCGCTTACTCCTGCCCACATTAAGGGCGACCTCGAGCAGCTCAGCAACTATTATGTGCGTGAGGTTTATGTAAAGGAGCTTTTCCCTGACCGCGACAACAACAGCTACAGCGGTGCAACGGCAACATTGCCTATACTTAACCTTGCGTATTATCCCTCTGAAAGAGGTCCTTACAACTTTAATCCTAACCTTAATTATGACGGTACGCTTCAGAATCCTCAGCAGCACTGGGGCGGAATGATGCGTAAGCTCGACACAAGCGACTTCGAGACAGCCAACATCGAGTATATAGAGTTCTGGCTGCTCGACCCGTTTATCTATTCTAACGAGCAGAGCGACGCCAACGAGTATGGTGGCGACTTCTACATAAATCTTGGAGAAGTGAGCGAGGACATACTGCGCGACGGTAAGAAATTCTATGAGAGCGGAATGCCAGTTGACGGTTCAAGCAGTTTCACCACAACACAGTGGGGTAAGATACCTACCCAGGCAACTGTAACTTATGCCTTTGCCACAACAAGCGGATCAAGAGCATTGCAGGATGTTGGATTCAACGGACTTACCGATGCAGAGGAAAAAGAGTTCGGTCCGTATCAGGAATTTCTTACGGCAATACAGGGCAAGGTGTCGGCAGCGCAGCTCGACTCAATCATGAACGACCCTGCCAACGACGACTATCACTATTTCCGCGGATCAGACTTCGACCGTATTCAGGCTTCAATTCTTCAGCGTTACAAGAGAATAAACAATCCTCAGGGCAACTCTCCCGACAGCGAGAACCGCAGCGAGAGCTACGACACGTCTTACAAGACAACGCCTGATGTTGAGGATATCAACCAGGACTATACGCTGAACGAGTATGAAAAGTATTATCAGTATAAGATAAGTATCCGCCCGGAAGACCTTGTGGTGGGACGAAACTTTATTGTTGACAAGCGTGAAACGGCACCGGCGTTGCGCAATAACACAACGGGACACGCAACGTGGTATCAGTTCAGAATTCCATTGAATGAGTATGAGGAGCGTGTTGGTTCTATTAACGACTTCACGTCTATCCGCTTTATGCGCATGTTCCTCACCAACTTCAAGAAGCCAATTGTGCTGCGTTTCGCCACATTCGACCTGGTAAGAGGTGAATGGCGTGTATACGACCAGTCGCTTAACACCGGCGCGCATGAGACAGGAACAATGTCGGCAAGTGCTGTCAGCATAGAAGAGAACAGCAGTAAGGTGCCTGTCAACTATGTATTGCCTCCGGGAATACAGCGCGGACAGGACCCGACACAGCCGCAGCTTACAGAGGACAATGAGCAGGCTCTTAGCATTGTTGTGGAGAATATGTCGACTAACGAGTCGAAGGCCGTGTATAAGAACTCTACGCTGGACATCCGTCAGTATAAGCGTCTGCAGATGTTTGCCCACGCCAATGCCTTTGAGCAGAACACAACTAACCTTACTGACAATCAGCTGGCTGTGTTTGTGCGTCTGGGAAGCGACTATAAGAACAACTATTATGAGTATGAAATCCCTCTGAAGCTTACCGCTCCGGGTGAATATAACCGCTATAACCTTGCTGACTGTAAGCTTGTATGGCCTGAGGAGAATATGCTCGACATACCTCTGAGTGTGTTTACTTCACTCAAGAAAGAGCGCAACAAGGCCCGCGGACTCGGTCTTGCATCATATAATTCTGTATATTCGGCCTACGATAGTGACAATCCAAATAATAAGGTGAGCATTATGGGTAACCCGAGTCTTGGCGAAGTAAAGGTAATGATGATTGGTGTGCGCAACCTTTCAGGCGAGATGAAGTCGGGAGAGGTGTGGGTCAACGAGCTTCGACTGAAGGAGTATAACAACGAAGGCGGATGGGCTGCACAGGGTGCGCTCAACGTTCAGCTGTCTGATGTTGGAACGATAAATGCCACAGGAAAGATGGTTACCAGCGGTTTCGGCGGACTTGAGGACGGCGTGGCCGAGCGCTCACAGGACGATTATAAGACTTACAGCTTCACTGCAAACGTGGAATTGGGCAAGTTCTTCCCCGACAAAGCCAAGGTTACGGCTCCGCTTTATTACTCGATAACGCAGGAAGAAACGCGTCCGAAGTATAATCCGCTTGACACCGATATGCTTCTTGACGATGCTCTCGATGCTACTGCCAACAAGCAGGAGCGCGACTCTATTGAGAGCATTGCCGTAACAAAGACCACAAACACCAACTTCTCTTTGTCGAACGTGCGTGTCGGAATACAGACCAAGCGTCACCCTATGCCATACGACCCGGCTAACTTCTCGTTCTCTTACAGCCACAGTCACCGCCATACCAGCGGCGAGACAACCGTTTATGAGAATGAAGACAACTGGCGAGGAGCCATCAACTACAGCTACACTCCTGTCTATAAGACCTTCGAGCCGTTCAAGAAGATGATTAAGAGCAAGAGTAAGTGGTATGACATTGTAAAGAATTTCGGACTTAACTGGCTGCCGCAGAATATAACGTTCGACACGGAAATGCTGCGAAACTATTATGAACTTCAGGAGCGCGACATGGAAAGCACTGAGGGCAACCAGCTGCCGCTGACGTTCAGTGAGCAGTTCTTGTGGAACCGTGAGTTCTCTATACGCTGGGACCTTACAAAGAATCTCCACATGAACTTCAACAGTGCAACTCATGCCGAGATTGAAGAGCCTTACACTCCGATAAACAAAGACCTCTATCCCGACCAGTATTCGGCATGGAAAGACTCTGTGTGGACGAGCATAAAGGACTTCGGACGTCCGCTTGACTATAACCAGACGTTCAACATGTCGTATCAGTTGCCGCTTAACCTTATTCCTATATTCGACTGGGTTAATTCTGATGCTAACTATAACGCTACTTACAACTGGACGCGCGGAACTGATCTTGAGGACGGAACGTCGCTTGGTAATGAGATTTCTACCAACAGAACGTTTAACCTTAACGGAACGTTCAATCTTGAGCGCCTCTACAATCATGTGCCGTTCTTGAAAAAGGCGAACGAGCGCTTCAACAAAACTAACAGGACGCAGCGTAAGTCGCCTCTTAAGATTGGCAACAATCTGAAGAATGCGAGGAATCAGGCCAACAACAGAACATCTAAGGCTAAAGGCAAGGACGGCAAGGATGCCGAGGATGAAAAGAAGGCCTTGCCAAAGAACAAGCGCAGTTTTGAAAAGGAGATTGTGCTGAAGCCTGACACTACTCTGATTGTTTCGCACGGCAAGAACAGCAAGAGGCTAATTGTGTCGGCAAAGACAAAAGACGGCAAGGCGTTTAAACTGAAATATAAGAAGGTTGACAACAACCGCATAAAGATAACATCTAAGGTTGACAGCACTACAACTCTGAAGATAACTGTTACGCCTAAGGCTCCTCTTGATGAGAACGCCTGGTATAAGGCTGCTCAGTGTGTGGCACGCGGACTGATGCTTGTTCGCAACGTAAGTTTCTCTTACCGCAACCAGTACAGCATGTATCTTCCGGGCTTTATGCCTAATGTGGGCGACGTGTTCGGTCAGCGCAGCGGCGGCGGAATGGCTCCTGGACTCGACTTCGCGTTTGGTTTGGTAGACGACAGTTATATTAACAAGAGTGCTGAGCGCGGATGGCTGTTGATGAACGACAGTGTGGCAACACCGGCAACTACGAGCCTTACAGAGGACTTGCAACTCCGAATGACTCTCGAACCAGTGAAGAATCTGAAGATTGACCTCAATGCAAGCCGCACTGAAACAAAGTCGAAGAGCATACAATATATGTATAGCGGCTCGCCGACTACGCAGAGCGGAACGCTCACTATGACTACAATAAGCCTTGGCAGCGCTTTCGAGGGAATGGGAAATGCCAACAACGGATATCATTCTGCTACGTTCGAGAAATTCTGCAACTCGCTTGAATCGTTCAGAACCCGCGTTGAGGCTCAGTATGCCAATGCCGAATATCCTGCCGGAAGCTCGCTCGCCGGACAGAAGTTCGACCCTGCCAACGGCTCGGTCAGCAAGTATAGTGCCGATGTTATGATACCAGCCTTCCTGGCTTCTTACACAAGCATGGGCGGCAACTCGCTTAGTATATTCCCTGCATTGTCGCGTCTGTTGCCTAACTGGACGCTGCGTTATAGCGGACTGACACAGCTGCCGTGGTTCCGTGACCTGTTTAAGAGCGTTAACATCAACCACTCTTACAAGAGCATCTATGCCGTAGGCTCATACAGTTCTTACAGTACGTTTATGGAATATATGAACGGACTTGGCTTTGTCAATGATGTGTCAACCGGAAATCCGGTGCCTAGCAGCATGTATAATATAAGTACGGTGAGCATCAACGAGGCGTTCTCGCCGTTGCTTGGTATTGATATGACATTTAAGAACAACCTCACCTGCAAACTGGAGTACCGCACGACCAGGGTTCTAACACTGAGTATGACGAGTATTCAGATTAACGAGGCAACAAGCCACGACTGGGTTTTGGGTATGGGCTATAAGATAAACAACTTCAAATTGTTTGGAGGCCGTCGTCGTCGTAAGGTTAAGAGCAACCGCAATGATGATGACAACAACAATAACAATTCGACATCTGCCAATACTCGCAGTTCTGGTTTCAACACTGACCTCAATCTGCGTCTCGACTTGTCTTACCGCAAACAGGCTGCCATCTGCCGCGACATAGCCTCAATGACAAGTTCGGCAAGCAGCGGTAACACAGCGTTTAAGCTGTCGTTCTCGGCCGACTATACATTGTCGCGCCTGCTGACGATGAGCTTCTATTATGACTGTCAGACAAACACACCGTTGCTTTCGAGCAGCAGTTATCCTACAACGACTCAGGATTTTGGTCTGAGCCTGAAGTTCTCGCTTACGCGATAAACCATACGCCGTGGCGCACATACATGATTCGGAAAGATTGAATAACAGTTTTCCTCAGTGCATGTATGTGCGTCACGGTATTTTCTTTTTATGCATGTTGTGCATCTTTACGTTCTTGATTTTCATTGCTCAAACTTTATTTCTATTCATGTCTTTCAGTGAGTAATATCGTCCGAGTTTTAAATTGAAAGTATGTGATATTCTTATAATTATGTGCTTAGTGATGTTTTCTTTGTGTCTAATTAAACAAAATCGTGATATTTTACTTATAGTCTATAATTGATTGCGTGCCAAAGCATGATTCAATGTCCGTATTTACGCATTGTTGTTATGCCTTATTGTATGTTGCGGTTATAGATTGTTACTTTCTTTTTGTTTTATAAAAAGCTATTCTTATATCTTATTGTAAAGATACATTATTGATAATCCATGGAAAACACAGATTTTGATACCTTTATGACATAGACAACGCAATTTTTCGTATAGTTTGGTCTAAAATTCTTTAAAACGCATTATTATTGCCTTAATTATTTTGAAGTTTGCCATTGTTACACTATCTTTGCACAAAACAAGACGATTTGTGCAGTTAATGACAGGCTAAAGGCCTTATTTATCCCGCAGAATCATAGTCTTTATACTCAAATCTTAAAACACTATGGAATCAATACGAAATTTTGATGACATCGTCAGCCGTCAGTGTTCTGTAACAAACAGAAAGCGTGTGGCAGTAGTTTGCCCGGCTGATTCACACACTGAATACGTTGTTGGACGGTGCCTAAAAGAAGGAATTGCCGACTTCTTGTTGGTTTGTGCTGGTGCGTGTAAGCCCGAATTCGAGCGTCTTCGCTCACTTTATGAAGGTCATGTTGAGGTGTTTATAGAGCCTACTCCCGATGATGCAGCCAGAAAGGCTGTGGCGCTTGTCAGGGAAGGTCAGGCGGCAGTGCTCATGAAAGGCACTCTAAACACGGATAACCTTTTGCGTGCTATTCTCGACAAGCAGCATGGACTGCTGGAACCAGGCAGAGTATTGAGCCATATAACAATAGCGCAGATACCGACATATCGCAAGCTGATAGTGTTCTCCGACGCGGCTGTCATTCCTCGTCCCACTATCGATCAGTTTGACGCTATTATGCGTTATGCAATCGGCGTGAGCCGTCACATCGGAGTTGAACGTCCCTGTGTGGCACTCATTAACTGCACTGAGAAGGTAAACGAGAAGTTCCCTCACACTCTGTGCTATGAAGAGTTGAAGAAACGTGCCGAAGCCGGCGAATACGGCGATGTGTGCGTGGGCGGCCCTATGGATGTCAAGACGGCCTGCGATGCCGACAGCGGCAGCATAAAAGGCATAACATCGCCTGTTGTCGGAAATGCCGACGTGCTTATATTCCCCAACATCGAGTCGGGCAACGTGTTCTACAAGACAATCACATTGTTTGCCAAGGCTGAGACAGCCGGCATACTTTGCGGAACCACTGTACCGGTAGTAGTGGCATCACGTGCCGACTCGTGTGAATCAAAATATTACAGTCTGGCCCTTGCCTGCACAGGCATGCTTGGCTGATGAGCCTTCATGGCTAAAATGCTTTTGAGTGTTTCCGGCTGCTGAACACTGCCAGAACACAGATATTCGTTCTTTTATTTATTCATTTATACATCAGTCTTGAATGAAAATATTTGTAATAAACCCTGGCTCAACGTCAACAAAACTTGCAGTTTATGAAGACGAAAAGTCTGTATGGATGACGGGAGCGCACCATCCGGTGAGCGAGCTTGCCGCCTTTCATCATATCAGTGAACAATATGAATACCGTCGTGATTTCATCTTGAAGCGGCTTGCCGATGACGGCATAGAGCTTAACTTCGATGCTGTTATAGGCCGTGGCGGACTCCTTAAACCTCTCAAAGGCGGTGTCTATGCCGTTAACGAGAAGATGAAGTACGACCTTATTCATGCCGAGATGGAACATGCCTGCAATCTTGGAGCGCTCATCGCCGACGAAATAGCGTCGCGCTGTTCGTGTCCTGCTTATATAGCCGACCCGGTGGTTGTCGACGAGCTTTGTCCTGAAGCACGCTTCACGGGCATCCCGGGCATGGAGCGCAGGTCGGTGTTTCACGCCCTCAACCAGAAGGCTGTGTCGAGAAGATACGCCGCTTCAATAGGCCGTAAGTATGAAGACCTCAACCTCATTGTGGCACATCTTGGCGGAGGAATATCTGTCGGAGCACACCGCAAGGGCAAGGTTATCGATGTCAACAACGCCCTTAACGGCGAGGGACCTTTCTCAACAGAGCGTGCCGGCACACTGCCTGCAGGTCAGCTTGTTGAGATGTGCTTCGGCGGAAAGTACACTCAGAAACAGATAAAACAGCTGATAAGCGGACGCGGAGGACTCACGGCTTATCTCGGAACAAACGATATGATAGCAATATCGCGTGATGTCGAGAACGGCGACGAGCATGCCATAAGCGTTGTCAACGCCATGATATACACCATAGCCAAGCAGATTGGCGCCATGTATGTGGCTCTGACAGGACAGGTTGACGCAATAATCCTTACCGGAGGCATTGCCTACGACACATATTGCACCGACCGTCTGAAACAGCTTGTAGGCTATATTGCGCCTGTTGTTGTTTGCCCGGGCGAGGACGAGATGGGCTCTTTGGCCTATAACGCTCTCGGAGCATTGAGAGGTACGTTGCCTTTGCTCGAATATACAGGTGAAGGATTATAATATAGTTTTTTTCATAAGCATGTACACAGCACCGCACTTTTGTGTGGTGCTGTGTAGTTTAAATGTAACACTAATGAAACACCTGTGTAATCGCATGTGGCTAATTTAGCGCCCTGAACAAACAGTAAATAATATATACAAAACATGAAAAGATTCTTTTTGAAGGCAAACGCCCTCGTTGCGGTGTTTTTGCTTATGGCCTTTGGCTGTGCCAGAGCGTTGGCTGCTGGAGCTGAAAGGCCAAAACTCGTTGTCGGCATCGTTGTCGACCAGATGCGCTGGGACTATCTTTACCGTTATTACAATCTGTTCGGTGAAGGCGGATTCAGGCGTCTTATGAACGAAGGTTTCAAGTGTGAGAACACGATGATAAACTATGTTCCTTCAGTAACGGCTGTTGGACATACTTCGATATTCACCGGCACTGTGCCCTCTGTACACGGAATAGCCGGCAACACTTTTCTGCTTAACGGCAAGATGACCTATTGCTGTGCCGATTCTACCGTCAATACAGTGGGCAGCAAGTCGGACGAAGGAAAGATGTCGCCGCGCAATATGCTCACCACAACCATAGGCGACGAGCTTAAGATAGCAACCGACTTTAAGGCAAAAGTAATCGGCGTGTCGCTGAAAGACCGTGCGTCTATTCTTCCTGCCGGACATGCTGCCGACGGAGCTTACTGGATAGACTATACCACAGGCACATTTATAAGCAGCACCTACTATATGAAGGAACTTCCAAAATGGGCTGCTGACTATAACAAAACCATAGGAAAGGTTACTAAAGACCAGATATGCTATTCGCCGCTCGGCAACAAGATAACCGAGGAAATGGCCAAGGCTGCCGTTGAAGGAGAGATGTTGGGCAAGGACGATGTTACCGACCTGCTTACGGTAAGCTTTTCATGCACCGACCTGATAGGCCATAAATATGGCACTCACAGCGACAAAACACGTGATATTTATGTTGACCTTGACAAGCGTCTTGCCGACCTGTTCAGCTATCTCGACCAGAATGTCGGTAAAAATCAGTATCTGGTGTTCCTCACTGCCGACCACGGAGCTGCCAACAGCATTCAGCTGTCGCGTGAGCATGACATACCTGCCGACGGCTTTGTAGTGCCGACAGTAGAAAAAGAACTCAACACATATCTTGTTAACAAGTTCGGTTCTAAAACTGCTCTTGTGCGCTGCATCGACAATTACAAAGTGTTTATCAACCATGAAGCCGTTGAGGCTCTGTCGGTAAGTCTTGACGATGTTAAGAAGGCTGCCGTTGAATGGCTGAAGAAGAATCCGATGTTTGCCTATGTGGTAGAC
This sequence comes from Prevotella sp. CAG:1185, assembly GCA_000436695.1. GTDB lineage: Bacteria > Bacteroidota > Bacteroidia > Bacteroidales > Bacteroidaceae > Prevotella. The sequence continues at coordinate 22,828 of HF992643.1, read as the reverse complement.
CTTGAGCACGTGTCTGACGCTACAGTTCCGGCTCTTATCCGCGAGAAGATTATCAACGGATACAACCGTATGCGCAGCGGCGACATACAGCTTATTGTTCAACCTGCCAACTATGATGTGTACAGCGACAAGATTGACGGCGGAACAACTCACGGCACATGGAATCCTTACGACGCTCACATACCGTTCCTGCTGATGGGATGGCACGTTGCGCCGGGCGAGACTCACGAAAAGGTTTGGATGACCGACATCGTGCCTACGGTGTGCGCCATGATCGACATACAAATTCCTAACGGCAGCATAGGCAATCCTGTCACTGCCGTTACTGACCGTTAAGGTTGAGCGAGGCGAGGCGGCTGTTCATCTCGCTAACGCTGACCGTGCCGAGCACCACTCTGCCGTCTTTGTCTATAAGATACAAGGTGGGAATCCATCTGACGTTGTAAGCCGTGGAAATAGAACTCTCTTTCCACGGCTTTAATTCGCTAAACTGAATCCAGTTAAGGCCGTTGTCGCTTATATATTGCTGCCACTCTTCTTTGTCGGTGTCGAACGAAACGCCCACAAACACCACACCCTTCGGAGCGTAAGCTGCATACATCTGCTTCATGTTTTCGGTTTCTTTCTGGCAGTCGGGACACCACGACGCCCAAAACTCTATCAGCACATATTGTCCGCGCAGCGAGCTGAGCGCAAATCCTTCAGGCACGCTGTCGGTATATATCATGAAGTCGGGCGCAATAGTGCCTTCTTCCAACATTCCTTTTCCATATTCATTGTTGTCCTCGCTGCCTATCGTGCATGATGTCATGCATAGCAGTGACGCTAAAAATATGGCTATCCGTGTTATCAAAGTGTTGTTCATGTTGCTGTGTTTTTAGTCTTTGCATGCCGCCGTGTTCATTGTTCATGCGGCTTGTAGTAGGGTTAAACATATTTCTCTGACTGCAAAAATAAGATTTTTATGTGATTTTTGCAAGTGTTGCAGCTCCTAACTTTGTTCCTTGTTTAGGCTTTCCATGTCTTAAACCTAAATCGTTCATCATTCCGTATATCGTTTATTTATACAGGCAGACCTATTCTTTCTGTAGTATTATTGTTCTTCATCAGCCATTTTTCCGTATGAATATTATTGACACATCATGCCATGTCTGCGAAAAAGCATACTGCAATCCTGCTTAATTCTGACTGCTGATTAGGGTTAAATCATTGTTTATATAATTGCATATTCACATTAATTTTGTTGAGTTTTACGACAAATAAAACAGAAAACTTTTTGATTTTGACGCTCTCAGACAGTCCATGCTCATCGCCATACCGCCGTTTTGACTGAAAAATGCTGAAATATAGATAGTTTACATAAGTATCTGTATATTAGTAATTTACGCTAAACTGACTATCCGTTGCCATACATTTAAAATGCAAAAGGTGGCCTTTTAGGAGCTAAAAGCATAGCTTTTGTGGTGCAAAACGGCACAAATCAGCATGCAAACTCAATGGTTTCGGTGTGCAAAACTTATGAATTATACATCATTTTGTTCCTGTTTTGTGAACGTGTGTTAATGAAAGTGGATGATAACCATGCTGATATTAACATCTGTTTAAACACGTTTTTCTAGATTAAAGAAAACTCTGTGCAAAAAAATCAGCCATTTTCTGCCATGTTAGCAATACATAAAAAGGTCTGCCGTCCGATGGTTCAGACGGCAGACCTTTTATGCGTTTATGCTTAACTTATGGCATATTTTCCGCGTGCAGCCCAATGTCCGCCCGGCAGATGCAATACCTTTAGTTTATCAGTCTTTCTTTTTGTCGTAAGCGTGGAGTGGATAGTCGATTGTGAAGTGTAGTCCGCGGCACTCCTTACGCTCAATAGCCTGACGTGTAATCAGGTAGCCCACGTTGATCATGTTGCGCAGCTCGCAGATGTCACGGCTTGCCTTAACGCGCTTAAACAGAGCCTCAGTCTCTTCATACAGCAGGTCGAGGCGGTCCCATGCACGTTTAAGTCTGAGGTCACTTCTTACAATACCTACGTAGTTGCTCATAATCTGTCCGACCTCTTTTACGCTCTGAGTTATCAGAACCTTTTCCTCGTTGGTCATGGTTCCTTCGTCGTTCCATTCAGGAATGTTGTCGTTGAAGCTGTATTCGTCAACATGCTCAAGGCTGTGGCGTGCTGCAGCGTCGGCATATACAACGGCCTCAATCAGCGAGTTGCTTGCCAGACGGTTGCCTCCGTGCAGTCCTGTGCATGAACATTCGCCTATAGCGTACAGGCGGTGTATGCTCGATTCACCGTTGAGGTCAACCTTTATACCTCCGCACATATAGTGGGCGGCAGGTCTTACAGGTATATATTCTTTTGTGATGTCGATGCCAATAGACAGACACTTCTGATAGATGTTGGGGAAGTGGTGCTTGGTTTCCTCGGCGTCCTTGTGTGTAACGTCAAGGCATACGTGGTCAAGTCCGTGTATCTTCATCTCCTTGTCTATCGCACGTGCAACGATGTCGCGCGGTGCCAGTGAGAGTCGCTTGTCATATTTCTCCATGAACGATTCGCCGTTGGGCAGTCTCAGTATGCCGCCGTAGCCGCGCATGGCCTCTGTGATGAGGTAAGCCGGGTGAGTTTCTCCCGGATGATAGAGTGCTGTCGGGTGGAACTGCACGAACTCCATGTCCTGCACCGTTCCTTTAGCACGATAAACCATAGCCTCGCCGTCGCCCGTTGATATAATCGGGTTGGTTGTCGACTGGTATACAGCTCCGCATCCTCCGGTACACATAAGCGTAACCTTGCTCAGATAAGTGTCCACCTTCTGTGTGTCAGGATTAAGCACATAGGCACCAAAGCACTCTATGTCAGGTGTGCGTCTTGTAACCTCTATGCCAAGATGATGCTGTGTGATAATCTCTACAGCAAAGTGATTTTCCTTTATGTCAATCTCCGGTGTGTTGCGCACGGCTGCCATAAGTCCTCTCTGTATCTCGGCTCCCGTGTCGTCAGCGTGGTGAAGGATACGGAACTCTGAGTGTCCGCCTTCGCGGTGAAGGTCAAATTCTCCGTTTTCCTTCTTGTCAAAGTTCACGCCCCATTTAACGAGCTCTTCTATTTGTTTAGGTGCATTTCTGACAACTTGCTCCACAGCTTTGCGGTCACTGATATAGTCGCCTGCAATCATGGTGTCTTCAATGTGCTTTTCAAAGTTGTCCACCTTGAGGTTTGTTACTGAAGCTACTCCGCCCTGGGCGAACGCAGTGTTAGCTTCGTCGAGTGTAGTTTTGCAAATAATACATATTTTGCCTTTGTGTGCTCTTGCT
>HF992643.1:13703-19476 GCA_000436695.1 Prevotella sp. CAG:1185 | reverse complement strand
GTGCTCTTGCTATTTTAAGGGCATAACTCATACCGGCAACTCCTGCGCCGATAATCAAAAAGTCGTATTTGAATACCATAAAGATATATTATAAAACATTTGCAAAAGTAATAAGAATTTTTGAATTTGAGTGTACATGATTTCTATTTTTGACATATATAAGGTTACTTTAAAACATCAAAATGCCTTTATTAGTGATAAAATAGCTATCTTTGCATGGTTGAAAGTACGTCTTGTGGCGACTTGCATGTACGGTATATCCCCGCCGGAGGCATGTTGTGGCTGTCGGTATGCTGTTGGTGTGCAGTTACGTTGTTCCGTGGCTGTTGGGCCATAGTCATCGGGGCGTCATTAGGCGGATAAATTAAAAACGAAGTTTCAGTGAACCGTTCATTTCATTATCGTGCGTCGTGGCTCAATTACACGTGCATAATCGTGGTTGCCGTAGCTGCCATGTATTCTCTTTGGCACCGTTCGGTTGTCAATGCCATTGTTGGTTTCCTGCTCATGGGCGTGGTTGTCCTCATGATTGAGAGGATAATCCACACGGTTTATGTGCTTACCGCAGACGGACGCCTGGTAATCAGCCGCGGCAGATTCTCGCGCGAAATGTCTGTTCCGGTCAATGAAATCATACGCATGAGCGTGATACGTCCCAAACTGCTTGGCGTAAGATACATACTTATTGAATATGGTGCAGGCCACGAAACCACAGTGCAGCCTGTCAATGAGGAGGCTTTCATGCGTGAGGTCAGAGACAGACAGGAGCGTGTTTGCATAAATGAAGACAAAGATGAAGAACTATAATAACAGATTAATCTACGCATTCTCAAATTTATTAGTAATTGTTTTATTCTTATCGCTCACGCCAAAGGCAGGTGCCATAGGCTTATATGGGCCTGCCGGCGGCGCCGGGCTGTCGGTTCGGCCGGTTAATGACGTGGCTGACGCCGACACTGTTATTTCAGAGGATGACCTTCCGTGGCCGTCTAATGTGAATGCGAGACTCAACTCGCTGCTCGGCGACGATATGTTCGAAACGTCAACGGTGGGCATGATGGTGTATGACCTTACGGCCGACTCGGTGATATTCAAGCACAACGAGCGTCAGCTTATGCGCCCCGCAAGCACATTGAAGATGATTGTGGCAGTTACGGCGCTCGACAAGTTGGGATACGATTATAAATATAAGACTACGCTTGCCTATACCGGCCGCATAGACAGCTGTGTGCTGAAGGGCGACCTTTATTGCAAGGGTGGTTTTGATCCTGCGTTCAGCTCGTCAGACCTCAACGACTTTGTAGACAGTCTTGAGAGTCGTGGCATCAGCACCATCGACGGCGACATTTATGCCGACCTTTCGATGAAGGATGACGACAGGCTCGGCGAGGGATGGTGCTGGGACGACGACAATCCAGTGCTTTCGCCTTTGCTTGTGTCGCGCAAGGACGACTTTGTCGAGTCGTTTAAAAGCAAGCTCGACAGGGCCGGAATTAAGGTTGAAGGCAAGATTCGCACCGGACGCACGCCTGGAAGTGCCAAAGAGATATGCACCGTTGAGCGTGCCATAGGCGACGTTATGAAGCGTATGATGAAAAAGAGCGACAATCTTTATTCTGAATCAGTGTTCTATCAGCTTGCTGCATCGGCAGGTTCCTATTCGCCGGCTACAGCCAAACAGGGCCGTCAGGTTATAAACAAGATGATACAGCAGTTCGGCTTTAAGCCTTCTAAATATTATATTGCCGACGGTAGCGGGCTTTCTTTATATAATTATGTGTCGCCCGAACTTGAAGTTGCATTCCTTAAATATGCCTATAAGCACAGCAAGATATACGAGCCTCTGCGCGAGGTGATGCCCGTTGCAGGCGTTGACGGCACGCTCGACGACCGTATGGGCCGCGGATATGCGCGCGGCAACGTTCATGCCAAGACGGGAACCGTTACAGGTGTGAGTGCCTTGGCTGGCTATTGCACCGCGTCTAACGGTCATGTGCTGTGTTTCTCGATAATCAACATGGGCATACGCCACGCCTCTTCGGGCCGCCGTTTTCAGGACCGTGTGTGCGAGGCGCTGTGCCGTCCGTAGTCTTCCGGCAGGTTCTTCTCTTATGTTGAACCTGCCTTTTTTAGCTTTTATACATAAAATTATTAAACATAATGTTTGCTAATATTGTTTGTATTTATACCCGATAAGGTATAAAATGAAATAAAATTAATAAAATTATACCCTAAAAGGTATAATTAATATATTAATTTCGTATATTTGTACCCAAACGGGTATAACATGGACGACAGACTGATAGCAGATTTTGTTAAAGAAATGCGAAAGAAGTTTAACCTCACTCAGGTCGACTTGGCCGAAAAGTCGGGCGTGGGGCTGCGCTTTGTCCGCGAACTGGAGCAGGGCAAACAGACCTTGCGCATGGACAAGGTAAACCAGGTGTTGAGCCTTTTCGGTCATCAGGTTGGTGCCGTTGACATACGTTCAGGCAGTGAGAAGGGCAGATAAATGTCCTTGTCAGTGGGGCAGGGCATCGCATAGTTTAATCGTGTCGGCCGTCTTTATTTGTTATCTTAACTCAAAACCTTTAGCCTATGAAAACAGCGATAGTATATCTTTACGACCGTGTGGCTGGGCGGCTTACTGAAGACGAGAACGGATTTACGTTCTTGTACGACCCAGATTTTCTTGCTTCCGACGGTGCCGAGGCGGTAAGTCTTACTCTTCCGCTTACCGACAAGCCTTATCACGACACTGTGCTTTTTCCGTTTTTCGACGGACTTATACCTGAAGGCTGGCTGCTTGACATAGCTGAAAAGAGCTGGAAGATAAATCAGCGCGACCGCATGTCTTTGCTCCTTGCATGCTGTAAGGATTGCATAGGAGCCGTAAGCGTGGTGCCGGAGCAGGACGACAAGGAAGAGGAAAATTAAGAATTAAAAATTAAGAATTAAGAAAATTACTTTTGCCGGTATTCTTCTTGTTCTGCTTTTGTACAGCCGTAATTAATTAAGAATTAAAAATTAAGAATTAAGAAATTCTTATCTCTCTTGCAGTTACCGAACCAATTATGAATTATGAATTAAGAATTATGAATTACTCATGAGGTGTCTTTATTGTTACAAGGAGTTGAAAGAGGGGCAGGTTGATTTTCATCCGGCATGCGCTCGCAAGTTTTTCGGCACACGCAATGCGCCTTCGTTGCCTTATGTCAGGGCACAGTTGGGCGACTTGGCGCGGCAGGTGGTGCGCAGTCAGACAACGCTTACGGGTGTTCAGGCAAAGCTGTCGCTCGATATTGACCGCGGAGGCAGAAACGAGCCTGACCGTTTTACGATAGTTGGACTGTGGGGACGGTTCATCCTCAAGCCACAGACCACCACATACCGTGCGCTGCCCGAGCTTGAAGACCTCACCATGCATTTGGCTGAGGCGGCAAAGATAACCGTGGTGCCGCATAGTCTTATACGCTTCAGCGACGGCGAATTGTGTTATATAACAAGACGAATAGACCGCACGTCAGACGGCCGCAAGATTCCGATGGAAGATATGTGTCAGCTTACAGAGCGCCTTACCGAATATAAATATAAAGGCTCTTATGAGCAGATTGCCAAGGCAATAAAGAAATATTCGTCAACTCCGAAGCTCGATTTGGTCAACTTCTGGGAAGTTGTCGTGTTCTCATGGATAACCGGCAATGCCGACATGCACCTGAAAAACTTCTCGCTTTACAACGCCATGGACGGTGTTTATACGCTTACGCCTGCCTATGACATGCTTTCTACGGCTCTTGTCATGCCTGAGGATACCGAGGAACTGGCCCTTACGCTCAACGGAAAGAAGCGTAAACTGCGCAAGGCCGACTTTATCAAGTCTATCACTCTGTCGGGCATTGATGAGAAAGTCATTGACAATATGGCGCGTAAGTTCAGTAGGGTGTTGCCCAAATGGTTCGAGCTTATCGACATGTCGTTCCTGCCCGAAGACATGAAACATCAGTATAAGACGCTGATTCTGCGGCATATAATAATGTTGAAATAAATTCTTAAAACGTTTATTCGTTGTGTACCGGAACAAAGTTATGCTGTTTGTCTGTTTCATTTGGTATAATGGCTTTTGACGAATTTATTCATTGCTTTGTTCCGGTTTTTGTCGTTTTTTTGTTGTTTTATATGACTGACATCGCTTCTTGTGTTGTTATCAGTAAAATGTCAGACAAATGTCAGTAAGTTTTTTCCGCCAAAAATTGTCAAAATCTTATTTTTGCATAGTTGCCACAGATACATAAGTCGGTTGCCGCCATGTCGTTGCTCTTTGTCTTTTCATGTCTTTAAGATGTATGCACGACAGTCGCGGCAACGGCTTTAATCTGCTCTGCAATTTGATTTTTATGATTTAGACGTTATGCGGAAGATAATTGTTTTTGCGTTTTTGTTCATCTTTATGGCTTTCTGTGTTGACGATATAGTTAAGAAAGACTATCCGCCAGACATGGACAAACGGCTCATGGAGTGGCTCAACGCGGCGCCGCTGGCAGAATATAAAGACCGTGACTTCGGCTTTGTTGCATATTATCCAGACGTGTTCGTAAAGAACAACGACACCACAGGCCGTTATTTCGGCTGTTCACGCTTCGACTTCTGGCAACTTTCGATAGAGTGTTACGTGGTCTACGACAGACAGGAACGTGGATTCAAGGCATATATGGACTCAATAGCCACAGCCATGAAGGCCGACTCGTGCCGTCGGCACGGCGACAGTTTTATCGTTTCGTCGTCGCTTTATGAAGACGGAATGCTTGTCGACGGTTTCCGCTATTACGCAAAATACGTTAAAGGCAACAACGTGTGGTTTGTCTATGCCCTGCATTATCCTGCGGCTTATCGTAAGTCACTCGGCCGTCTGTTTGATCTTGTTGACAGATGGCAGGTATGGAAATAAACGTCATTTTGCTGTCATTGAAAACTTTACAGATGGCAAACCACTCATGAAAACGAGTGAAATCTGTTGGCATATAGGTTTTAATGCTACAGCAAGATGAATGTCTTAGACCGAATAATGATAAATGATTTTGGCTAAAATGAAGACAGGCACATAGCGGAAACCGTTTCCGTATGTGCCTGTCTGTTGTTGTTACCAGTGGTAACGTATCAAATAAAAAGACTTTCAGATATCTTTGCCGAGACCGTCCTACATGTCTTTTCGTTTGTTCATTATTTATTTCTCCTCAGCGTTTTCTTCAGCAGCGCGGAAGTTAACCAAGTCTTCTTCAATGAAGCTCTTAACGTAAGCAGAGTGGCCTATAACTTCAGCTTCAGCGTAACGTACATAAACGTTGGCGCTCTTTGTGAAGAGTTGAGGAGCACGTGTAGCGTCGCTCAGCATGAGCAGAGACATAACGATGTCGCCGGTCATGTCGTACAAACGGCGTGCTAGGAAGTCGTGTACCTCCTGATTGCCTGACTCCTTGACATAGTTGACAGACTGCTCATAAAGCTCAACCATCTTGGCAACGCGTGTCTGCAGCGGTTTCAGTTCTTCAGCTACCTCTTCTGCAAGCATCTCCTTGATGATAGAGAGATATGTTCCGTTGGTGATGTAGCGTATTGCGGCAACCACCTGCAGCTGTGTTGTTCCCTCATAGATAGAGAAGATACGTGCGTCGCGGTAGAGACGCTGGCTCTTATACTCCATGATGAAACCTGAACCTCCGTGAACCTGAATGGCATCGTATGCATTCTGGTTTACGTACTCTGAGTTCATACCCTT
>HF992643.1:13408-13645 GCA_000436695.1 Prevotella sp. CAG:1185 | reverse complement strand
GACGTGTGTATTTCTTCATCTCCTGACGCTCCTCAGGTGTGAGCTTGCGCTCCTTAGATATATCTTCAAGAGTCTTGTAGAGGTCAACGTAGCGTGCTGTCTGGTACAGAATGCTGCGTCCGGCGTCGAGTTTTGCCTTCATGCGTGACAGCATGTCGTAAACAGCAGGGAAGTTTATGATGGCCTTGTCAAACTGTTTGCGCTCCTTTGCGTATGCAAGTGCCTCGTTATAGGCGG
>HF992643.1:0-13375 GCA_000436695.1 Prevotella sp. CAG:1185 | reverse complement strand
GGCCTGGCTTACGCCAACGCTCTGTGCGGCGATGCCTAGACGTGCGCCGTTCATAAGTGCCATTACATATTTGATAAGTCCCAGACGTGTGTTTCCGCAAAGTTCAGCCTTGGCGTTCTTATAAACAAGCTCGCAGGTAGGTGATCCGTGTATACCCAGCTTGTTCTCTATGTGGCGCACTGTTACGCCGCCCTGACGCTTGTCATAGATAAACATTGACAGTCCGCGGCCGTCGTGTGTGCCGGCTTCGCTTCTTGCCAGAACGAGGTGGATGTCAGAGTCACCGTTGGTGATGAAGCGCTTAACACCGTTAAGCAGCCAGCAGCCCTCTTCCTCGCTGTATGTAGCCTTGAGCATAACGCGCTGCAGGTCAGAACCTGCGTCAGGCTCGGTGAGGTCCATACTCATTGTCTCGCCTGCGCAAACGCGCGGAATATATTTCTGGCGCTGCTCCTCGCTTCCGAACTCATAGAGAGTCTCGATACAGTCCTGAAGGCTCCATATATTCTGGAAACCAGCGTCGGCTGCGGCAACAATCTCTGAAGCCATTGAATAAGGAGTTACCGGCATGTTGAGGCCGCCGTAACGGCGAGGCATAGACAAACCCCAAAGTCCTGCCTTGCGTGTAACGTCAAGGTTCTCGTAAGTTTTTGATGCATAGTGCATGCGACCGTCAACGAGGTGCGGACCTTCCTGGTCAACTTCCTCACTGTTAGGCTCGAGCACGTTAGCAGCAATGTCGCCTGTAATCTCAAGCACTTTTTTATAGTTCTCCAAAGCGTCCTGATAGTCAACAGGTGCGTCTGCATATTCATCCTTGTCGGCGAAGTTGCGCTCCTTCAGTTCGACAATCCTTTTCATTGAAGGATGGTTGAGGTGAAACTCAAACTCAGGATGGTCTGTATAATAGTTTGCCATTGTTGTTATTCTTTTTATGGGATAAATGGGAGTGGTGTGGCTGCTTTGGCCGTGATGCGGCTTCGGCTGCTTGTGGCTGTTTATGCTTATGCTGTCAGACCTTTGATACAGGTCATACAGGCAATCGGCAATAAGTCACGGCTCCCGGTTTATATGATTATTTGCTGTTTTGCTTGTAGTACTTGATGAGTTTCGGAACCACGTCTTCAACGTTGCCTACAATCACGTAGTCGGCAATCTTGTTGATAGGAGCGTCGGGATCGTTGTTAACCGAAATGATGATACCTGAGTCCTGCATACCTGCAATGTGCTGTATCTGTCCTGAGATACCGCAGGCGATGTAGACTTTAGGATGAACGGTTACACCGGTCTGTCCGATCTGTCTGTCGTGGTCAACAAAGCCTGCGTCAACAGCGGCGCGGCTTGCTCCAACCTCTCCGTGAAGCTCTTTTGCCAGCTTGAAAAGCATGTCGAAGCCTTCTTTGCTTCCTACGCCGTAGCCTCCGGCAACAACGATAGGCGCGCCCTTGAGGTTGTTCTTTGCCTTCTCAACATGGCGGTCGATAACCTTAACGATATAGTCGGTTGTGGGAACATACTTTGCGACGTCGGCATAAACAACTTCGCCTTTGTAGTTCTCGTCGAGAATCTCGCGCTTCATAACACCCTCGCGCACTGTAGCCATCTGTGGACGGTGGTCAGGGTTTACGATGGTGGCAACGATGTTTCCGCCGAAAGCAGGGCGGATCTGATAGAGCAGGTTGTCATAGTGCTTGCCCGATTTCTTGTCGTCGTAGTCGCCAATCTCGAGCTGTGTGCAGTCTGCGGTGAGTCCGCTTGTAAGAGATGACGATACGCGCGGACCGAGGTCGCGGCCTATAACGGTTGCTCCCATGAGGCAAATCTGCGGTTTCTCTTCCTTAAACAGATTTACCAGGATAGATGTATGCGGTGCTGATGTGTAGGGGAACAGTCCTTCAGCATCGAATACGAACAGCTTGTCGACGCCGTAGGGCAGTATCTGGCTTTCCACTTTGCCCTTGATGCCTGTACCGGCCACAACGGCGTTGAGGTCAACACCGAGCTGATTGGCCAGCTTGCGTCCTTTGGTGAGTAATTCTTGAGATACTTCGGCAACGGCAGTACCCTCTATTTCGCAATAAACAAAAACGTTATTCATAATTTACTTGCTTTAATTTTGAAAGAAAATCAGGAGCTTGCGTCATTCCGCTAGCGCCGTTATCGCAATGTCAGCAGCCGTTGAGGCTCTGTAATGCCGGCGGCGGATGCCGGCTCCGTTAATTCTTTTTATCCGATTATCTTTTCGTCCAACAGTTCTTTAATAAGGCCTTCAATCTGGCTGTCTTCAGAAGTCAGCGTCTTGCATTCTTTAGCCTGGAACACAATGTTCTTGACAGCTTTCACCTTGGTAGGCGAGCCGGCCAGTCCGCACTGCTGCGGGTCGCCGTCAACGTCGGCCACAGACCATTGGTTGAGAGTAAGATAAGGACGCGTCTCGTAAAGCTCGGCATACGGCATGTCAGGTGTGCGCTCGAGCGGAACGGTGGCGTGTTTGTATTTCATAACGAGTTTTGCGTTGCACGGGCGGCAGGGAGCTGCGCTTCCGTTGACGGTGATGAGCACTGGCATAGGAGTCTCGACAGTCTCAACACCTCCGTCGATATGGCGGCGTATTGTCAGTTTGCCGTCTTCGCACTTCAGTATTTCCTCTGCGTATGTAACCTGAGCCAAACCCAGTTTCTGAGCAACCTGAGGTCCAACCTGTGCGGTATCGCCATCGATAGCCTGGCGTCCGCCGATGATGATGTCGGCTCCGCCAATCTTTTTAATGGCAGTTGCCAGCGCGTAAGAAGTAGCCAGGGTATCGGCTCCGGCAAACAGACGGTCGGTAAGCAACCATCCTGTGTCGGCTCCGCGATAGAGTCCCTGACGGATTATTTCGGCTGCGCGCGGAGGTCCCATGGTGAGGATTCCAACGGTTGAGCCCGGATTCTGTTCTTTCAGTCTGAGTGCCTGTTCAAGGGCATTAAGGTCTTCAGGGTTGAAGATTGCCGGCAGCGCGGCGCGGTTAACAGTGCCTTCGGCTGTCATCGCATCTTTACCCACATTCCTTGTGTCGGGTACTTGTTTTGCAAGTACGATGATTTTCAAATTCATAGATTAAGTTTATAATGTAAATTCTTAGATTGCAAAAATACACTATTTTTGCTTTTTGACAAAGAAAAACGGGCAAAAACGTATGTTTTCGCCCGTGTATTTAGGTAGTTAAAGGTGCTTTCGGCCTGTGTTTCAGGCAGTTTGACATTATTGTCGCGCCATGTCGGCTTTCTTCTTCAGCACCTTCATAATAATGCTCTTATAGGTTTATGCCTGTTATTTGCTGCGCTTCTGCAGAGTCATCAGCACTTTTCCGTCGGCAGATTTCAGAGTAAGTTTCTTTCCGCCTTTCAGCTCGTATGACTTTGTTTCGTTTACAGCCTTGAGCACCTGCTCTTCTGTCTTTATGTCTTCGCACATCATACGTGTGATGCCTACATTGCCGAAAGATATTGTGCCCTTGTTGGCGTCTGCGTTAAGCTCACCGAAGAAACGGTTGCAGCTTGTGCTTCCGTACATGCTCTTCTTTGCTACATCGAAACCGATAAAAGCCTCATTTGGGTTTTTAGTCTTTGTTATGTTTTGACCGTTTACTTCGGTTATTTTCCATTCTCCGTTAAGTTCTGATGTTGATGTTGCTGCGTTGTTAGATGTCTTGCATGATGTTACGGCTGCAACCAGTCCTGTCATGCACAATGCTACAAATACTTTTTTCATTCCTTTTACCTTTTTAGTTTATAAAAATGTTGTTTCTCAGTGTCAGGCTTCCGTTTCTTTCACATTTCATAGAGGTCGCCTTATCTGATTTTTGTGGCCTTTTTGACCATTTCGGGTGCAAATTTACTTAAAATATCGATGAATAAGTAAAATAAAGGCCATTAAATAACTAATGTTTCGCATAATTCCGTTTTTTTTGCAAATTCATGCCTTCGGAGTTATGCCGTTTTATGAATTTTTACTGTTTTGAATGTCTGAATATATCATGTTGTCATCAGATTCGGCTTGTTATTGTGATTTTAAGCCGTGTTTTACTTATATATTGATTTTAAATTATGTTTTCCTACTGCTATATTAAGAAATAAAATGCCGTGGTATGAAAAGTCAAATAAATGTGCAGGTTATGCAAAAAACGGGCGGCCATCTTGTTTATCTCACTATTTATATTTAATTTTGCATTAGTTCGGCCGCAGTCTTGCCCCGTTATAATGTGGCAGGTAAGACATGGTCAGGCCGTAGCAACTCATTATGATAGACAAGGCAACTATAGACAAGATAATGGATGCCGCCAACATTGTTGACGTGGTGTCAGAGTTTGTTTCGCTCCGCAAGGCTGGCGTAAACTATAAAGGACTGTGCCCTTTTCACAACGAGAAGACACCTTCGTTCGTTGTGTCGCCTGCTAAAGGCTACTGCCACTGCTTTTCGTGTGGCAAGGGCGGCAATGCCGTAGGCTTCATCATGGAGCATGAGCAGATGACATATCCCGAGGCACTGAGGTGGCTTGCCAAGAAATATCACATAGAGATACAGGAGCGTGAACTGTCGGACGACGAGAAACGTGAGGCAAGTGAGCGTGAGAGTCTGTTCATTGTGAACGAATGGGCTATGAAATATTTTCAGGATAACCTGATGAACACAAGGGACGGACAGGCCATAGGCATGCAGTATTTCCGCTCGCGCGGATTTCGCGACGACACTATCCACAAGTTTCAGCTCGGTTACGCCTTGCCCCAGCGCGACGCTTTGGCCAATGCTGCCATAGCAAAAGGCTTCAAGGAGAAATTCTTGATAGACACCGGACTGTGCTATCGCAGGGAGAACGGGCAGCTGCAGGACAGATATGCAGGCCGTGTGATATTTCCGGTGCATACGATAACCGGGCGTGTGGTGGCGTTCGGAGGGCGTATACTTACCAATGACAAGAATGTAGCAAAGTATGTCAATTCGCCTGAGTCGATGATATATCACAAGAGTAACGAGCTTTACGGCATATATCAGGCCAAGCAGGCCATAACGCGCAACGACCGCTGCTATCTTGTTGAGGGATACATCGACGTTACCTCAATGCATCAGAGCGGTGTCGAGAACGTTGTTGCATCATCGGGCACGTCGCTCACCACGGGACAGATAAGGCTTATACGCCGTTTTACGACTAACATCACCGTGCTTTACGACGGCGACTCCGCAGGCATTCATGCGTCTATACGAGGCATTGACATGTTGTTGGCAGAAGGAATGAACGTTAAGGTGCTGTTGCTTCCTGACGGCGACGATCCTGACAGCTTTGCAAGAAAACATACGGCTCAGGAGTTTCGCGATTATATAGAGAGTCATCAGACCGACTTCATCGAGTTTAAGACAAATCTTCTGCTTAAAGGCGTAACCGACCCGATAAAGCGCTCGCAGGCAATAAGCAGCATCATTAAGAGTGTGTCGGTAATACAGGACCAGATAACGCGCGCCACATATATGAGCGAATGTTCGCATCGTCTCGGCATCAACGAAGCTACGCTCGTTAATACCGTCAACAAGTTTATTCAGGGCGAGATAGAGGAACAGCGCAAGGAAGCAAAGCGCGAGGAGGCAAGAGCCGCTGCCGAACCGGTACCCGTGAGCATAGAGGAGAAGCCCGACGTGGAGTCGAAGGTCGAATATATGCTCGCCCAGATGGTGGTGCGCCATGGAGGTGATGTATTATATAAAGATGTGGAGACCGAGGACGGCGGAAAGATAGACCTAAGCGTGTCGCAGTATATCAGTTATGACCTTGGTGCCGACGGACTTAAGTTCCGCAATGAACTGTATAACCGCATATTGCTGGAGGCCGTTGAGCATAATGGCGACGAAGGGTTCAACTCGGAGACTTATTTCACCCATCATCCCGACATTGAGATAAGCCGTGTGGCGACAGATATGGTGATAGATCATTTTCAGCTCAGCCAGAGTCTGCAGGTAAAGAAGGACGAAGATACCCTGCGCAATCAGGTTGTTCATCTTATACTTGACTTCCGCATGGATTATGTTGAGCAGAAAATGGAAGACCTGAAGCGTGAGATAACGCAGTCGGCCGGCGATACTGAAAAAATGATGAAACTGATGTCCGAATACAAGGACATGCAGGCTATACGTAACTCGATAGCCAAGGAACTTGGCAGCGAGATAATAGTGTGATTAGGATGCTGCTGAACAATATGCTTCAGCGTGCATGCTAAGTTTGTCATAGGCTGCGTATCAGCCTTTGGCATAACCGTCGCAGTTAGAAGGAGTTAACTAAAAAGGGCATATTGTATGATTTATGTACATTGGATTTTCTTCTTGATTTATGCCTTCTTTGTATTGGCAGCGATGATAGCCGTGCTGATGGACAACCGTCAGCCGTCTAAGACAATGGCGTGGATACTCGTGCTTGTGTTCTTTCCTGTTATAGGTATAATCCTCTATTTCTTCTTTGGACAGAACACACGCAAGGAGAAACTCATAAGCCAGCAGAGCATGGACCAGCTGACCAAGCGCTCTATGCTCGGATTTGCCGAGCAGCAAAACCTTGTGCTGCCTGATGAACACAGTGTGCTGATAAAGCTGTTTACCAGTCAGAACTGGGCGTTGCCGTTTAAAAGTAACGAAACCGACATATATACCGACGGCTATGGTTTCTTTCACGCCTTGCTGCGCGACATAGCCAAAGCCCGTCATCACATACATCTTGAATCTTATATTATATGCGACGACCCTCTTGGCTATCTTATTTCAGATGCGCTTATCGACAAGGCTAAAGAGGGGGTTGAGGTTCGTTTCATATATGACGACGTGGGTTGTTGGAATGTTCCCAATGCCTTTTTTGAACGTATGCGCAACGCAGGCATCGATGTACATGCCTTCATGCCCGTAAAGTTTCCTGCGTTTACCAGCAAGGTCAACTACCGCAATCACCGCAAGCTGTGCGTAATTGACGGCAAGGTGGGCTATATCGGCGGCATGAACATAGCCCTGAGATATGTGAAAGGGCGCAACGGACAGGCCTGGCGCGACACTCACATGCGTATAAGGGGCGGCGCCGTCTACGGCATACAGCGTGCCTTTCTTGTCGACTGGTATTTTGTCGACCGCACGCTCATAAGCAACCGCTGCTATTATCCTGCTCACGATGATGTAAAACCCAACAACTGCATAATGCAGATAGTTACAAGCAGTCCTATCAGTCCGTGGCCTGAGATGATGCAGGGATATGTGCGCATATTGCTTGAGGCGAAGAAATATGTTTATATGGAAACGCCTTACTTCCTGCCTACCGAGCCGGTGCTCTTCGCCATGCGCACAGCCGCGCTTGCCGGAGTAGACGTAAGACTGATGGTGCCGCTTCATTCTGATGCAAAGTTTGTCGAGTGGGCAAGCCGCTCTTATATTCAGGAGAGTGTCGATGCCGGTGTTAAGGTTTATCTGTATAAGCCCGGTTTCAACCATTCAAAGCTGCTTGTCAGCGACGACAGCCTGTCAACCTGCGGCTCTACCAACATAGATTTCCGCAGCTTCGACAACAATTTTGAAGTCAACGCCTTTATCTACGACCGTGATATGGCCCTTCGCATCAAGTCGGTCTTTATGGAAGACGTGAAGCAGTGTGTCGACTATGAAAAGTATATGAGCACGCGCCGCCTTTCGTTCCCTCACCGTTTGCTTGAGTCGCTGATGCGTGTATTTTCGCCGCTGATGTAGCCAACAATTTTTTATAACTATATCCACTTTGCCATTTAAATTTGTCGCGGTTTAATGTCTATCTTATAAAAATGCATCGTGTTTCGCCTTTCAGACTGAATCGCGGGTTTAGTTAATAAAGAGCAGACGGCAGGGCAACAAAGAAAGATAATAATGTGGCTTAAAGTGTTGATACATAAGATGATAAAACTATATACGGTCTAATGAATGATTTGTGTTAAATGTTTTTGTTGCAACTTATTTTGCCAAATACAATCTAAAAATATTTTCTTTAAAAACTCGTCACTCATCACATTCGTGCGTAACGTGTTGATATACATAGCGTTATGGTGTGATGAGTTGATTTCGCAACTCGTCACACCATGACTTTTGTGGCCTTTCCTGATTTTGGTAGACCTCGATGTGATGAGTTGCAAATTAAACTCGTCACACTATAACATCTTGATTATTAGTGAATTAGGCGGCTTTGTGATGAGTGACGAGTTTTTAACAAAACTTTTTTACGGTATTACGCATTAACAGAATAACTTATTCAGCCGAAAAGCTGTGCTTTGATATTGTAAAAGGCCGTGTTTCAGGATACAAAAGCATACCTTTTGCAATGCAGTTTGCCGTCTTTTGTATTTTATTTATGGAATATTCTTATTTGCTTCAGCCGTAATCTCTTTCAGATTAGATGTTATAATCCGTCATATTTTCAACTCATGTCAGTTGGGTCTGACTTTCAACCGAAAATGCAAATAATAATAGGCTTAGGCCGGACGGCGGTTATTCATCCTCGCCTTCCGGCTCTCTGTTAGAGAAGATGCTTGTAAGCGACGCCAGACTAGACTGTCAACCTGTGGCTCTACAAACATAGACTTCTGTAGCTTCGGCAATAATTGCGTGTATTCTCGCCGCTGATGTGATTTTCATGTCAATATTATCTTTTATGTTCTTTGCTTTTTTGTTTTTTTTCTAACTTTGCAAAATTTAACGACCGCTACAAGCAGATTCCAATGCGAGTCATTCTTATGTCGTGTGATTTGATTCGCGTGATTATAGACGATTTAGCGGTAGTCTGTATGATGAAGTAGGTAAGAGAACTGGTTTCCTGCTTTTTACACCTGTAAAAAAACGTTTTGACATGAGAAAGAAAAACAAACACAATACCCCCGAACGTATTACCGAACTGTCGAAGTGCGAGATTTTTGTTTTCGGGAGCAACCTTGAAGGTCATCACTATGGCGGTGCGGCACGCACAGCGTATGAGAAATTCGGTGCGGAATGGGGCGTGGGCGACGGCCCTACGGGGCGGTGTTACGCCATTCCGACGATGTTCAGGAACATCGAAGACATAAGACCTTACGCCGATAAGTTTGTCGAATACGCAAAGGCGCATCCGCAAAACAGGTTCTTGCTTACGCGCGTGGGCTGTGGAATTGCAGGCTTCAAGGACATTGACATGGCAAAAATATTCGAGGACTGCATAAATGTACCAAACATAACGCGGCCTGAAGGGTGGGGGCCTTGGATGATAGTAAGCTTCCAACTCGAAATAAAACCACGACGGGAAACCGAAGAAGTGCCGCGTGTGATTTCCGACGATATACTGAAAAGCCTCTGCAAAAAGTACAGTTACCAGATTGGTGCAGGTATATTAGACTTCGTGCCTTACGTAGGGGTGAGGTATGTCATCGACCAGAACAAGTTCGGATACAAGCGTCTCGGCGATTTCTTTTTCCACAACGGGCAATTTTACGTGTGGGACACCGACGACAAATGGGCGGCCGAGCATGACCAAGAGGCTGTTCTCGAAACATTTGGTGACGAGTGTTTTAATCGTGGCTACGCACATAAAGTAATTTTCGCCGGCGTAAATACTAGATACCGGGACAGCCGTGGAGAATACATCTACACTGGAGACGTAATCGGAGTAAAGGAAAACGGCATGTCTAAACCTACCTGTATGGCGCTCGGAACATTTAAATGGAGCGGGAAAGAAGATGAATACACCTTCATGCTTGACAACCATACGCTTGACCTTAAAGACTGCTTCCGCCAGAAATTTAATATGACCCGTGTCGGCACAGTGTTTTTCCGATTGGACAAGGACGCGCCTTCGGTAGACGTGGCAAGGCGCGCCCACTCATTCAACATGGCTCGCTCGGAAGAGAACCTCGTGCTTATGTCGACATACACGCCGAACTTCGACCAGGAATATTGGCACTATTTAGCACTCAAAATATTAGGTGCGGAATATAATTGGAACAAATAAAATTATTGGACATGGCAAAAAATAATCAGTCTGCCAAAGCGCGTATGGGCGCGATTGGCGAGAGTTTAGTTGTTGCGAAACTGATGCAACAAGGTTGGGACGCTTTCAATGCCAACTGCACAATCAAGAATTACAAGTCTATCGACATAATCTGCCTTAACAGCGATCTAAGTGAAGACGGAGATTTAAGATGGAAGCCCAAAACAGCTTTGGTACAAGTAAAAACTTGTAACCCAAAAAACATCCCTATTGGCTTTACGATGGAGCAGACCCAAGATATCAAGTATTTGGAAGATAATGTGAAAGGTCCTTATGTTCTCATATATCAAGAGGAGAAAGACGGGGTTTCTAAATACCGCTTTTTCGTCATTTCACGTAAGGATTTCATAAAACTCGCGTATGAACTACATCATTGGTACATACATGATTGGGACCGGGAAAAGCCTTTGGTCTTGTCTGCCCCAGCCGGATTTCCCATAAAGAACCTTATGGGGGAAGACGAAAAAGAGACTTCAAGGCATAAGGCATTCCACAATCCGTTCAAAGGCATTACATTCGAAGATAAGTGGGAAAACATCTGGAAAGAATAAAACACGAAGAGACCATGCTGTTTTGCCATGGTCTCTTTACCTTAGCATTTTCCAGAAGATTGCCGAATGACATGCCGTGGCAGTAAAACACTATTCACTATCGCGGTATATCAACTTGACACGCAACGGGTTATGTCATATTGTGACGGTGTGATAGTAAAATAAAAACATTTTATAAAAATACGCAGGCAATGCTATTCCTGCACTTCCGGCTGTCGGAACAGGCTGAAGTTCACGCTGCCGTATGCCCTGTGCTCAATGAATCCGGGCACATCCTCAAAACTGTTGTTCTTGCCGTGTTCGAATACGAAGATGCCGTTGGGCTTCAGCAGTCCGCGCTCAAGTATTAGTTTGGGCAAAGTGGGCAGTTCGGGCAGGGCGTAGGGAGGATCGGCAAAGATGAAGTCGAACTGCTGATGGCAGCTCTTTATGAAGCGGAACACATCGCCTCGCAGGGCGATGCATCTGTCGGTGCCGAGCTTCTTCAGGCATTGCTTTATGAAGGCATGATGGTCGCGGTCGGCCTCCACGCTTATCACGCTCTGGCATCCTCTAGACACCAGTTCGAGCGATATGCTGCCCGTACCCGAGAAGAGGTCGAGCGCTATGGCGTCTTCAAGGTCGATGTATCCGTTAAGCACATTGAATATGTTTTCCTTGGCAAAGTCCGTTGTCGGTCTTGCCTTGAACGTGCGCGGTATGTCAAAGTGGCGTCCTTTATATATTCCTGTAATTATTCTCATTTCAGTTTATTCCTAATGTTGTTGTGGCTTTCTGTTGAGGCCTGCTGCCTGTCCGTGCTCCGTCTGGGGGCTTGTAGTGAGCTGCCTGCAGTTTCGCCTCATGCCGTTTCTGCGGCTAGGCTTTCAGGCGTTACCGCTGTCCGTGTGCAGCCTGCGGCTCAGCTCTTCACGAAATATGTTATCAGGTCGTAAGGAATGTTCTTTATTGCCGTTATCGGGGCACGGTTAAATTCAGCCTTCGGATTGATGACATATACGTTTTGGATAAATGTGCGCAGTTCTTGCGTAAGCGTGTCCCTGTCGGGCAGTTCGCCTACAAGATGCAGCTCGTCGCGCTTATTGTCAAAGGTGAGCTGTTTCCATACATTGAGGATAAAATAGACGGCATCGGGGGCAAGGTCGGTGTTAAAACTGTTTGTAAACTTAAACCTGTTTTGCTGAAAGCTGAACACATCGAGTTTCTTGTCGTGAAAATACGCATAAAGCTTCTGCCTTATACCCGTGAAACTGCGGCGGTAAAGATGATTCCACACCGATTCGCACACGTGCGCAAACCTTACGTCGCTGAAGTGGTCGTCGATAACCAGTTTGAGGTCTTTGTTTATCGAATACACTGCCACGGCGTTGAGCGACGGCAGCACGCTCGACATAACCACTTCGCCTTCATGTCCGGTGATGGCATAGTTATAGAGCATATCTTTCTGGTTCTCGTTAAATTCGTCGATAGGAATCATTATCACGGGCGAATCGAGCAGCACCATTGCCCTTTGCCATCCGCTGTGCAGAATGTCAATCTCTTTGAATGCCTCTCTGAGATTTGCCGCCATGGATATGCCGCTTCTTACGGTGTAAGGCTCAAACGTTATTCCTTCAGCAGCTTCTGCGCTCAGTGCAGAGAACGACAGCGAGTGCTTGCCTATACGTATGGTAAGCCTCGGTTTCTTTGTTATTATGTTATTCCCAGTTTCCTGCATTGTCATTAGGTGTGGTTATATCTCCAATTTTTAGTCCGGGGTATCTTCCGGCGTTGTTTGCCTCCTCAATGAGGTTGGCTATGCTGTTTTCGTCGAGTCCCGACAGATAGTCGTTATACATCGCTCCACATTCCATCAGCGGTATCTGTCTGCCCGACTTGCCTATCTGCGTTGTTGCCGTCAGATCGAATTTTTTTTTCTCCGTATATGGTATATACTGCAGCGAGTCGGCCAAATAGCCTTCTTTAACCAGTATGTCGAAACTTCCGCTGTAAACTCCGTTTGCCTTGCGGTATTTTTCTTCGGCATACCTTATCTTTATGAGGCGCTCTTTCACAGCCTGTTCGCGTCCGGCCTGCTGCCGCTCAAACCTTATGGGCGAGCAGACGCTCATCACGCACGTTACGGCCAGCACTGCGGCAATGAGTGCCAGAATGTGATTATTGCTGATTTTAATCATTGCTCTATTGACTTTTTTTATGGCCGGTGAGCTTTAAGAATAATATTTTCTTAGTTCACATGGCATAAAATATCAATTATTTTATGTAAGTTTGCATTATGCTTGCACATTCTGTGCATTTGCAAAATTACACTAAATAATTCGTAAAATCAAACCTTTGGCATAAAAACTGATGATTGTTGAAGAACTGGCAACTCAGATAATACAGACTTTCGGCTTTGTGCCCACTGCCGACCAGGCAGAGGCAACGGCCGTGTTCAGCCGTTTCATGCTCGACCGCGACGCTAATTCGGTGATGATTATGCGCGGTTCGGCAGGTACGGGCAAGACTTCTCTTGCCGCTGCCATCGTAAAGACGCTCGTAAAGTTGCGCCATAAAGTCATACTGCTTGCCCCTACGGGGCGTGCCGCCAAAGTGTTTTCGGTCAACGCCGGGCGTCCTGCCTTCACCATTCATCGGCGCATATATCGTCAGAAGACATTTGCGGGCGAGTCGACAGGCTTCAGTCTTAACGACAATATGTATCACGACACGCTCTTCATTGTAGATGAGGCCTCGATGATAGCCAACGGCGGGGGAGCCGAGGGCGCTGTCTTCGGCA
>HF992642.1:5653-29149 GCA_000436695.1 Prevotella sp. CAG:1185 | reverse complement strand
TGCCGGCTGTGGTGCTGCAGAGCGAAACCGAGTCGGCTGTGAGCAGTGAGGCGCTGCGTGCCATCGGACTCGACAACTGTCGCAACTCGCTCTTTGAGCGTCTGTTGCGCACAGAGCGTGCCGCCGGACGCACAGAGTTTACAGGTGTGCTGCGCCGTCACGGCCGTATGCACCCCGACGTGGCCGAGTTCCCCTGCCGTGAGTTCTACGCCAGCGAGCATCTCGAGCCTGTTCCGCTGAAACATCAGATGGAAACGTCGCTCAATTATGCCGACACAGGTCATGCCGACAAGCTTGACACACTGCTGCGCACTCACCGCATGATCTTCATTCCGTCGCAGTCGTGCCGCCGTCCCGATGTGTCCGACAAGGTGAACACAAGCGAGGCAACCATAGTGGCCGACCTTCTGAGCCGTCTTTACTCCATGCTCGGCAGCAGTTTCAGCGCAGCCAAGAGCGTGGGCGTAATAGTGCCTTACCGCAATCAGATAGCCGTGATACGCAAGGAGATAGAGAAAACCGGGATAAAGGAGCTTGAAGACATATCCATAGACACCGTAGAGCGCTATCAGGGCAGCCAGCGCGACGTGATAATCTATTCGTTCACGGTGCAGAACAGATGGCAGCTTGAGTTTCTTGCAGCCAACTGCTTCATGGACGACAATCACATAATAGACCGCAAGTTGAACGTGGCCATCACCCGTGCGCGCCGCCAGATGATAATGACCGGCAACGTTGAGACGCTCAGTCATAACACTGTCTTCCGCGAGATGATAAGCTATGTGGAGTCGAAAGGCGGCCTGTTCAGATATTACGAATAGCCTTTCATGACGGCGTTTGCGGTTATTCAGCCGTTAATGTATTGAAAAATGCCTCTTGGCATCCGCCGTCGTGAATGGAGAATAAATACAAAAAAGTTTTCTCATAAACTCATCACTCGTCACATTGCAGCATAACTTTCAGTTAGTCAGATTGTTGCAGTGTGATGAGTTGCCGTTTGTACTTATCACGCCGGCAGCGTAAAGCCCTTGATGTGATGTCGGCAAATCAGAATATCATACATTAAAGCATTGAATATTAGAGTGTTACAGACAAATGTGACGAGTGATGAGTTTATTCAAAATCTTTTTTAGTTTAATAAACATCGGCCTTTTGCAGCGCAAAAGCTATCCTTTTATGCTGCAAAAGGCCGTATTTTATCGTGCAAAAGCATATCTTTTACAATGCCGCTTGGGGTGTTTTGTAATACATAGACATTACTTCCACGTGATGCTTACTGCCATTCGACATTGCGGATATGCAGGAACGATGTTGCCGTTAAATGACTTTTGGAATAATCTTCGTTACTTTTTAATATCTTAGAAGAACGTTTCTGGCTCGCGTCTTGCCGAGAAAGCCGCTGTAAATTTAGCCGCTGCGTCGGCATATCCGGGCAGATATATGGCGCGTGAGCCGTGAGGACAAACCACCACGCAGCGTCCGCAGGCAATACACTTTGATGTGTCTGTGCTGCAAGGGTCGCTTTCGCTTATCGCTCCGGCAGGGCAGAGCCTTACGCAGGTCATGCATTTGGTACATTTTTCTTTGTCGCCCGTCGGGCACATCGGCACCTTGTGAGCCTCCCTGTACGGGCGGTTGCCCTTCACTTCCGGATTGCCCAAGGCGTCTGTTCCGGCAGCATCGGCGAGCAGTTGGGCACATCTCTTGCCGAACGCGGCAGCCTTTTCAAGGTCGGAAGCATCGGGACGGCCCTCAGCAACCTTTGGGAATATGCAGTGGCGGCCTATGAACGCGCCGGCTGCAAACGTGTGGAAGCCGTTGCCGTTGAGCGTATCTTTTATCTCGAGCAGCGCGTCGTCGTAGTCGCGGTTGCCGTAGACGCACACCGCAACGGCAGGAGTGTTGATGCCGTGAACCATCTTCAGCGCCTCGGCGGCAGCCTCGGGTATGCGTCCCACGTAGACAGGAGCGCCGACAATGAGCATACTATTGTCGCCGCCGAGCGTTATTTCGCTCTCGGGCAGGGCGTTGGTCACGTCGTGTTCAATGATGTTTCCGCCAATGGCCTTGGCTATTTCCCTAACTATTGTGCGTGTGGTGTAGGTAGCACTGAAGTACACCACGTGAATGTCCGTTATGTTCATAATTTGTTTTTTGTATAAAATGAAGCCGATAAAATGTTTCTCTATGCAAATGTAAGAATAAAAAGCGCACGGCGCAAGCATACGCCCCGTGATTTTTATGTGTTGAGGCCGCGTGCCGTTAGGTATCCTTCCCGTCGTCATGCGCTTATTGCCGTAGCTTCGGAAAAAATACACCTTAGCTTCAGAAAGAATACAGCCGTAAAAACGTAAAAGGTATAACATTATCCGTCAGGCGGGTATATGGGTTTAGGATGATAATCGCTACCTTTGCAATGTCGCTAATGATGATATACACACGATATGTATAATGTGCGTACACGACATAAACAAGGCAATATTTTAACGAAGAAAGGACAATATACTACTATGACATTGAATGACTTTTTGGCTTATGCAGCCACGGGAAAACCGCTGAACACACCTGAGATATGCAGTTTTATGGACGAGATGAGCAACGAGGCGCGCCGCGTTACGTTCACACTTAACGCCGAGTTCCACACTCCTGAGGAAGTAAGGGCATTGCTCTCAGAGATTATGGGATACACAGTTCCCGACACGCTGAGAGTGTTTCCGCCGTTTTATACCGACTTCGGCAAGAACATACACATAGGCGAAAACGTGTTTATCAACGCCTGCTGTCACTTTCAGGATCATGGAGGCGTAACCCTTGGCGACGGCTGTCAGATAGGCCACAACGTGGTATTTGCCACGCTCAACCACGGAATTGAGCCCGAAAACCGCCGCTTCACTTATCCGGCTCCGATAGTATTGGGGCGCAACGTGTGGGTTGGTTCCAATTCGACAATACTCCAGGGCGTTACGATAGGCGACAATTCGGTGGTCGCTGCCGGTGCCGTGGTAACCAAGGATGTGCCTGCCGACACGATAGTGGGCGGCGTTCCGGCGCGCGTGATAAAGCATATCTGACACTGTAAGGCTATAAACGGCCTTCAGAGCGGCTTTGTTTTTTGTAATAAAATAAGAGTAAAATAGGTAAAATAATCAGTAAATGTGGTATCGTGGCGACGGCGGATATGTGCTAACTTTGCACCATAACCAAAACGCTATAACATGAAACTGATTAATGTAACAATGATTGCGGCGGCTATGTTTGCGGCCGTATGCAGTCCGATAAAAGCTGAAGAGAATATGAAAAACGTACTAAACGAAAAGCAGCAGTGCATGGCTGCCATTGCATGCCTTGAGGCAAAGGGCGACATCGACGGTCTGACTACCGCCATCAACGCAGGTTTTGACGCCGGACTTACCGTGAGCGAGATTAAGGAAGCCCTGTCGCAGTTGTATGCCTACACAGGATTTCCGCGCAGCCTTAACGCCTTAGGCACACTGCAGAGCGTTATCAATACCCGCCGTCAGCAGGGTAAGGCGTGCGAGGAGGGCAAGGATGCCGACCCGATGGCAGAAGGATACGACGCACTGAAACAGGGAACGGAGGTGCAGACCAAGTTGAGCGGCAAGCCGTTTACTTATGATTTCGCCCCCGCCACCGACTATTATCTTAAGGCTCACCTGTTTGGTGACATCTTTGCGCGCAACAATCTCACTCACGCCGAGCGCGAGTTGGTTACCGTAAGTGCGCTGTCAGGCATGCAGGGCGTTGAGCCGCAGTTGCAGGCGCACGTCAGCGGAGCGCGCAACATGGGCCTGAAGGACGACGAGATACGCTCAATCCCTGCCACGCTTGCTGCCCGTGTGGGCGAGGTTGAGGCATGGCGCGCTGCCAAGGCCATTGCGACAGTGTTCGGAGAGCCGTTTGATGAGGGCAAGCCTGTGGAACTGATGATGTTCCCCAAAGGCGACTTCAATTCGGCTTATGCCAAATATTTCATCGGCAACAGCTATCTTGCGCCGCTCAGTCAGGGCAAGGTGCCTGTGTCGAACGTAACGTTTGAGCCCCGTTGCCGCAATAATTGGCACATCCATCACAAAGGAATACAGGTGCTGATATGCGTCGGCGGCACAGGCTGGTATCAGGAGTGGGGCAAGGAAGCCCGAATGTTGAAACCCGGAGATGTGGTTGAAATACCCGAAGGCGTTAAGCACTGGCACGGCGCAACCAAAGACAGCTGGTTCCAGCACGTAACGTTCACCGTTGCCGAAGAAGGCGCGTCGAACGAATGGCTCGAGCCGGTTACGGATGAAGAATATGACAAACTTTAATATATAGCGTGACTTTCTAAACAATACTCCCCGCAGACTGTTGCCTGCGGGGAGTATTATTTTGTTGCTTATGGCATTATGTAAGTCGCCGTTCACTTATGTCCTGTGATGTTGCCGGCTTTTATTTTGCCATACATAAATCATCATTTAAGATGCTTCAGCATCCATTCCATCTGTCCGTATTCAGTGTCGTCAGATGTCCAATGCTCGTTGATGGGCGTCAGCAGCGCCTCTTTCGGACAGCTTAGAGTGTTCCATACGGCATAGCTTGTTGTTGGCGGACAAGTGTTGTCGTTATATCCCCAAGTCATATAAGTGTCGGCTTTCACGTGGCGCGCAAAGTTTACGACGTCATAATAAGCCATGGTCTTCATGTTGTTCTCGGTGAGCATGCCCTCAATGCGGTTGAAGTGAGGATATCCGCCGGTAAGTCCGGCGCTGTATGCCGCCATGTCGCTCAGAGCGGGATGATTGACTATGCACTGCGTTACGCGGCTGTCAAGTCCGGCAGCCACCAGCGCAAGCGCTCCGCCCTGACTGCCTCCCTGCACGATTACGTTGCGTCCGTCCCATTCAGGCAACTGCGTCAGCAGGTCGATGCAGCGCACAAGAGCCAGATAAACGCGCTTCATGTAGTAGCGGTCGCGGTTGTCTATTCCGTTGGCAAGATAGCCGTTCTCCTTGCCGTTGAATGCTTTAGATATGTCGTCGAACATCTCTTGGCTCATTCTCGGGTCGAGTCCGTGAATCTCCATCTCCATTCTTATACATACGTTCTCGGCATAATACTTGTGGCGCAACGGCTCCTTTATGGTCTTTATGCCTGCTCCCGGAGGGCACAGCACCACAGGACAGCTGCCCTTTGCGGCGTTCTTGGGATAAAAGAGATATGCGTATACGGCCTGTTTCTGCTTGTTGAGCGTCAGTTTTACGAGGTAACAGTCAATCTTGTCGGTGCAATATTCGTCGGCTCTTTCCTTTGTATATTTCAGCGGAACGGCCCTCATGTCCTCAATGTTCTTGTTCCAGAAGTCCATAAAGTCGGCAGGCTCCTTGGTGTAAGGCCTTATTTTGTCCACCGAGAATCCCACTTTTATGTGATGTTCATAGGTCTTGCCGTCAACCGTGGCTTTCAGTCTGAGGTCGCGAAAGCCCGGAGTCTTTCTCGTTCCCATGTCAATCGTGGCCCTTCCGCCGTTGAGTTTCACAGAGCCTTTCTTGTCAGCCTCCAGCATGTCGTCGGCTATCTCGTAGCTCACCTTGCAGTCTCTCGGTATGCCGTATTTATACAGCTGCACCTCAACTTTAGCCTTTTCGCCCGTCTGATAGAGCCAGTCGGCATGGTCGGGCACGGTTACCCACAGATAGTCAGAGCGGTAAGGATAGTTTTCGGCTGCGGCGTTGAGCCATGCAGTAACGACGAAGACAAGTGTGATAATAAGTTTTTTCATTGGTTGTAGTAAATTAGTTGTTGTGCAAAGATAATGCAAACAGCCTTAACGGCAAAATAAATCAAGGCTAATAAGCATTTTTGTTGAGGGCTTGGTGGAGGGGGATGATGGGAGGGATGGGACTTATGGGACCATGTAAATGGGTAGGCTTTGGGTTATGGGGATGTTGGGTATTGGGGCATTTGGGCGTATTGTGGCACCCAAATGTTTATTGTCCGCCGTCAGCCGTTGCGGTATTCATTGGGCGTGCAGCCTGTAATCTTCTTGAACACTGTGTTGAAGCAGCTCTCGGTACAGAAACCAAGCATCGACGAAATGTCGCCTATGGGCATGCCTGTCGACAGCAGCAGTTCCTTTGCCATGAGTATCCGTTTTAGCTGTATGTATTCGCTGACGCTCTTTCCCGTCTCACGTTTCATCATGTCGTTGAGATATTCGGCCGACATGTTCAGCTCAGGCGCAATCTTTCCTGCCGTAAGCATGCTGTGAGCGGCTGCCTTGCCCGAGCGCAGAAAACGGTCTATTATGCCGTCAACAGCCTTCATTGCTGTTGCGTTGGCCTCATGACGGGTTATAAACTGGCGAGCGTAGAACCGCTGACAATAGTTGAGCAGCAGTTCGATGCAGTTGCTTATTATCGCCTTGCTGTATTCGTCTATGCCCCATTTCAGTTCGCAGTCGATGCCGTCGAGACACTTGTTGATAACCTTCAGCTCGCAGTTAGACAGGTGGAGAGCCTCGTCTGTGTGGTATTTAAAGAACGAAAAGTCCTTTATCCTCATGCCCAGCGGCGTGCATTTGATAATGTCGGGATGAAAAATCAGCATCCTTCCGTCACACTGCCTGAGGTCAATCTCGGTTGCTGGCGTGGCAAACGTCATAGTGGCTTCGGAGAAATCATAATATTGACGGCCGCATCTTTCGTCGTTGCAGCCGTCGCATACCACCTTGACAGCATAGCAGTCAGTTGCCATGTTGCCCTGTCTGCTCTTGCCCGACATGTCGATGAGGCTCACCAGCGGGTGCCTTGTCTCCTTGTCGAAGGCGCGGTTGCACTCGCATACATAGTTTGTCGTGTCAAGGATATGGCGCATTGTTACTCTCTTTACGTTATTATTCTTGCGATTGCCGTCGCCACGTTACACCGAAGCCTTGCGGTATTCGCTCGGCGTCATGCCCGTGTTGCGCTTAAAATAGCGGTTAAAGTGCTGCGAATACTGGAAGCCCAGACCGTAGCTTATCTCGTTGATAGTCTTTCGTGTGCCCAGCAGTTCACCTTTTGCCAGGTCCATAATCTTGTTCTGTATATACTCCTGCGGCGTGCGTCCCGTCTCGCGTTTGATGAGGTCGCCGAAGTAGTTGGGCGACAAGAAGCACTTTTCGGCAAAATATTTTACCGTGGGCAGACCGTTAACAATAGCCGTATCGCCCTCGAAATAGGCGTCAAGCTCGTTCTCAAACTTGGTCAGAATGTCGCGGTTAACCACCTTACGGGTGATAAACTGGCGCTCATAGAACCTCATGCAGTAGTCGAGCAGCAGTTCTATGTTGCGGCATATCAGCTTCTTGCTGTGGTTGTCTATGGGGCGTTCTATCTCTATCTTGATTTTTTCAAGACAGTCTTTGTATATCATCTTCTCCTGTTCCGACAGGTGGAGAGCCTCGGTTGACGAATAAGAGAAGAACGAATATTGCTTGATATCCTGTCCAAGCGACGTGCCGCGTATAAGGTCGGGATGAAAGAGCAGCCCGAGAGCGTTAGGCTCATAGTCGGGTCTGTGCTTGACATGGACTACCTGTCCGGGCGCAAAACTCGTAACCGTGCCCTCCTGATAGTCGTATGGCATGCGGCCGTAGGTTATGTCGCCGCAGTAAGTCTGTTTAAGAAACAGTGCGTAGACACCGTAGTTGTAAGATACATCCTGCGGAAACGCGTTTTTGTCGGCATTTTTCAAGTCAACCACGGCCACAAGCGGGTGCTTTGTTTCAAAGCCCATCATCTTGTTGTAGTCGTCAATAGAGTTAATTTTTATAAGGTTTTCCATGTCTGAGCTGATTTTATTTTCTTGTATTACGGGCATATCCTTTATGGCAGTCATGCCTTTGTCATGCTGCCGTCTTGTCCGTTTGATGTATGCAAAGATAGTTTATACAGAAGTAAAACGATGTGTACGATTTACTGAATTTGTTATATTTTTTACTTTTTCAGCAGTTTTTCGTCATATCGCCGTGGGTTGTTATGTTAAATGTTTACCTTTGTATATATTTTTAACAAACGCTTATGCACATATCCGTCCGTATATTACGCATTGTCATGGGACTGCTGCCGGTGTCGCTTTTACTTTTAACAGGCAGCGCAGTACATGCCCAAGACTCCCTGAGATATAAACGCCACGACCTGGCTTTGACCATAGGACGCACCGACAGCACGGCGCGCACATCGTATTTGAACATCGGACTGCTCGGCGGTGCTGCCCGTCTGCACGGCCTTCAGCTCAACGCCATGACGTCGTTTGCACGCTATGAGATGCACGGACTTCAGCTTTCGGGACTTTCGAGTGTTGCAATGAACATGCGCGGCATGCAGCTTTCGGCGTTCAGCAACGTCAGTCTGTCGCTGTTCAAGGGCCTTCAGCTTGGCGGAGTAACCAACATATCCCACGGCGTGGGCGGCGGAATGCAGCTCTCGGCCCTTGCCAACATCAGTTCAAAGGTGATGAACGGCGTGCAGCTCGGCACGTATAACTATGCCGACACGCTGCGGGGATGGCAGATCGGTGCGGTGAACGTTTGCGTGGAACATCCGCGCGGAGTGCAGATAGGACTGGTAAACTACAGCCGCGACACGGCCGCGCACAAGATAGGACTGGTTAACCTTAATCCTAAAACCAAGGTCGACTTCATGTTCTTTGGCGGCAACAGCAGCAAGATTAACGCCGCATTCAGGTTCCGCAACCGCAGCACTTACAGCATAGTTGGTGCCGGAACGCATTACATGGGGCTCGACGAGAAGTTCTCGGGCGCGCTGTATTACCGTCTTGGACAGTATTTCAACCTCGGCCGCCGGTGGTCGCTCAGCGCCGATGCGGGCTTCTTTCACATAGAGACCTTTCAGCACAATTCGGCCGACAAGCCCGAACGCCTCTACTCGCTGCAGCTGCGCGCCAACGTAGACTACAGGCTCAACGACAACATCGGGCTGTTTGCGTCGGCAGGATATGGCTTTACAAGATATTATGAGCATAACAGGAAATACCGCAACAGGGCCATAGTTGAGGCCGGACTGACCTTTGCCTACAACCGCGGCGGACTGAAGAGCAGGGCAAGTGATGACGAAACGGAGGTAGGCGTAACTGATTCGGTGTCGATATATGCCTTCGACAACCCTGAGAACATGAAGAAACGGCCCTGGAAGGCGGCTGCCGAGGCTGTCGGAATCAACGTGCTCGTGAACTGCTTCGACCGCTTTGTGCTGTGCGAAGACTTTGCCAAGGTTAATCTGAGCAGCATAAAGGAGAACTTCAAGACGGGCTTTGTGTGGGACAACGACCAGTTTTCAACCAACCTGTTTGCCCATCCTTACCACGGCGGACTATATTTCAACGCCGCCCGAAGCAACGGCCTGAGCTTCTGGGAGTCGGCGCCTTATGCCCTTGGAGGCAGCCTGATGTGGGAGCTGGCGTGCGAGATTGAGCCGCCTGCAATAAACGACCTCATGGCAACAACCATCGGCGGAATATGCATAGGCGAGGTAACCCACCGCGTGTCTAACCTCATTTACGACGACCGCGAGCGCGGCATGCGCCGCTTTCTGCGCGAGTTTGCCGGTGCGCTGGTGTGCCCCATCCGTGCGTTCAACCGCATATTGAGCGGCGATGCGTGGCGTGTGCGTCATGATTATTACAAATATCACGACTACAGCCGCATACCTGTGGCCTTCACCGTGTCTGTCGGCGACCGCTATCTTGCCGACGAGGGCGGACTGTTCAGGGGCGAGCACAATCCGTATCTTGACCTGTGGCTGTGCTACGGCGACGCATTCAACGGCGAGGAGAGCAAGCCTTACGACTATTTTACGGCCAACGTAACCTTCGGACTCAGCGGCAACCAGCCGCTTATAAGCAGCGTTCATCTGTTAGGAAAGCTGTGGGGCGTAAACTTCTACGACGAAGAGGAGATGACGGCGGTGTTCGGTCTGTTCCAGCATTTCAACTATTACGACTCTGAAGCCGTCAAGGAAGGCACGTCGCGTGTGCCTTACCGCATATCCGAGGCAGCCAGCTTCGGTCCCGGTCTTATCTACCGCTTCCCTAAAGTTGGCAACGTTGGGCGCATGGAGCAGCGCCTCTTTCTCGACGCCATACTGCTCGGAGGCTCGCTGAGCGACTATTACAACGTGATAGACCGCGACTATAACATGGGCAGCGGATTCAGCGCGAAGGCACAGACCGTGCTTGAGTTTCCGCGCTTCGGCAAGTTTACGCTCAACGCCGACTTCTACAGCATATACACATGGGTGGGATATGAGGACAAAGACCTCGAGAACACCGACCCGCTGCACCTCAACGCGCAGGGTGACAAGAGCAGTGCGGCGCTGCTGGTGATTAATCCGCGCCTGCAGGTTTATCTCAGAAAGAACTGGAGTCTCGACCTGTTTGCATCGTATTATATGCGCGAGACAAGATATAAGTATCACGACAACGTGCGCTCGGAGACCTTCGAGGTGAGGATGGGACTTAGCTACAGCTTCTGATAACGTTACGTCTGTGGCGGAAAAACAATGGCAATGACATGCCGTCGGCATGGTTTAATGTGGCTTGTTGATGCCGTTCGGTTTGTCCGTCTGTATGAAGAACAAATACAGAGTGTGCCGCATTTAATGGTTAATAACCGTTAAGTGCGGCACATTCTGTTTAACATAAAAAGGCGAAAAACGGCTTGTGAAATCTTTTTCGTAGGTTTTCGGCCGAAAAATCGGCATTTTCTTGTAATTTACGTAATATGTTGTCAGTCAATATGTTATCGCTTTATGTATATTGGATGACCATAAACTTTATTATAAAACACGGCCTTTTACATTGCAAAAGGCCGTCTTTCGCAGTGTAAAAGGCCGTGTTTCGTATGGTGAAAGGCTGCTTTTTGCAACCCGTTTCACTGCTTTATTATCTGTATTTTAGTGTAAATTTATGCAGAATGGCATACCTGCT
Organism: Prevotella sp. CAG:1185; assembly: GCA_000436695.1. Lineage (GTDB taxonomy): Bacteria > Bacteroidota > Bacteroidia > Bacteroidales > Bacteroidaceae > Prevotella. The sequence goes on along the minus strand of HF992642.1, from coordinate 18,166 downwards.
TGTATTTGGCAGATATATTCGCATATTCTGAAAGCATTTGTCTTTTCTAAAAGGCGCACTTCTGACGCATCTCTAAATGTTAACGCCCGTCGGCTTAATGTTAACGGATGTTTAGCTGATAGAAGTATTTCCACAGCGGTGCAGCCATCAGACTCTGTTTTATTTCGTCGTTCACGAGCAGTTGCATCACCTCGTCCTTGGTCATAACATGCACCTCAATGTCCTCCGTGCGGTCGAGGTGCTGACTGCCAACCTTCTCAACGCCCGTAGCCACAAAGCAGTGGGTTATGTTGTTGGTGGTGCTCGTGTTGCCCGATACAGCCATCAGTTCGTGCCATTCTCCTCCGGCATATCCTGTTTCTTCGAGCAGTTCGCGGCGCGCGGCAGTTTCGGGATTTTCGCCTTTTTCGCACACACCGGCAACAATCTCGAAGCAAGTCTGGTCTATTCCGTGGCGATATTGCCTTATCATCACCATGTTGCCGTCGGTTGTCAGCGCTATCACGTTGATCCATGTGGGGTATTCCAGCACGTAGTATTCATCGTTAACGACGCCGTTGGGCAGTTCCACGGTGTCGCGGCGTGCCGTCAGCCACGGCCTTTGTATAAGATATTCGCTTTTCAGCGTCTTCCATTTCATGTTGTCTTCCATAATGTATCTCCTTTATGTCTTTATTTTCCCTGTGTTCGGGTTTATTCAGTCAGCATGCAGTCTTTATCAGTCATGTTGGGTTATTGACTGTCTGAATCCGGCAGTGCGCTCAAACGTCATTTCTTTGCCTGTGGCAGGATGGCGGAAGGTTATTGCCTCGGCGTGCAGATACAGGCGGTCGGCAGGGTGGCCGTAGAGGCTGTCGCCTACTATCGGTGTGCCAAGTCCGAGTCTGTGTGCACAGTGAACGCGCAGCTGGTGGGTGCGTCCGGTGTGCGGAAACAGCTCTATCAGCGTGCGTCCTGCTGCCTGTCCGATAATCTTATAGTCGGTTACGGCAGCCTTTCCGTTGTCGGTGTCAACCTTCTGATACGGGCGGTTAAGCGGGTCGGCGATGAGTGGCAGACTTATTCTGCCGCTTGTTGGCGCCTTGGGCATGCCGTCGAGCAGTGCCACATAGCGCTTGCTTATGCTTCGTTGGCAGAACTGCTCCTGCAGGTTCTTGTATGCCTCGGGCGTCTTGGCAAGTATTATCAGTCCCGATGTGTCCATGTCGAGGCGGTGAACGGGCACTGGCTCGCTGCCTTCGGCATAGTTTTTGGCTATCAGCGATGCAGCCGAATGGCGGTCAGACTTGCCTTTAACAGACAGCATTCCGGCTGGTTTGCATGCCACGATGAGCCATTCGTCCTCATAAACAATTTCGGGCAGCCGCTGTTCGGGCGCCTGTCGCGGGTCGGGATCAACGTCGAGGCCCTGCAGCATGTGCGTTAGTATGGGCAGACATTTGCCTCTGCAGGCAGGATAATAGTGCAGATGGTGGCGTATTTCGCTCTTTGGCGAGTCGCCCCACCAAAACTCAGCCATGCACACCGGGTGCAGATGGTTGAGATAGGCATGCTGAAGCAGTTTTGGAGCGCAGCAGTCGCCGGCTCCTGCGGGTGGCACGTGTTGAGGCGTGTCGGCAAATATTGAGCATAGTCCGCGCCGCTCTCCGCGTGCGTTGAGCATGTTGTATTGTTCAAAGAGCCAGTGTTGCAGACTGTCTGACATGGCCTTACGCTTGGCTTTAAGTTGTCTTATTTCGTCCTGGAATGGCTTTAGCCGTGCCTCACATTCGGCCATTTGCTCTTTGTTCCGTTTCTTCATGCGGTGCAGTTCGGCCTTCATAAAGCGGCTTTCGTTCAGCATCCGTTCCTCCTCTTCAGGCGTTATGGGCGTGCCGTTCAGTCTTCTTGCGTCGCGTGCCGCCTTTGCTTCCTTTATCTTAAGCCGGTATTGTTCCTCCTCCGCGGCAGTTCCGGTCTTACAACTCTCAAGTTCATGCAGTGCGTTGAGATAGCTTTCGCCCTTCTCAATACCGTCAATCGTGTGGTTTATGGCCGAAATACGTGCCTCGTTGGTCTTGAAATATCCGTCAGCAGGCGTGGCATCGAACACCGGCGGCACAAAATAAGGATGGTCGTTACTGCCGTCGAGCAGTCCTGAGAATGCCGCTGTGAAGCTCAGTCGGCCTTCTTCGTCCTCAGCGACAAGCACCCCGAACATCTTGCCGTGCTGCAGTTCGTCGCGCCATTTGTCCACTCCTGCAATATATCTTTGCACCTCTCCGGCGGCGAGCAGGCACAGCGGATGAGGCTCGTAGCAGAAAGGAAAGGTGAAACGCGCCGGCTTTGGCATGTCGGTGTGTAGCGGATGAAAACAAGAAATGCTGTCGTTGATAGTCATGATTTGTTGCCGATTTAAAGTTAGCATGCGTCATGCCGTAATGCGCATGGAGGCATAATGAACAAAAAAGGCCGTGCGTGGCACGGCCTTCATTATTATATCACGTTCTGAAAATTATTTCAGTTTTGTGTAACCATATCTTGCTGTATCACCAAGCTCTTCCTCGATGCGGATAAGCTGGTTGTACTTAGCCATACGGTCTGTGCGGCTCATAGAGCCAGTCTTGATCTGACCAGAGTTAGTAGCAACAGCGATGTCAGCGATAGTAGTATCCTCTGTCTCGCCTGAACGGTGAGAAGTAACTGTTGTGTAACCGTGACGGTGAGCCATCTCGATAGCGTCGAGAGTCTCAGTCAGAGAACCAATTTGGTTAACCTTGATCAGGATTGAGTTAGCAGCACCCATCTTGATACCCTTCTCCAGGAACTTAACGTTAGTTACGAACAGGTCATCACCAACGAGCTGGCAGCGGTCGCCGATAGCAGCTGTAAGTTTAACCCAGTTGTCCCAGTCGTTCTCATCGAGACCGTCCTCGATAGAATCGATAGGATATTTAGTGATAAGTTCTTCAAGATATTTAATCTGCTCGTCGGCAGTAAGTTTCTTTCCGTTAGGATCTTTCTTCTTACCGTCCTTCAGCTGACGATAGTCGTAGAACCACTCGCCGTTCTCCTGTACTGCGAACTCGCTGGCAGCGCAGTCCATAGCGATCTTAACGTCCTTGCCCGGCTCGTAACCTGCGTCCTTGATAGCCTGGCAGATGCTCTCCAAAGCGTCCTCGATACCGTTCAGTGCGGGAGCGAAACCACCCTCATCACCTACTGCAGTAGAAAGACCACGTTTCTTCAGCAGCTTAGCAAGTGCGTGGAACACCTCAGCGCCCATGCGGATAGCCTCTCTGATTGAAGGAGCGCCAACCGGACGGATCATGAACTCCTGGAATGCGATAGGAGCGTCTGAGTGAGCACCACCGTTGATGATGTTCATCATAGGAACAGGCATTGTGTAAGAGTTGCAGCCACCGATGTAACGGTAAAGCGGCATGTTCAGAGCTTTAGCAGCAGCCTGTGCTGTAGCCAAAGATACACCGAGGATAGCGTTAGCGCCGAGTTTGCTCTTTGTAGGAGTTCCGTCGAGAGCCAGCATCTTATAGTCGATGGCACGCTGATCGAAAACGCAGTCGCCTTTCAATGCAGGTGCTATTATTGTGTTTACGTTATTAACTGCCTTCAGAACACCTTTGCCCAGGTAGCGGTTCTTGTCACCATCGCGAAGCTCAAGTGCTTCGTTCTCACCTGTAGATGCTCCTGACGGAACAGCTGCACGGCCCATTACGCCGTTTTCGAGGGTTACTTCAACTTCTACTGTAGGATTGCCTCTTGAGTCGAGGATTTCTCTTGCATGAACTTTTTCAATCTTCATAATTATCTTACTATTTTAAGAGTTGTATTTTTGTTCTCGGTTTTATGTCTGCAAAGTTACTGCCAAATTAGTAATATAGGATATAATTTGCGATTGTATTTTAAAAGATTTAATTTTTTTTAATACATAAAATTGTGTGTAATGTTTTTACGGTCTAAATTGTCATATCCATGTGTCGTTTGTACCCTTATACGTGTCATGCCAGCTGTCAGTTTTGCTGTCAGCGTGCCTCGTCCGGCCGTTGGCGTGCCGGTTTTCAGTCTCCGGCATGCTGCGTCTTGTCTGCATTCGCAACGTGCTGATAATTAATGCGTTGCAAAAGGCCATGTTTTAGTCTCCAAAAGACCACCTTTTAGCGTGCAATTTGTACCCTTTTGGAATGTAAAAGACGGCATATTAGAAAGCACTGCCGTTCAGTATGCGAAAAGCCGGGTATTGTCGCGAGGGGTAATAACTGAATATGTGTGTTCATATCAGCTGGCAGTCCGCAGGCAGGAGACCTTCAGGCAAAATGGATTATGCTTGTCGGATAGGCTCATGGTTGGGGCGTGATTTTGATAAAAAGTAAACAGGCACGAAATAAAAAACATGGTATGTCCGTTATATTTATAACATAAAAAATATATTTGCTGTCGGTTAAATTAAAAAATATAGCTTATGTTATCATCATCCTTGTTTAAAATACTGCTTGCGTCGTTGCTTTCGGCTGTTTCATTGTGCGGACATTCGCAGAATGTTGTTACGCTTGTGCATGACGATGTCTACGATTGTGGCACCGTAACGATAACCCCGTCTGACAATGCCAAGCGTTTGCGTCTGTCTGCCCGGCGGTCGGGATGCGTGGTGATGGAAGGAAACGGCTGTGAGAAACTGCCCGAAAATCTTAAAATCGCATTGAAGATGGCGTCAGACATCTGGAGCGGATATATGACTTCGGGAGATACGCTGAAGTTGCAGGTGAGCTATGACGACATGCAGGGGGCCGACATCAGGACCGAAGTGAATTATTCGGCGCTGCCTTCGTCGGCAGATAAGGTGATGTATCCGCTTGCGCTGTGCCGTAAACTGGCAGGCAAAGGGCTTGGCAATGTGCCCGAAACTGACGCGGTGATACATATCAACAGCAATACGCAATGGTGTGTAGGGGCAGGCCGTGATGCCGTTGCGGGCTCAAAGAATCTTGCCTATGCCATGCTTAGGGCCATGGCTTCAGCCTTGGGATTTGGCTCGAGCGTAAGATATGACAATGAAGGAAACATTGTGTTTGGATGCGGAGGCATGACTGCCTTTGACAGACTGATATTTGCTGAAGACGGCACGCGCATGGAAGATTTGCCGGTCTCAGACCATACATCACTTGAAAACTTTGTTTGTCCGGCAGCTGGTTATCTTTATGTGTTGAATGCAGAAGAGCGTTATAAGCTGTATGCGCCGAAGAAATTTGACGTTAACAGATCGCTGAGATTTCTCACAAGCGCAGAAAGTTTGATGTACTATAAAGGCGAAGGCAAGATAGACATGCCCGTTGATGATGTGACGCTAAGTCTGCTTGGCGCAACGGGCTGGAGCATGGCGGATGATGCCAAGGTGAAAATAGCCGGCAGAGACATCGACGACACGGGAATTGCGTCGGCCTATAAGTCGCATACCTTTTATATAATGGCAGGCGACAATGCCGTGTCAGACCGCCGTTGGGAGTGCCGTCTGCCGTTGAAGCCGGGAGGATATGAAACCATAGCCACATCGGCCGACGAAGAGTTCACCGTGCCTGTCGTTGCTGAAGGTGATGAAGACAGATACAGACGCACGATAGACGGCGACATACGTGCTCTGGTTACGTTAGAAGGAAAGGCGGGAGGAGAGGATGTAAAGTCGGAATATGTAATGACTCTAGAGATGAAGCCGCGCATACTCAGTGCCGGCCTGGTGAGCGTTGAGCCTGACGAGGACAATGAGTCATATAATAAAGTAACCATAGAAGTGCGCTACGAAGGCAGCAATGACATATCTGCCATGCTGAGCGAGAAGTCGGGATTTTTTATTTATCCATGCACGTCATACACCCCGTATTATGCCACAATGACCTTTACCTACATCGACCTTACGGACGGTGCTTCAGTGGAGGTGTATGCAGAAAATGCTTATGGCCGTGACACGGCCGTGATAGAGATACCGCCTAAAGGCTCTGCCGGTATCACCGATGTTGAAAGCCGATGCATAGCGGACATAAGTGTCTATTCAGCGGCCGGCGCATTGTTAGGAAATACTGGCGGCATGGACGGCCTGAAGAGTTTCGGCAAGGGCATGCTGATATTGAAGATAAAGTATGACGGCGGCGAAGTTAAGACGGTGAAATATGTCAACAGATAGCATCTTTGTTGTCAGACAGCTGTCTGCCGGCAGCTTGTCGGCATATCCATCCATGCGCAAAGTTTGCTGAAACTTAATGATTAAGCTATTTCAGCAAGTATCTTCTCCGACTGTCCATTATGTCGTCCATATTGCTTAATGCCCATTGAATGAGGTTATTGATGAGCGGAATGAGCGTAAGCGCCCTTTCCGTGAGCCTGTATTCAACACGCGGCGGCACCTCTGCATAGACCTTTCTCGACACTAGGTCGTCGGCCTCGAGCGCCTTCAGCACCTCCGACAGCATCTTCTGCGATATGTCAGGGATGTTGCGGCGCAGTTCATTAAACCTCATAACGCCGTGCTCGTTGAGCGTTATTAGCACAAGCATTGACCATTTGTCGCCTACCCGCGACAATATGTTGCGTATGGGGCAGCTGGGATATAATGTGTCTTTAAGTTCGTTCTTAATCATAAATACATTGATTACGGTTTACAAAAGTAACCAATATTCTTAAATAAACCGCATAGACAGGGCTTGATTTTGTAAAATAATGTCTTTCTTTTTATTTTAATCCACATGACTAATGTGCTTGTGCGCCTTGGAGAAACGTGTTATATGCGTGTGATGTTGTTAAAGTGTGTAAAAGTGATTGGCATAAATTGTTGGATTTCAGTATTAGTAACCTCCGCGTAACCGGCTTTAGATTTTGTAACCTCTTGATACATACGCAGATATAAACTAACTTTGCACATCGAAAACAAAAAATACAGTAAGATGAAAAAGTTAGAGATTATAGGCAGCGGTGACAATTTTACCGCAGTTACAACAGGCAGTTTTAACGAGTTGCGTGAGCACGAAATCGACTTCGGTGGCGGTGTAGTTCTCAAAGGAAAGGTATTTGCAGGCGCAGCCCTTGGCGCAACAGGTTCAGAAATTTCGTTTCAGACCTTTGCTCCGGGCGAGGGCAGCACTTTCCTTCATTCCCACAAGACACATGAGGAACTGTATATCATCGTGAGCGGCGAAGGCGAGTTTCAGGTTGACGGCAAAACCTTCGCAGTGGGTCAGGGCAGTGTAGTGCGTGTTGCTCCTGCCGGAATGCGTGCGCTGCGCAACACAGGCAATGACGACATGGTGATGATATGCATCCAATATAAGGCCAATTCGTTCGGTGCCGACGACACTCCTGCTGCCGACGGAGTGATAGCCGAGGGCGGCGTAGAGTGGTGATATGCGCCTGCGGTTAAGGCCTATTGATGGGGCATAAAGCGTTGAAGGCATTGCCGGTTAACCTTATTCTTATGGTCCGGCATACCTATATTATAAATATATGCGGGCAGTTTCCGACTTGTTTGCGGCATCTGTCCGCATTAATTGTGTTTTGTGGCTGACATGTTATTGCGGGCAAATAAATTTCTTTATTCGGTTTATTATGCTTATCTTTGTGCCGCAAACATAATCTTGCTAAAATAAATCTTTAACTTAAATCTTATGAAGAAATTGTTTTTATCTTGTTTGATGCTGTCGGCGGCATTGTGTCCTGCCGTGTCACAGCAGACCGAAAAGCTCGGGCGCGGACTCGTTGCCGTAAAGACAGATGCCGGCGTTTATCTGTCGTGGCGATGCCTGACGTCAGACAAAAGTACGATGGGCTATGACGTCTATCGCAACGGCGTTAAGGTTAACGGCTCGCTGATAACAGGCAGCACCAACTTTGTTGACGCTTCGGGAACGGCAGATGCCAAGTATGTCGTTAAGGCTGTGGACGGCGGACAGACCGTTGAGACGACGGCTGAGACAGCCGTATGGCCTGAAATATATAAGAAGGTGCATCTCGACCGGCCTGCAGGCGGAACCACTCCCGACGGCGTGGCTTACACATACAGCCCGAACGACTGCTCTGTGGGCGATGTCGACGGCGACGGTGAGTATGAGATAATAGTGAAATGGGACCCGAGCAACTCGAAGGACAACTCGGAGAGAGGCGCATATACGGGCAACGTGTATATAGACGGATACAAGATTGACGGCACAAAGCTGTGGCGCATTGACCTTGGACGCAACATACGTGCCGGCGCACATTACACCCAGTTTATGGTGTACGACCTCGACGGCGACGGAAAAGCCGAAGTGGCGTGCAAGACTGCGCCCGGAACTATTGACGGACAGGGCAAGGCTGTGCTGATGGGCGACGATAAGGTTACTGACGACTACCGCGTAAACAGCGGCTCGAACAAGGGTATAATAGTGTCTGGCCCTGAGTATCTCACGGTGTTCAACGGACAGACAGGTGCCGAAATAACCACGGTGAGCTATGTTCCGCTGCGCTCGGTACGCTCAAACTCGCAGTGGGGCGACTCTTACGGCAACCGCTCAGAACGCTATCTTGCCTGCGTGGCTTATCTTGACGGACAGAAGCCGAGCCTTGTGATGTGCCGCGGCTATTATACGGCGGCATATCTCTGCGCATGGGATTTCGATGGGAAAAACCTTAAACAGCGATGGCTGCATAAGTCGGAGACCGATGGCGAAGGTCTTTATGGCGAAGGCGCTCATGCCTTGACCGTGGGTGATGTTGACGGCGACGGATGCGACGAGATTGTGTATGGCGCGGCATGCTTAGACCACGACGGCTCCGTGCTATACCGTACAGGTGCCGGCCACGGCGATGCCCTGCATCTTGGCGACTTTGATCCCGACCATGACGGACTTGAAATATGGATGGTGCATGAGGAAAAATCGTCGGCATATCCCTGGGACGCAGAGTTCCGTGATGCTAAAACAGGCGAGATATTGTGGGGACAGAAGCAGAGCGGCAACGACATAGGACGCGGCGTTGTGGCCGACGTTAGCGACAAATGGCGCGGATGCGAGGCTTGGGCAATAGCCGACTACACATCGGGCACCAAGGCTACGGCAACATACGACTGCCGCGGAAACAAGGTGGCAGACAAGCGCCCGTCGTGCAATTTTCGCATATATTGGGACGGCGACCTGTATGAAGAGTTGCTCGACGGCACCGATATTGTGAAACGCAATTCTACGCTGACAAGCGATGCCGCCAAATGGAGCCTCGGACAATACAGCAACGCACAGTCGTGCAACTCTACAAAGAAAACTCCATGCCTTTCGGCAGATATTCTTGGTGACTGGCGCGAGGAAGTAATTCTGTGGGACGGAAGCACAAGTTCAGACCTGCTTATATTCACGACGACCGAAGAAACCGGATATAAAGTGCCATGTCTTATGCAGGACCATATATACAGAATGGCCATTGCATGGCAGAATGTGGCGTACAACCAGCCGCCGCACCTCGGCTATTATCTGCCCGACAGATTCTCTACTGACGCATCGCTGCGCGCGGTGAGCGGACAGCTCAACCAGACGGTGGAGCAGGGTGATGCCATTGAAGACATTGTGTATGAATGGAGAAATGCCACGGGCGTAACAGTTGAAGGACTGCCCGACGGTGTTGACATGTCTGTTGATAACTCATCTAAACGCCTGACTATAAGTGGAATACCTTCTGCTGTCGGCGCGTATAAATATAAGGTGTCGACCACGGGCGGTGAAACCACAGCAACGATAGAAGGAACGATAACCGTGCGCGATAAGATTGTGCTGACTCCGCTGGCTTGCTATCCGTTTGACGATATTAGCGCCGGCTCTACGCCCAACACTGTTGAGGGCATGGCTCAGGCTGTGGGCAATCCGACGCTGGTGCAGGGCGTAAAGGGCAATGCTGCGCAGCTTGACGGTTCGTCTTATTTTACTCAGATGGCTTATAGTCAGATTCAGCTCGGCACAGAAGATTTTACCATTGAGTTTTGGATGAAGTCGACCGACAATGCCGCATACATATTCCATAAAGGCAGCATAACAGCCAATGCCGAGACAGGGGCAACAGGCAAATGGGTAGGACTGGAGTATAAGAACGGCCTGCTGAAGTTTGCCGTTGACGACAACGTTACCAAGAGCGAAGCTTCTGCCACGGGCACGGCTTATTTTAACGGAGAGTGGACTCACATCGTCTGTGTGCGCGACAGCTACACCAAGACGCTGAAACTATATGCCAACGGAGTGCTGATAGGTGAGTCGGTTGACACCACCGGCAGCATTTCTGACAATGACGAACCGCTCACTGTCGGTAATGTCAACGTCAATCTTAACAATTTCTTTGAAGGAACAATCGACGAGTTTACGATATATAAAGGTGCTATGAGCTCGGCGAAGGTGAAAGAACACTACAACGAATATGTGGCTTCAGGCATTGAGACCGCGTCTTCAGTGGAGTCTGCTGCAAAACTCACACTTGTATCTGCCACGAGCGGAATGGTTGTTGCGCGTGGAGTTGGCGCTCCCGGAAATATCACTTCTGCTGTTGCTCCAGGTTGCTATATTCTCATAATCGACCACGGCACTTCATCAGAAGTAAGAAAGTTTGTAAAGAAATAGTCCATATAGAGCGTTCGCGCAAGGTGTATCGTCCTGTCAGACAATGCCTTGCCGCAGACACAAGCACGTGGAATGATATAAGACACCTGCCGACATTGCGTTTATTTCATTGTATATGAAACGCTGCCGGCAGGCGTCTTTGTTTGTGCTTTACGGCAACTTATATTTTAACGGCGCCATAGTTCAAAATAAGTTATTAATTTATTGGCACAGCGGTGCTTACACTGAAAATCAGTTAAAAAGCATGTTTTTATTTTGCGATTAGAACTAATTGCCTTAACTTTGCACACTATTTTTATAATTAATGTAAATAAAATGGCATATTTCTTCACTTCAGAATCAGTATCGGAAGGGCATCCAGACAAGGTTGCCGACCAAATTTCAGACGCAATTCTTGACCAGTTTCTGGCTTACGACGACAAGGCTCGCGTGGCCGTTGAGACTCTTGTCACTACCGGACAGGTTGTAATTGCCGGTGAGGTGCGCAGCGATGTTTATATCGACCTGCAGACCATAGCCCGCAAGACGATAAAAAGAATAGGCTATACAAAGTCAGAATATCAGTTTGACAGCGAATCGTGCGGCGTGCTCAACGCCATACACGAGCAGAGCGAGGACATAAAGCGCGGTGTTGACCGTCAGGACGAAAGCGAGCAGGGTGCCGGCGACCAGGGTATGATGTTCGGATACGCCTGCAACGAAACCGAAAACTATATGCCGCTGTCGCTCGACCTTGCACATCTGATAATGCGCACACTGGCCGACATACGTAAGGAAGGCAAGCAGATGACATATTTGCGTCCCGACTCAAAGAGTCAGGTTACGGTTGAATACGACGACAACGGCGAGGCTCGCCGCATAGACACCATCGTGGTTTCAACACAGCACGACGAGTTTGATCCGGATGACGACGCTATGCTTGCGCGTATTAAGGATGACGTAAAGAACATCCTTATGCCGCGTGTAAAGGAGCAGATTCACAGCGAGAAGGTGCTCGCGCTGTTTGACGACAACATAAAGTATCTTGTCAATCCGACAGGAAAGTTCGTTATCGGAGGCCCTCACGGCGACACTGGTCTTACGGGCCGCAAGATTATCGTAGATACCTACGGCGGCAAGGGCGCACACGGCGGAGGCGCATTCTCAGGCAAAGACTCGAGCAAGGTTGACCGTTCGGCTGCTTACGCCGCACGCTATATAGCTAAGAACATGGTGGCTGCCGGCGTTGCCGATGAGATGCTTGTTCAGGTAAGCTACGCCATAGGTCAGGCTGAACCTGTAAGCATATATGTAAACACATACGGCAGAAGCCACGTAAAACAGTCGGACGGCGAGATAGCAGAGGTTATAAAGAAGATGTTCGACCTCAGACCGAGAGCCATCGAGCGCGACTTAAAGTTGCGCCAGCCTATCTACAGCGAGACTGCTGCTTACGGACACATGGGCCGCAAGTATGAGAAAGTGAAGAAAACCTTTGAGAGCCACTACCACGAGACAAAGACAATCGAGGTAGAACTCTTTACATGGGAGAAACTCGACAAGGTAGACGAGATAAAGAAGGCGTTCGGACTGTAAGTCTGTACGCTGTGAAGATGTGTCATAACACACGGGCCATGCGCGGTGCGCATGCCGTGGTCTTGACACATCCTTATTATATAAAGTAATATAACAAAACAGAACAAAGCACGGCAGGAAAAAGAAATGATAGAGCTTCAGGCTGATTCGACAAACGTACATGAGAACATTGCACCGGCAGAACCGCTGAAAGCGGAGCGTCCGGTCAAGGTGAAACATCCGTATGAGGTGCTGCAGAAGTTGCCTGCTGACGCCACTCCGGCTCAGCAAGACTCTGCCATACAGTCGGTGTTTCATGTAGAGAACACGCACCTCAGCACGCGTCCCG
>HF992642.1:0-5594 GCA_000436695.1 Prevotella sp. CAG:1185 | reverse complement strand
GGGAAAGAGTGCCAAGGACATCAGTCTGCCGCAATATTACAAGCAGAATTTCTTTTCTAACGACTCCATGTATCATCCGGAGCTTGACGGCGGACGCTATGGCGTGGCCGGCGACCCGGTGCCTTACACGATAAAAGGCGACAACACCATAACGGCTCTGCTGCTGGGATGCTTCATTCTTGCGCTCATAGCCTTCTCTAAGGCACGCCGGTTCCTGTTCCGTCAGGCCAAGGATTTCTTTTATGAGCCGCGCACCCTCACCACTGAATTCTCAGAGACGACCAACGAGTTTCGCTTCCAGTCGTTTCTTGTCCTGCAGACCTGTCTGCTGTTTGCTATAGTGTCGTTTCTGTATACTCAGGAACGTGTGGCTGATACGTTTATTCTTTCATCGCAGTATCAGCTGGTAGCGATATTCTTCGGCGTGTTTGTAGCTTATTATGCCCTGAAGATGCTCATCTACTGGTTCGTCAACAGCGTGTTTTTCGGCAAGAAAAAGAGCGCGCGGTGGCTCAAGGCATTTCTCTTTATAACATCGTTCGAAGGCGTTGCACTTTTCCCTCTTGTAATGCTTCAGTCTTACTTTGATTTGTCTATACAAAATGCCGTATTTTACGTTGCTTTTGTTATAATTTTAGTGAAAATACTATTGTTTTACAAGAGTTATGTAGTGTTTTTCGGGCATAAAAACTTTTTTTTGCAAATAATTTTGTACTTTTGTGCCCTCGAAATAATGCCCTTGCTCTCATTGTGGGGAGTTCTGGTAATGATTGTAGACTATTTAAAAATAAACTTTTAGGGTATTGACTGATGGTAAGAAAGATATTAATCTCACAACCCAGACCAAGTAGTGAAAAATCACCGTATTTCGATATGGAAAAAGAATACGGCGTAGAATTGGTGTTCCGTCCTTTCATAAAGGTTGAAGGACTGTCTTCAAAAGACTTCCGCCAACAGAAAATTAGTATTCTCAACTATACGGCTGTAGTCTTCACATCGCGCCACGCGATTGACAATTATTTCAAGCTGGCTAAAGAAATGAGGCTTGAAATACCCGAGACAATGAAATATTTCTGCGTAACAGAGACTATAGCTCTGTATATTCAGAAATACGTGCAGTATCGCAAGCGCAAGGTGTTCTTCGGAAAGACCGGAAAGATTGACGACCTGCTGCCCACGATGATAAAGCATAAGACTGAGAAGTATCTCATCCCGATGAGCGACGTGCATGACGACAGCGTGAAGACTCTGCTCGACTCTAAGAAGCTCAACCACACAGAGTGTGTGATGTACCGCACGGTAAGCAACGATTTCACAGAGGATGAGATAAAGACATTCGACTATGACATGTGCATCTTCTTCAGTCCGTCGGGCATCAATGCGTTCACTGATACATTCAAGAACAGCGAGCACAACAACGTTATTGTTGGTACATTCGGCCCTGCTACGGCAAAGGCTGCCCATGATGCAGGACTGAAAGTCGAGTTTGAGGCTCCTACAAAGGAACATCCGTCAATGACGAGCGCCTTGAAAGACTTTTTAGAGAAGAATAAATAACAATACAGATACAGCATTATGTCGGCATCCGGTGTTCTGACATTCAAGAAAGAAGAGCGGATATGCAGAAAGACAGAGATAGAGAAGCTCTTCGAACGAGGAGGCAGCCGCTCGATGGCTGCGTTCCCTGTGAGGCTTGTCTATCTTAAAACCGATGCCGAGACAGGCGCGCCAAGAGTGAAAGTGATGGTGAGCGTGTCGAAGAAATGCTTTAAGAGGGCCGTAAAGCGCAACCGTGTGAAGCGACAGCTGCGCGAGGCTTTCAGACTTAACAAGAGCATTTTGTACGGACAGCTTGAACAGCACGAAGGCTCAGCCCTGCTTATTGCGCTGATATGGATTGACGACAAGCTGTGGCCAACCGATGAGGTTGAGAAGAAGGTTGTGAACCTTATGAACCGTTTGTCGGAGAAAATAGAAAGGCAATGAGAAGCATTCTTAACCATATTTCCAAAATATTGGTGTGGCTGCTGTCATTGCCTATAATATTTTATCAGCGCTGCATATCTCCATTCACGCCCCCGTCGTGCAGGTTTACGCCCACATGTTCAGAGTATGCCCGCCAGGCTTTGAAGAAGCACGGGCCCATAAAGGGACTTGCCCTGGCTATATGGCGCATACTGAGATGTAATCCGTGGGGCGGAAGCGGATACGACCCTGTGCCGTAGCCTTACGCCTGATGTGTTTGCTTACGGTGTGTCATACAGCAGTGCGGCAAGCATTATTGAGGCAAAAACGTGCTTTAATTCATTTATGTTTAAATGATTTGGCGCGTGTTTTATGTGTTTAACGAAATAAAAAATAAAGAAAAATACGATGAATAAGAACTTTGTTGAAGAATTGAGATGGCGTGGCATGCTGAGCCAGATTATGCCGGGTACGGAAGAACTGTTGCAGAAAGAGCAGGTAACTGCTTATCTTGGCACCGACCCTACAGCCGACTCACTGCATATAGGTCACCTCTGCGGCGTCATGATGCTCCGTCACCTGCAGCGCTGCGGACACAAGCCGCTGGCACTTGTCGGTGGTGCGACAGGTATGATTGGCGACCCTTCAGGCAAGAGTCTTGAGCGCAACCTGCTCGATGAGGAGACTCTGCGCCATAACCAGGAGTGCATAAAGAAGCAGCTCGCCAAATTCCTTGACTTTGAGAGCGACGCTCCCAACAAGGCAGAGCTTGTGAACAATTACGACTGGATGAAGGATATGGGCTTCCTGCAGTTCGCGCGTGAGGTGGGCAAGCACATCACCGTAAACTACATGATGGCAAAGGAGAGCGTACAGCAGCGTCTTAACGGCGAGGCCCGCGACGGTCTGTCGTTCACCGAGTTCACTTATCAGCTGCTTCAGGGCTACGACTTCCTGTATCTCTATCAGCACAAGGGCTGCAAACTGCAGATGGGCGGTAACGACCAGTGGGGCAACATGACCACAGGTACAGAGCTTATACGCCGCACGCTGGGCAGCGAGGCTGATGCTTATGCACTGACTTGTCCGCTGATAACAAAGGCCGACGGAAAGAAATTCGGCAAGACTGAGAGCGGAAACATCTGGCTCGACCCGAAGCGCACATCGCCTTACAAGTTCTATCAGTTCTGGCTTAATGTAAGCGACGAGGACGCTGAGCGCTACATCAAGATATTTACAAGTCTCGACAAAGAGACAATAGACGGCCTCGTAGAGGAGCATCGCCAGGATCCGGGACGCCGCACACTGCAGCGCCGTCTGGCCGAGGAAGTAACCGTGATGGTTCACTCTCGCGAGGACTACGATACTGCTGTTGAGGCTTCTAACATACTGTTCGGCAAGTCGACAAAGGATAGTCTGCTGAAACTCGACGAACAGACATTCCTCGACATCTTCGAAGGTGTGCCCCAGTTTGAGGTTTCTAAGGACAAGATAGGCCTGCCTGCTGTTGAGCTGTTCACCACAGAGGCTGCCGTATTTGCCAGCAAGGGAGAGATGCGTAAGCTCGTTCAGGGCGGAGGCGTTTCGCTCAACAAGGAGAAACTTGCAGCATTCGACCGTGTAATCACTTCAGACGACCTCATCGACGGCAAGTATCTTCTCGTTCAGCGCGGCAAGAAGAACTATTTCCTCATAACAGTGAAATAATTTGTCTGCAATGCATTTATGAAGTGTCAAAAGGCTATCTTACAGGACTTTTACGTAATAAAAATGTAAAACTTGCGGCCTTTGACATTCAAAAAATATAAAAAAATTTGGTAGTGGCGTAAAAAACCACTACCTTTGCATCCGTGATTGTCCAATGGTGTAATGGTAGCACAACAGGTTTTGGTTCTGTTTGTAGTGGTTCGAATCCGCTTTGGACAACATCATTAATATTAAATCCCGTCTTCAATCACATTGAGACGGGATTTTTTGTTTGTATGCTTTTATCGGATTGTTGTTATCATTTGTTCCGTAAAATCTCAGTCAGTGATAAATTTTATGTCAATGGTGGGTTCTTTTTCAAGCCTGCGGAAACTACCGGAGTGAAGCAGAACAAAAATAAACATGATTTCAGTATTACTCATATAGCTGAATTTGTTGCGATGCCTGATTTTCTTATATCCAATTATAGGTTAATCCAGTTTTAAAGAATTTTATTACAAAATCCGATATTAAAATAGGAATGGATTAGAAATAAGCTATTTATGAGCTTTTCTCAAAGGGTGAGGTAATGACTTGGCAACGGTCGCAAATTCTGCGATTTGCGGTGTATTTCCGTCAAACAACTCTTATTCGATGCAAATGTACACAAATAAAGCGGACGAAAAGAAGAATATGGCATTTTTTTTTCGTCCGCCTTACATTTAATCTATGATTTCAAAACGTACTTGCATGGAATAGCTCTTCTTGATGGTGCGGAAGTTGTCGAATGAGGCAGCATCGGATGACAAGACATTGCTTTGCGCAAACGGGAAAATATTACTGTTCCTTTCCTCCACAATACGTATCACATCACCCAATTTCTTACCCAATGCCTCTACCAAATAGGTCGCTTTCCTTTGGGCAGCTTTCAATGCCTCAATCTTTCCCATTTGGTGGTATGCAAACATATCTTTGTTTTCCAGTTCGCCGATGCGCATGGAATTGATACCTTTCGTATCGATGCGCTTGACGATTCCGTTTATCTGATTGAAGTCGGTCAATGTAATGTCAAATTTCTTGGAAACCAAGAAGTCCTGCCCTTGTTGCCGCCAATAGTCACCGATTTCTTGCGTGCGAATAGCATTTTGTGGAATGTCTGCGTTGGCAAGGGCTTCTCTCAGTCCTTGTTCTATCTCTGATAAAGGTACTTTGGTGCGATATTCTTCGGGTTTCGACTTCCCGTCAAACTCTTCCTTGAAGTATTCTCGGATTTCAATCAGATAATGAATTTTGTCGGGTACGATTTCTATTTCCGATGTGCCCGTCACTTCAATATAGCGTTCGTTGGTTTGCGCTTGTAGCGAAAGAACGGCCAGCAAGCAAATTACAGACAAAAAGATTTTATTTTTCATATTCTATCATTTTACTTCAAATTCCGTATCCATATAGATTGCCAATTGTAGGCCTATTTTATATTTTCCTGGCAACAATTTTCCAGACATGAACCGCTTTTTATAGTTCTTATCTGTAATTCGGTTTATGTCCCATGAGATAGGGATGGTGAACAACATCGCTTCTCCACCTTTTAAACGAGCACAGTTTCTCATATAATCGGCCTCACTACTCCAACCGGAACGGGCAAACGGATGCGCCATATACAATTCATCTGTACCTACACTTGGCAAGAAAACGGGTTGAACATCCAGATTCGAATGGTTCTCAAACAGAATGCGAATAGAGTCATTAGCTGATGGCAAAACCTTGAAAATAAAAACCCCGTCCATTTCTGTCTCCTTTACAGGCATGATGTTTCCGTTTGTCAGCTCACAATAAGTGTATATGTTGGCTAACACATAAAAATTCACTTGATACTTATTCGGCTTTAATGGATATTTGAATTCAGACACGTGAATATATTCGGGTAACGTGTCACCTTTGGATAA
>HF992641.1 GCA_000436695.1 Prevotella sp. CAG:1185 | reverse complement strand
CGGCGCTTGGCTGCCGTCGACACGCCCACGGCTATGATGGCTATAGGTATGGCGGCCTCGAACACCTGGCCTACGCGCAGGCCAAGGTAAGCGGCTGCGGCCGAGAACAGTATGGCCATGAGCACGCCCCACGTAACCGACCAGCCGTTAACTTCGGGATAAGCCTTGTCGGGGCTCATCACGGGCTGGTATTCCTCGCCCTCCTTCAACTCGGTGAAGGCGTTGTCGGGCAACTTGATGTTGTCTTTAATTTCGTTTTCCATTGTGCTTTATTGTTTTTTTAAGGTTTATTTTATCATCACTTTCGATGTCATAACCCTGCCGTCGGCCGTTTTTCTGACAACGATGTTGAGGCCCTTCTGCGGCTCTGACAGCTTCATGCCCGACGGAGAATAATATGTAACCGACTTCACGGTTGCGCCATCAGCGCCCGGATTGCTTATTGCCGAGGTTACGCCCTGTTCGTATTCAACGTTGAGAGTGGCTCCGGCGTAGGTCCTTACCTCGCTGTCAACCAGGCTCACGTCGTAGCCGTCGAGCTGATAGTGGTCAGAAGGCACAAAGTAATCTATGCTGCCCGAGCGCTTCTGCTCGTCCTTGGCGCCCTGGTTGCCGGTCATGGTTATGTTATAGTCGGTGTATTTGCCGCTTGTGGCATAGTTTTTCCACGGATTCTTAACGCCGTCGAACACGCACTTCTCAACATACGCGTTGCACTTGTAGCCTGTGCCGATGCAATAGTTGGCAACCGACGACGAATAGAGGCAGTTGAGCAGATGCACCTGTCCGAAGCGTATGCGCGGCATACGTTCGCGGCATCCCTCGTCCCACCAGCAGCTGTAGAATGTGGTGCGCAGCTTGCCCTCGCTCTCGGTCTCGCTGTCGCTTCCGCCCCAGAGGTTGCTGAAGCGGTGGTCGTCGGCTCCGCCTGAGCCTCCTGCCCATGGTTCTTTCAGATAGCGGAAGCGGCACCATGTAACGCTGATATGGTCGGACCCGTTGTTGCAGTCGAAGTTTCCGTCCACGCCGTCCTGAAAGTCGCAGTGGTCAACCCACACGTAGTTGCAGTTAGTAAGGTTAAGGTTGTCGTTGCCGTCAATATCATAAGCGCCCGCGCCCTTGAACGTAACGTTGCGTATTATGATGTTCTTGCTGTTCTTGAACGACAGTATGCCGCTCTTTTTCTTGTCGGTAGAGTGTGTGCTGTTTACCAGCGCCGAGCCGGGCAGTCCGTAGATGGTCTTGTTCTGCACGTTCTCGAGACTGATCAGTCCTGTTATTTCAATCTCTCCCTCAATATACACAGTGTGGTTGTAGGTGCCGATGAGCGCCGTCTTGAGCTGGCTCATGGTAGTAACCTTCATCACACCCTCTTCGTTTCCGCCCGTTATGGTTCCGTCAACAGTTCCCCAGCCCACCGGACTATTATAGTCGTGAGCCGACATCTGTGCCTTTGCAGCCGTTCCCATAAAGAGCAGCATGAGCGCGCACAGCGATAATTTTGAAATGTTCATAGGACTTTTGTAGTAGTTAAATTTCATATATAATGTTATTGTCCGTAATGTTCTGCCATGCGCTTCGTCAGCGTCGGAGACAGAGCCGGAAGTTACACTTAATGTTGTTTACAGCTGCAAATTTAATTAAAATATGCCAACAACATAGCAAAAAGAGCTTTTTGTTTAGTTTTTGTTTGTCATGTTTTTGCCCCTTCGGGGGCACTTCTATTCATGTCTGTTTGGTGCATGGTTTGCAAAAGGCCACCTTTCAGCCTCCAAAAGGTGGCCTTTTGCACGCTAAAACACGGCCTTTTAGAGCCTAAAAGGCGACCTTTTGCAACAGCGTCCGCAACCGTCTGAATATCAGACAGTTGCGGATGCCTGTGATGTCGTGCTTAATTCTGCCGCCTCAAGGGCTCAGGATGTCATTTCATAAGTATCTCAGACAGCCGGCGCATGCCTTCAGAGGCGCCTGCCGTTATCTGTCTTACGTCGTGCCTTCCGGCAGCCATCACGGGCTTGGGGTCGATGAGATATACGGGCACGCCGGGCTTGACATACTGAACGAGGCCTGCCGCCGGATAAACGTTGAGCGACGTGCCGATGATGACAAATATGTCGGCGCTCATTGCCTCTTGCGCAGCCTTCTCAATGTTGGGCACAGCCTCGCCGAAGAACACTATGTAAGGGCGCAGCAGCGAGCCGTCGCCCGCCTTCTCGCCGGGCTTAACGTCAAGGCAGTCGGGCGTAAGCGTCCTGATGAAGTGAGGGTTGTCAACATCGCGGCTCGAGCACACCTTCATCAGTTCGCCGTGCAGATGAATCACGTCAGAGCTGCCGGCAGCCTCGTGCAGGTTGTCAACGTTCTGCGTAACCACCGTAACCTTATATTTGCTTTCGAGCGCGGCCACGAGCCTGTGGCCCTCGTTGGGCTTTGCGGCGAGCAGCTTTTTGCGCAGCATGTTGTAGAAGTTATTAACATAAACGGGGTCGCTCTCCCACGCCTCGTGAGTGGCCACGCGCGACACGGGATAGTTTTCCCACAGTCCGTCGGCATCCCTGAACGTGCTTAGTCCGCTTTCAGCTGACATGCCGGCACCGGTAAGAACAACAATTTTTTTCATCATGCTTAATGTTTTTGATAAGTCATGCCATAGCCGGAGCAAACGCCGCAGCCCGCCCCGGGACACACCTCGGGCACTGCCGCGCGGCACAGCACATGCCCGGCGGCGGCCGCCGTTAACCCGTTAAGGCGCTGCAATTTAGCTCCAATACTATTAACAATGCACAAAATTAGTGATTTTTCTTCAATAATAATTCCGTAATCAGATAAAAATGCTACCTTTGCACGACTTTATAAAGGTAGTAATCATAAAATATAAAATAAAGAAAATGGATAAAGTAAGTTACGCTTTAGGCTTGGGCATCGGCCGCCAGCTGGCACAGATGTGTGCGTCAGACCTTAATATTGATGATTTCGCTGCGGCGATAAAAGACGTTATTGCGGGCAACGAGCTGAAGGTCTCTAACCGTGAAGCGCAAACAATAGTACAGGATTACTTCCGCAAGCAGGAAGAGAAACTCAACGCCGAGCGCGCCGAGAAAGGAAAGGCCGCAAAGGCTGAAGGCGAGAAATATCTGGCCGAGAACGCCAAGAAAGAAGGCGTGGTTACGCTTCCGAGCGGACTGCAATATATGGTTCTGAAAGAAGGCAACGGCAAGAAGCCGAAGGCTACCGACAAGGTGAAATGCCACTATGAGGGATTCCTCATCGACGGCACAGTGTTCGACAGCAGCATACAGCGCGGCGAGCCTGCAGTGTTCCCCCTCAATCAGGTTATAGCAGGATGGACCGAAGGACTGCAGCTGATGCAGGAGGGCGCAAAATACCGCTTCTTCATACCTTACATCCTCGGCTACGGCGAGGGCGGCGCAGGAGCTTCAATACCTCCTTATGCAGCGCTGATATTCGACGTTGAGCTGCTCGAGGTGCTCTAAGGCACGGGCGGCACGGCGCCATGAGTGAGATTTAAGAGAGAATGAATAAAAACAATAAAGAATAAAGAGAAAGATGAAAAAGCTTACATTTGCAGCCCTTTGGGCTGTAGCAGCCGCAACATTCGTTTCATGCGGCAATTCAACACCTAAGGCAGACTTGAAAAATGATGTCGACACAGTGAGCTATGCCATAGGTATGGCACAGACACAGGGTCTGAAAGACTATTTGGTAAGAGGACTCGGTGTAGACACCGCATATATGGACGAGTTCTTCAAGGGACTCAACGAGGGTGCCAATGCAGGCGACGACAAGAAGAAGGCTGCCTACTATGCAGGTATCCAGATCGGCCAGCAGATTTCTAACCAGATGGTTAAGGGCATCAACCACGAACTGTTCGGCAACGACTCTACAAAGACTATATCTCTGAAGAACTTCATGGCCGGATTCATCAGCGGTACAACCGGCAAGAACGGACTCATGACTGTTGAGCAGGCTCAGCGCGTGGCTCAGCTCAAGATGCAGGCCATCAGAAGCAAGGCTGTTGAGCAGCAGTATGGCGCCAACAAGAAGGCTGGCGAGAAATTCCTCGCTGAATATGCCAAGAAGGCTGGCGTTAAGAAACTTGAGGGCGGAGTGCTCTACAGAGTTATAAAGGAAGGAACAGGCGAGCTGCCTAAAGACACATCAACCGTAGTTGTAAACTATGAAGGAAAGACAATAGATGGTAAGGTGTTCGACAGTTCTTACGAGCGCAAGGAGCCTGTAACACTGCGCGCCAACCAGGTTATACCGGGATGGACAACTGCTCTGACACACATGCCTGCAGGAAGTGTATGGGAGGTAGTTATACCGCAGAATCTTGCATACGCCGACCGCGAGCAGGGAAACATCAAACCGTTCTCTGCGCTGATCTTCAAGATCGAACTTATAAAAGTAGGTAAAAAATAAGTAAAATGAAGAAAATAATTTTAGCAGCACTCGCCATTCTGGTGAGTGCTTCTTTCAATACGGCAGTTGCCGCAGATAAGAAGAAAAAGGATAACAAGGAAAAGAAAGAACCTGCAACGATTAGTCTTGTAACTAAGTCTGACTCTGTAAGCTATTCAGCCGGAATGGTGCGCACAGAGGGACTTGTGCCTTATCTCAAACAGGGATTCGGCGTTGACACAGCCTATATGGCCGACTTCATAAAGGGATATGAGGACGCCGTAGCCAAAGGCATCAACGAAAAGACAAAGGCATACTTCGCAGGAGAGCAGATAGCCCTGATGGTAAGTCAGCGCATGCTGCCGTTCCTCAAGGACGAATTTAAGGGTCAGAACGACTCAATCAACGAGGCTTTGTTCAACAAAGGCTTTGTAAGCGCACTGAAGAAAGACTATACAGTGATGGCTGATTCTGTTGCAAAGAAATATTTTGATAAAATGTTCAAAGAGGCTGTCAACGCACGCAACGAGGCCACACGCAAGGCAGGCGAGGACTTCCTGGCTGCCAACAAGACCAAGGAAGGCGTGGTTACGCTTCCGAGCGGACTGCAGTATAAGGTGCTCGTAAAGGGCAACGGCGAAATACCTGCAAAGGACGACGAGGTTACAGTTAAATACGAAGGCCGGCTGATAGACGGCACAGTGTTCGACAGCAGCTACAAACGTCCCGGCGAGACATCTAAGTTCCGCCCAGACCAGGTAATCAAGGGATGGACCGAGGCTCTGACAATGATGCCTGTAGGCAGCAAGTGGGAGCTGTACATACCGCAGGAACTTGCTTACGGCGAGCGCCAGGCAGGAGCCATCAAGCCTTACAGCGCACTGATATTCACTGTTGAGATGGTATCGGTAGACAAGGCTAAGAAGCCCGAAACCGAGGCTGCCGCCAAAGGCACAAAGGCTGACAAGACAGCAAAGAAAGCTGTTGTGAAGAAATCAGCCAAGGCAAAGAAATAGTGTTCATTTGTCATTAATACACCAAGGGAGACCGCCCACGGTCTCCCTTTTTTATTTCATTATGCATAAAATACGCTATTTTTTATATCAAAATGTTGTATAACTCATTTTTAATATGTAAATTTGCTCGCATCAAACAACCTGAGAATCCAAAGGGATTAAAACATAATGAAATATAACTAATAACAGTATAAAATGGAAAAAATTGATAGTCTTGACAAAAAAATTCTGAGCATTCTGTCAAAGAACGCCAGAATACCGTTTAAGGACGTTGCTGCAGAGTGCGGTGTGTCGCGCGCTGCCATACATCAGCGTGTTCAGCACCTCATCGAGGGCGGAGTGATAACAGGCAGCGGATTCGATGTTAATCCGAAGAGCCTCGGCTACACAACATGTACATACGTCGGCATAACGCTTGAGCGCGGCAACATGTACAAGTCGGTGGTTGAGCGCCTTGAGCACATTCCCGAAATCGTGGAGTGCCACTTCACCACAGGTCCTTACACCATGCTCGTAAAGCTCTACGCACGCGACAACGAGCAGCTCATGGATCTGCTCAACAACCAGATGCAGGGCATACCGGGCGTAGTTGCAACCGAAACACTTATCTCGCTGGAACAGAGCATCAAGAGAGAAGTGCCCGTTCCGCAGGGAGAAAACAGATAGGAGCGGGGCACAGGCTATGAAATCATTTGATCTTCAGAGCTGCCTCGACGACATCTACTCGCGCTATCCTGAGGCCACACGCCAGCCCGTGATTGGCCTCACGGGTAATTTTGCTGACGGCGACGCGCGCCTTTGCGAGCAGTATTATATGTCGGTGGTAAGGGCAGGCGGCACTCCGGTAATCATTCCGCCCGTTGCCGACAAGGATGTAATAATCAACACGCTCGACAAGATAGACGGACTGGTGCTTACCGGAGGCGGCGACATCAATCCGCTGTGGGCAGGCGAGGAGCCTTCGCCGCGTCTGCACGGCATCAACCGCACGCGCGACAAGGCCGAACTGCTTACCGTCAGACTGGCGTATAACCGGCAGATACCTATGCTCGGGATATGCCGAGGTATACAGACGCTGGTGACGGCGTTAGACGGAGAGGTGGACCAGGACATCGCCGAGAGCTATGCCATGGCTCACGGCTCTGACATGGCATCGCCCCACGACTGCCACAGCCTGATAAAGCACAGTCAGGACGCCGACCGCAGCGAACCTACTCACACCGTGAGGATAGACAGCGGCTCGATGCTCTACTCTATCTATAACACCGACAAGATAGCCGTCAACTCGCTGCATCATCAGGCAGTGAGGGCTTCGGGCAGACGTTTCAACGTATGCGCAACGGCACCCGACGGCGTTATTGAGGCAATAGAGAGCAGCGAGTTTAAGCCTTTCATGGGCGTTCAGTGGCATCCCGAATGGCTTGGAGAGAGCGGACTGAAGCTGTTTAAATGGCTCGTGGACAGGGCGCGCGACTTCTATGTGGCAAAAGATCTTCACCGCCGCATACTCACGCTCGACACTCACTGCGACACGCCGATGTTCTTTCCGCAGGGCATACACTTCGAGCAGCGCGACCCGCGCATACTTGTCGACATGCACAAGATGACCGAAGGACGTCAGGACGCCGTAATAATGGTGGCATATCTGCCCCAGCCCAAGCTCGGCGAGACATTCTCGTCGAAGGTGCCTTTCAAGGTTGACGGTCCGCTTCAGTATGCCGACCTTATCTTCGACAAGATAGAGGAGATAGTAAACGCCAACAGCCGCTACATAAGTATAGCCCGCACGCCATCCGACCTGTATGAGGACAAGCGCAACGGACGCCACTCTATAATGCTCGGCATTGAGAACGGACTGGCGCTTAACCACGATGTTGCCAACGTAAGATATTTTGCAAGGCGCGGCGTTGTGTACATCACGCTGTGTCATAACGGCGACAACGATATATGCGACAGTGCCCGCGGATGCAACACTCACGGCGGAGTGAGCCGTTTCGGCGAGCAGGTTATCAAGGAGATGAACCGCTGCGGCATAATGGTCGACCTAAGTCATGCCGGCGAAAAGAGCTTCTACGACGCGCTGAGCATAAGCAGCAAGCCGATAGTTTGCAGCCACAGCAACTGCAAGGCGCTGTGCGACGTGCCGCGTAACCTCACTGACGACCAGATGAGGGCATTGGCAAAGCACGGCGGAGTGGCACACATAACGCTCTATCACGGATTCCTGCGCAACGACAGTCAGGAGGCAACGGTGATGGATGCCATGGCTCATCTTGAGCATGCGATAGACATCATGGGCATAGAGCATGTAGGACTGGGCACCGACTTCGACGGCGACGGCGGAATAAGAGGTATTGCCGACTCGTCGGAGCTTATCAACTTCACCCTGCATCTGCTTCGCCGCAAGTATAACGAGCGCGACATCGCCCGTATATGGGGCGGCAACTGGCTCAGGGTTATGGCTCAGGTGCAGAACAATCTGTAGCCCGAAGGCCTCAGAAACGGATTATTATTGAGGTTGTTTCTTTAAATTAAAGGTTCTATTAAAAAACTTTTCGCTGCGGCATGTACGCGGCGATAACATTAAGATGAAAACAATAACCAAGATTCTTATGCTGGCGTTGATTATCGCCATGGCGTCTTGCGGAGGCAACAAGAAGGCTGCCGCTGACGACGACGCGGCTGCCGCGCAGCCTGTTGGGCCTTCGTTCAGTGCCGACTCTGCCTATGCTTTCTGCAAGGCTCAGTGCGACTTCGGGCCGCGCACAATGAACAGTGAGGCTCACGACAAGTGCGGCGAGTGGATCATTAACAAGTTCCGTCAGTATGGCCTCACGGTGATACCGCAGAACGTAACGCTCACCGGATTCGACGGCGAGGCGCTGAAGTGTACCAACATCATTGCGAGCTACCGTCCGGAGCTTACAACGCGCATCCTTGTATGCGCCCACTGGGACAGTCGTCCATGGGCCGACAACGACCCGGATTCAACCAACTGGCGCAAGCCTGTTATGGGTGCAAACGACGGAGCGAGCGGAGTGGCCGTGATGCTTGAGATAGCGCGTCTGCTGGCAAGCGACACAACGAAGCTCAACCTCGGAGTAGACTTCGTATGTTTTGATGCTGAAGACCGTGGCGTTCCGCAGTGGAGTTCAGTTCCCGACAACGGCGACTCATGGGCTTTGGGCGCACAGCATTGGGCTGCCAATCCCCACAAGCAGGGCTATGAGGCACGTTTCGGCATATTGCTCGACATGGTTGGCGGTCAAGGTTCAAAGTTTGCTCAGGAAGGTTTGTCCAAGCAGTATGCCCAGGGCATAGTGGACAAGGTGTGGGCAGCAGCCGAGACAGTAGGTTTCGGAAGCTATTTCCCGACAACCGATGGCGTTATGATTACCGACGATCATGTGCCTGTGAACGATGTAGCCAAGATTCCAACGATAGACATCGTCCCCTATTACTCAGACTGTCAGCAGAGCAGCTTCGGTCCGACATGGCACACAATAAGCGATACGATGGAAAATATCGACAAGAATACTCTTTTGGCTGTAGGCCAGACTGTTATTCAGGTGCTGTATTCAGAGAAACCTTAGAAAGGATATTATAATATGATGCTCCCCGGCACATCCTCACAGGAGAATGTGCCGGGGAGTGTTTTTTTAGAGGATGGGGTGATGGGACCTATGGGGTGATGGGACCTATGGGAGTGATGGGAAGGATTGGACTTATGGGACTAATAGGACCAATAACCGTTGATGATTGCCACACCTTGCCAGTCTTGCATTGGTCTCATTAGTCTTATTAGTCCCATTACTTCTCATAAGCCCCATCACTCTTATAGGTCCCATCACTCCCATAGCTCCCATCATCATCCCTCTTAATCACAGCTGCCCCGACTCAACCATGAGCACAACACGTTCAGTGAGTCGGTCGGTCTTTTCGGGGTCATATTTCTTTGTCAGACTGGCGCCGAAGGCCCAGGCGAATGCCTGATAGAAGCCGGCCCTTATCGGACTTATGAATGAGCGGATAAGGTCGTAGGCCGATGAGTTGCACTCGCGGTAGACGAGCTTTATCAGCAGCTTGCCTTGTGAGTAAGACAACTTCTTCATTCTCGGCGTGTATCTCTTACTTATGTCCGCCTCAACGCGCTTCATGTGCTCGTCGCGCGCCTTCTTGTTGGGCAGCGTCTGCAGATATTCGTAAGTCTCGATGATAACCCTGTTAACCTCCTTGGCTATGGGCAGCACCTTCTTTACGTTATACACCAGACGGTTGTAGGCGGCGCGCTGCTTTGCGTTCTTGAACACCGGCTGCGGATACACATACACGTTGTTAA
Source organism: Prevotella sp. CAG:1185 (assembly GCA_000436695.1). Taxonomy (GTDB): domain Bacteria; phylum Bacteroidota; class Bacteroidia; order Bacteroidales; family Bacteroidaceae; genus Prevotella. The sequence continues at coordinate 8,555 of HF992641.1, read as the reverse complement.
GCTCAACATACTGTATGCTGTCGCCGTCGATGAGCACTTTGCCCACCTTCACCATAGGCACAAACGTAGGGTTGTCCATGTCAACCTCGTTGTCTTCGGGGTTGTCGTCATTCTTGTTCTGTGCCGTCGCCGTTTCCGCAAGCATCAGCGCCATAAGTGCCGTTATGAATATTCTCAGTCCTGTCACGGTTATTTTAAGTCTTGTCAATGTTATTCTGAATATTGTCATGGTTGCAAAAATAGTTATTTTATGCAACTTGCCGAAGTTATGTTAGTTAAAGAAGTTTTTCTGCCGTTAAAAAATCAGGGCCGGCATATCTTTTCTTCGCGACATGTCAGCCCGTTATGGTCATTCTTATTGCAATTCTCTTACGGCCATTCTCCTTGATACTGCCATCAGCACCACGTAAAGCAGCACGCCAGAAACCAGTCCGGCCAATGCGTCTATGGCATAATGAGCCTGGATGTAGACCGTGGCAAGGCACAGGAACACGTAGAACGGCAGCAAAACGTACAGCAGGCGCCGGTTGCCGCTGTGCCATACGAGCAGCATCAGCACGGTGCTTACGCCTACATGACTGCTCGGAAAGGCTGCCGTTGGCCTCTCGCCCGCCGCCTTGGCGTCTTCAACGAGATGATAGAATATGCCGTTCTCGTAGCCCGGACTCGGCAGGCAGTCCTGATAATAGTTGAAATAGTCGTGCACGTTGGGGAATATGCCGTTGGCTATGTTGGTAAGTCCGGCTGCCTTGTAATAGAACGTAGGGCCTGTTACGGGCACGAGGATGAACACCACATAATATATAATGAATGATGTCAGCACGACGAACGACGCCCGTTCGAACTCGTTGTAGCGGAAGGCGAAGTAATAAAGCACCACGAGCACAATCATAGGATAATATGAAGCGTAGCCCATGTCCATAAGCTCGCTGACTATTGGCCACGGCATGGCCTGGCAGAACAGCAGTGCTGGCTGACATCCGAATATGGCTTGTTCCCACGCGGCAAACACATGGTCGAGGTTTGGCAGCATGCGGTTAATCTCGTAGGTGTCGGGATACCACCAGCTGAGCAGTGCCATCTGCACCACCACACGCGCCAGTCGGGTGAAGCGGCACGGAATCATGCGGTAGACGCCCCACAGCGCCACGGTTATCACGGCTATGCGTATGCGTCCCCATATCATGGCATCGGGGTTGGCAGCCTTGGTGTATGTGAAGAATACTATGAGCAGTGTCAGCACAAGATATGCCATAACCACCCATTCGAGGGCCAGCAGCCCTTTCTTTGGTTGCTTTTCAATGGCGAAAAGCTGCTTGATGAATTTGATCATTTTAAGAGGTTGTTAATGGTGGGGGATGGGAGAGCATGAAGTGATGGGGAGGATGGGGCTTATGAGGGTGATGAGGGTGATGGGAGTTATGGGACTAATGAGACCAATACAAGACTGGTAAGACTGGCAAGATGTGGCAATCATTGGTCTCATGGTTCCCATGAGTCCCATAAGCCTCATGAGTCCCATTACTCTCATCACTCCCATTACTCCCATGGGTTTCATTAGCCCCATCGGTCTTACAGGTCCCTTCTCCTTATTCTCCTTTAAATCCACCCATTATCCTTATACCATTTCATTGTTATTTCAACGCCGCGTTGCAGGTCATATTTCGGCTTATATCCAAGTTCATTTTCAGCCGGAGTGATGTCGCACATCCAGTTGCGTTGCTTCATTATGTTATATTTGTCGTTGTTAAGGGCAGAAATCTTGCCGGTAATGCGGCCTGCCCATTCGCCAAGCGATGTCACGGTGCGCAGCACCCATAGCGGAGCCTTTATGCGCAACAGCCACGGGTTGCCAAGCTCCTTGCGTATCAGGTCGCTGAACGTGCGCGACGAGTAGACCTTGCCGTCGCTGATAAAATACTTCGCGCCAACGGTGCCGTGGTCGAGGGCAAGGAACACTGCCTGCACCACATCCATCACGTATATGAACGTGATGTGCTGCGGTCGGTATCCTACGGCAAAGTCGACGTGCTGCTTGATGCTCTGCGCCATCATGAAGTAGTCTTTTTCGCGCGGACCGTATACGCCCGTGGGGCGCAGCACTATAAACGGGAAGTCCTTTATAGCGGCCAGCCGCTGCTCGCTCTCCAGCTTGCTCTTGCCGTAGGCCGTGTCGGGGCGCGGCTCGTCGTCTGCCTTTATCTCCGTGTGAGGCTCCTGCTCGCGCGCCGGTCCCATAACGCTCAGGCTGCTCAGATAGACAAAGCGCCTCAGTCCGGCGTTCTGTCTGCGCAGTGCCGTGGCAAGGTTAACCGTGCCTTCGGTGTTCACCTTGAAGAAGTCGCTGCTGTGCAGGCATTTGGTAACGCCTGCTGCATGCACCACATAGTCAAACTGATGCCCGCTGAGCTGCTGCTCCAGCTTGTCGCGGTTGCCGAGGTCAAGCTCAATGAAGTGTATCCTGCTGTCTGTAAGATACTTTCTTGAACTGCTCTTTCTCACGGCTGCCCATGTCTCGAATCCCCTTTTGAGAGCCTCCTCGACGATGAAGCTGCCTATGAATCCGCTTGCGCCAGTTATAAGTATTTTTTTCATCAATACTGATTTTGCTTTGTTATTAGGGCGCAAAGTTAGTAAAAATTTCGGCACAATCGTGCAACTTGTTGTCATTAAACTCTTTAAAACATAGTTTTGTGGATATTTTGACTCATGGCGGCATTAGTTATAAAACATGAAAAAACGCGGCGCGCACTATGATATATAAAAATATTTCGTTAGCTTTGTCATCGGCTATGCAGCCTTTTTATGGGGTGCCGGGCCGTGAGATAATCTGATTAGAAACAAATTAAAACCGAACCGCTATGAAACCATTAAGCACTTTCTTGGGCATTGCATGCCTGTGTGCCGCCTTCGGCTGCACTTCCAACGCGTCGCAAAAGTCAGCCGCTTCGGCTGCCGACACTACTGTAAGCCGTTCTGAGGCCGTGATATCAACGATAATGGAGCGCCGCAGCATACGCAAGTATAAGCCGCAGCCCGTTAACCGCGACACGATGAACATAATACTGAAGTGCGGCATCAACGCGCCCAACGGCATGAACAAGCAGTCGTGGGAGGTGCGTGTGGTAGACAATCCCGAATTTATCAACGGCATCACTGCCATATACAAGAAGTCTAACCCTGAGGCTGCCGCCGACCCGTCGTTCAAGAATATGTTCCGCAACGCGCCCACCGTGGTGTTCATAGCCAACGACCCGTCTTACGACTGCTCACAGATTGACTGCGGTCTGTTGGGCGGCAACATGATTCTGGCAGCCCAGTCGATGGGCATAGGCACATGCTGTTTAGGCGGTCCCGCCCGCTTCATGCGCAGCCCCGAGACAGCCGAATATCTAAAGAAACTCAACTTCAGCAAGGGCTATCAGCTCCTCTACTGCATAGCCTTCGGCTATCCCGACGAGTCGCCCGAGGCTAAGCCGAGGAATGAGGAGAAGGTGAAGTTTATCTAATTTTTAGGAGTTAAGGAGTTAGAGGAAGTTAAGGAGTTAAGACATATGCTTTGAGGATTATTATTGGTCTCATTAGTCTTATTGGTCCCATTAAATTCATAATATAAGGGCTGAGGCATTTCGCCTCAACCCTTATATTATGGGATGGGAGTGATGGGAAGAATGAGGATTGTGGGAGAAATGGGACTCATGAGACCAATACAAGTTGGGATTAAGCCACAAAACATTTGTCTTAACTCCTTAACTCCCTCTAACTCCTTAACTCCTATAATAATAATCTACTTAACATACTCCGCGAAATCCGTCAGATGCATGTCGCCTTTGCGCATCAGCGTGTCGTGCATGGCGAAGGCAGCAGTGAGGCAGTGGCGGGTCTGGCCCATCTTGGCTATCTTCAGGTAGTCGCGCAGCAGCGGACGGTAGTCGGGGTGAGCGCAGTTTTCGATTATGAGATGAGCGCGCTCTATCGGACTCTTGCCTCTCAAGTCGGCCACGCCCTGCTCCGTAACAATAACGTTAACGTCGTGCTCAGAGTGATCCTGATGGCTAACCATCGGAACGATAGAGCTTATCAGTCCGCCCTTGGCTGTTGACGCACATGTAAAGATGCTGATGTAGGCGTTGCGCTCAAAGTCGCCGCTGCCGCCAATACCGTTCATCATCTTAGTTCCGCTGATGTGAGTAGAGTTGGCGTTGCCGTAGATGTCAACCTCAATGGCAGTGTTGATGGCTATCACGCCAAGACGTCTGATAACCTCAGGCGAGTTGGAAATCTCGCTCGGGCGCAGCGTCAGGTGCTGCTTGAAATAGTCTATGTTGTCGTAAATCTGCTTCAGACATTCGTTCGACACCGTAAGCGAACAGGTTGAAGCGTCCTTTATGCGTCCCTCGAGCATCATGCCCACAACGCTGTCCTGCAGCACCTCGGTGTATATGTTGAAGTCGGGCACACTCTTGTCGTGTCCCAGCGCGCCCAGTATGGCGTTTGCCGTGCTGCCCACGCCGCTCTGCAGCGGCAGGAACGACTGCGGTATGATGCCCCTCTTCATGTCATTGATAAGGAATGCAGCCACGTTGTGGCCAATCTGGTCGGTTATCGGGTCGGCATCCTTGAATGCCCTTGCCTCGTCAGGAATGTTACATTCAACCACGCCCACAATCTTCTTGGCGTCAATCTCCACATAAGTGGTGCCTATGCGGTCGTTGGCATGGATGATGGGTATAGGCTGACGGTAAGGCGGATCAAGCGGCTCATACACGTCGTGCAGATGTTTGGCCTCTGGACTGTGGAAAGAGTTAAGCTCCAGCACCACATGCTTTGCCAGGCGTGCCACGGTGGGGCTGATGCCTCCGGCTGCCGTCAGATAAGCCTTGCACACGTCTTCGCCCTCTTCGATGTCGCACACCTCAAGAATGGCCCAGTCCACCTCGCCCATAAATCCGTAGCGAATCTCCTGCGCCATCTGGCTCAGATGAATGTCGTTATATGCTATCTCTCCGGCGTTAACATGCTTGCGGAAGTCAGAGTTGGTGGTGTATGGCGCGCGGTATTTTATAGCCTGTGCGTTGGCCAGGTCGCCGTCGGTGCTCTGTCCCGTCGACGCTCCGGTGAATATACCTACTTTAAACTCCCTGCCGGCCTCGTGCTCAGCCTGAGCTATCTTGGCCAGTTCTTTGGTTACGGCCTTGGCAGTGCCCGCGGGGGTAAAGCCGCTAAGACCTATGTTCTCTCCGTTCTTAATCATTGCCGCAGCTTCGGCAGCAGTTATGCGTGTATAAGCCATGGTGAAAAAATTTATAAGTAAAATATGTTTTTTATTCAGGTTAAACTTTGGCAAAGTTACTAAAAACAACCGTAAAGCAAAATAAAAAGTCCTATATTTTTTATCCGTGCAAGTTAAAATATGTCATATTTGTCCGTGCCTGCCTTATCCGGGTTTTGCCTGCAAAATCTTTTTAGCTCTGTTGTTTCCATCATTTCTGTTGTAGCTCCCGTCCCTTCTCCCGTTTCTTCACATTGTCACCGTCATCGCCCCTTCACCTTCCATTGTGTCATCGTGTTTTTGTACGGATTTTCTTTCAAAATAGAATTTTCTGAGGCGTGTTATGCCTTTCTGCGGTAAACTATATTTACATTATCATCCAAAAGGCATGCTTTTGGAAAACAACTCGGCCACTTTTTATCAAGAAACAGGCCGTTTTCGTGCCTTAAACCACCCTGTTTTTTTATTGAAATAAACGCGATTTTGTCCTAATTCGGACAAAAAAGTTTGCACATATCACTGTTATGCGCCGTAACACCTTGTAAATCATTCGTTTATGTTTGCACACTAAAACTGCCCGTTTTTGCGTCCGGCGGATTTTAATTTTCAAATACTTAATTCTGAGAGCGTCATCCAAAATCACTTTGTAAGGCTTCGGCATTATTTTATGTCGTCATGACACAGTTAGGCTCATTGCTCCGTTTTGATAGCGACCATGCCATGTGTTATGGTTATGCAAATGTGAAAAAATCTTTACTTTTTAGGCTTTGCGCGGAATTTTTGGCGTTTTTTCTAAATAAAAAATATTTACTACTTAGTTTTTTTTAACTTAAAAATAGGATAACTGTGTTTAATAGCGTATTAAATTTGCAATCGAAAAGAAAAATATCGAAAATTGATAGTCCATGAAAAAACATTTTAAATGATGTTTTGATAAAAGGTCTAGCAAAATTAAGCCTTGTTTGACGTATCAGACCAAATCGAACTACTACGGATAAAGACGATGAATTGAATATACCTGCAAGTTCTTTTGTAAGATTTTGAATTTGTAAAGGGTTTTAGAATATCAAAATATACCTTGAAACTAAACTGTAAATAAATCCGTTTAAGGGTTTCAGTTTCATAGTTGAGGGCATTAAAAGGTATTTGTCATATCTCGTTAATTGGATATATAACACAACAACGTATGATAGAAAATAAAAAAACTAAAATATTTACAGAATTTATGATTAGACGCATATTATGTACAGCACTCGTTGTATTGGCTACCTCGCTTTCTGTTATGTCACAGAACGTGGCTTTGAAAACCAATGCATTATACTGGGCTACGACAACACCGAACCTTGGGATTGAGGCCTCAGTAGGTAAGAAAAGCACGCTGCAGCTGTTCTATGGCTTTAATCCGTGGAAGCAGTCGGGCGGCGGCCAGTCAAGTCTGCGCCACTGGCTTTTGATGCCTGAATATCGCTATTGGTTCTGCGAGAGCTTCAATGGCTGGTTCATAGGTGCCCACCTTATGGGCGGACAGTTTGATGTCAGCGGCATCGACCTGCCTTTCGGCCTGTATCCCGGTGTTAAGGACCACCGATACGAAGGATGGTTCGCAGGGGGAGGCGTAACTGCCGGTTACCAGTGGATGATATCGAAACACTGGAACTTTGAGGCATCTGTCGGACTGGGCTACGACTATGTTAAGTTCGACAAGTTTAAATGCGGTACGTGCGGCGAGAAGGTAACTTCATCGCACACCAACTATTTCGGCCCGACGAAGGCCGCGCTGAGTCTTATTTACATCTTCTGATAAAATAAAACACAATGGGTATGAACAAATTAGCTATTATATATTGCGCATGTATGCTCGCGGCGCCTATGGCGGCGCAGACGCAGTGCAAAGACGCCAAGCTCGCCGGAAAAACCGTTATGGTGAAAAACGTAAGGGTTGAAAACACCGCAAACAACATGGTGGTTAACCTCGACCTCAACATGGACTCGCTCGACCTGCCCTCTAACATGAGGCTCGTGTTTACGCCTATGGTAACCAACAACACCGAGCAGAGGCTCATGCCGCAGATTGTTGTCAACGGGCGCAAGCAGGAAATATCTTATAAGCGCAAGGGATATAAAGACTTTGCCGACAACGCCGTTGTCGTTAGAAGAAAGAACAACACCGCGCAGACGCTCCACTACAGCGCTGTGCTGCCTTATGAGAAATGGATGAAAAACGCCGACGTGGTGGTGGCTGAAGACCTCTGCGGATGCGGCGACATTAAGGATCAGAACACCGTTGCGCTCAAGCGCATGCGCACGCCCTTCATGCCGTATATGCGTCCCGAGGCTGAGGCACGCAAGGTGCGCCACGAGCAGGGACGCGCGTTTATCGACTTCCCGGTTGACAAGATTACGCTCTATCCCGAATACCGCAACAACCCGCGCGAGCTTGACAAGATTGTAAACACGATAAACCTTGTGAAGAACGACAAGAACACCTCGATAACCAACGTGGAGATACACGGATACGCATCGCCCGAGTCGCCTTACAGCCACAACGCATATCTTGCCGAAAACCGTGCCAAGACGCTTAAAGACTATGTGCGCAAGCTCGTAAATCTTGACGACACAACATTCTCGGTAACTTCTACTCCTGAGGACTGGGAGGGACTGCGCGAATACGTGGCAAAGAGCAATCTCGACAACCGTGACGCCATACTTAAGCTTATCGACGACAACACGCTCGACCCTGATGCCAAGGAATGGAAAATCAAATCCACCTATCCTGCCGACTATCGCGTAATGCTTGATTCCTGGTATCCTGCGCTGCGCCACTCTGACTATGTGGTAAGCTACAGCGTGCGCCCGTTCTCTGTTGAGGAGGCTAAGGAGATTATGAAGACCAAGCCGCAGCAGCTCTCGCTCGAAGAGATGTTTATGGTGGCTCAGACCTACGAGCCTGGCTCGCGCGAGTTTAACGAGGTTATGGCTACTGCCGTGCGCATGTATCCTGACAACCAGACGGCTAACATCAATGCCGCATGTACACGCATGGAGCTGGGCGACCTCGAAGGAGCAAAGATTTATCTCGACAAGGCAGGCAACTCGCCTGAAGCTCTGCATGCCAAAGGCGTGCTGGCTATGCTCGAGGGCAAAAACGAGGAGGCACGACAGCTGCTGCAGAAGGCTAAGGAAGGCGGAGCACAGGGAGTGGACAAAAACCTGCAAATACTCGACATGTAATAATATGATAATATAATTAATTTAATGAATGTCCGCATGTTCCCAAATTAGC
>HF992640.1:13767-14338 GCA_000436695.1 Prevotella sp. CAG:1185 | reverse complement strand
CAGACCGTTGCGGTCGAGCATTCCGCCGGCATAACGGCCGTCGCTGAAGAGCAGCGCTGCCGGACCGTCCCACGGCTCCATCAATATTGAATGATACTCGTAGAAGGCTTTGAGGTCTTCTGATATCGGATTCTTGTCGTTAAAGCTCTCGGGCACCATAAGCGCCATGGCATGAGGCAATGACAGACCGCTCATGACAAAAAACTCAAACACATTGTCAAGACTTGCCGAGTCGCTCATGCCCGGCTGTATTATAGGCGATATGTCTTTTATGTTGCCCAGCGCCTCAGAGTTTAGCACGCTCTCGCGCGCCTGCATCCATCCGCGGTTTCCGCGTATGGTGTTAATCTCACCATTGTGGCACAAAAGGCGGAACGGCTGTGCCAGGCTCCATGTTGGAAATGTGTTAGTAGAAAAGCGGGAGTGGACAAGTGCCAGTCCGCTCGTAAAGTAGTTGTTTGTCAAGTCGGGAAAATACTGGCGGAGCTGAAGGCTCGAAAGCATACCTTTATATACTATGTTCTTGCTTGAAAGCGAACAGATATAAAAGTCTTTGTTCTTGACACGACGC
>HF992640.1:10003-13745 GCA_000436695.1 Prevotella sp. CAG:1185 | reverse complement strand
TGACACGACGCTCTATGCGCTTGCGTATGAGATAAAGCGTGCGCTCAAAATAAGGCACACGGTTGTCCGTCACGCCTGTGACAAACAGCTGCTTTATGTCAGGTTCGGTGGCAAGCGCCGTCTCGCCGAGGCAGTCAGGATTGGTAGGAACGTTGCGCAGGTGCATAAGCGACAGGCCCTCGCGCTCTATTTCCTCAATCATTATGCTCAAAATATCCTGCTGCAGAGCCTCATCCTTGGGCAGAAAGACAAGTCCTGTTCCGTATTTGCCTTTCTCGGGAACCGGTATTCCCTGCAAAAGGATAAACTCATGAGGAATCTGCAACATTATTCCGGCTCCGTCACCGGTCTTGTTGTCGGCTCCCTCTGCACCTCGGTGGCGCATGTTCTCAAGCACCTTCAATGCATTGTCAACAAGCTCATGGCTTTTGTTTCCATGAATATTGACAACCATTCCTACGCCGCATGCGTCATGCTCGTATTCTGCATTATACAATCCTTTTCCCATATTTAACTGTATTTAAGTTATGTTTTACACGATAAAAATACCAAATTGACTACAAAAATACAAAAATACTTTCTTTTTGAACACATATTTATAACATTAAATGTTCATTATTTTACCCTCTGCGGATAGCCGCTTACAACATGAGCAAATTTAGTCCTTAAATCAAGCATTTATTAAGCACTTTTGAAGAAAATGCTTACAAACTGAAAGTTTGGTGCAAAAAGTAGATTTTGACATTTACATACACATATTCAACGAAGATTTGTCTCATGACAAATTGTTTACAAAAAAGGAGCAAAAAGAGTCATTATGCAACAAAATGGGCAAATAAAAAACGGTTCATTTTGGTTCAAATCGTACATTAAACCAAATATTTTATAAAAAAATTAATATTTTTGCAAACACTAAACGTCATAAGACAAACTAAATGGATACGAGATATACCGAAATAGAATGCCTTAAACTTGAAATAGAGAAAAGGATGGGTAAGCCATTGAAATCGCCAACCGACTTCAATCAACTTTCGCTTAGACTGCAGAAAGAACTGAAAGAAGAAATAAGCATCTCTACAATTAAGCGCATATGGGGGTATGTTGAAGCAAAACACAACACACGATATACAACATTGTCGATACTAAGCAGATTTATAGGTTATACAGACTGGTACGACTTCTGCCTCTCGCTCAGACGCAGAAACATTATGGAATATGACTCTATTCCTGAAAAGCAAATTCGCACGTCAAGCCTTAAACATGGAGACAAGATTGAACTAGGATGGGCACCTGACTGCAAGTGCGAGATTGAATATATAGGGGACAACAGCTTCAGGGTGGAAGAGTCGACAAGCAACAAACTTCATAAGGGAGATACGTTCAAAACTCTCATATTCAACTTGAACAAACCGCTGTATGTGTCTGAACTTGAACATGGCGACAACAAGCAATGCACATATATAACGGGAAAAGACAACGTACTGACAACGCTACAACTTACAATCGCGAAATCAGACGCAACAATAAAATAAAAACTTGTAAGATAATAGGCCTTAAAATAAGCAATAAAACAACATCAAACAGAAAAGCATTATTCAGTACTGAACCGTTATGAACCAAAAAACAGGCATAAAAATAATTATATTTTGCCTATTTTTGCAAAACGAGAAATGAAAAAAAAAATTCAATATAAATTAAAAAGCCGACACTTGAACATAAAAAATAGAGGTTAATAAATTTAGGAAATGTTTTTTAATAGTTTAGTAAGACTTGTTTTAACCGGTGTTCTTTAGACCGTGAGGCCTGAAGAACATCTTTTTTTACGCACAGTCTATCCGGCAAAACTAACATAACTAAACTTACCGGTGAAATCATATTGCACATGAAACGGCCAACTCACTGCCACAAGGCTTATTGACCACGCTATTGCGGCATAGACCATAATTCGTGAAAAAAAGAACAACATGATACAATCATAAGGATGCTCAATGAGCAGAAAAGAATATAATAATATGTAGCGAAAACAGAAATAAAAACAAGAAACGACAAAAATCAAAGGGCAGGAAACGTATGGACACAAAAAAAGGACTCCGCTGAGTCCCTGTCTTTTGTTAACCTTAAATCTAATACTATGAAAAACACAGTACAAAGATATGAAAGTTTTACCTAAAAAGACAAACTTTTGTGATAATATATTTACAAAAAGGCGGTTTTATTGATATAAATCAACAAAACCGCCCAAAATAGTTACTTATTTTTTATAATTACTCAATCCCTTGTTAAGGAAGTCGGTGTAATGACTGATATTCTCGTCGTAACTATAAGAGCCTGCAAGAGGCATACCTTTGTTGTCGAGAATTACATAGAATGGCTGTGCGTTAGCACCAAATTTGCTGCGCTGCAGATAGCTCCACTTATCACCGACGGTGCGCAGTGTGCGCTTGCGTCCATTCTCAACCACCTCAATAGGCTTGTCGAGCGGCTGCTTGTCGTCAACGTAAAGAGAGATGAGTATGAAGTCGTTGTTAAGCTTGTCGGCAACCTGCGGGTCAGTCCATACGGCTGCTTCCATCTTACGGCAGTTTACACAGCCGAAGCCGGTGAAGTCGACAACTACAGGCTTGCCCTCAGCTGCAGCTGCTGCCATACCCTGCTCATAATCCTTAAACTTAGGCTCAACTTCGTTGTGATACAGGTTGAAGTCCTGAGTGTTGATAGGAGGAGCAAATGCGCTGACTGCCTTACACGGTGCGCCCCAGAGGCCAGGTATAAGATATACGGTAAAGGCAAGCGAAATCATACCGAGAACGATACACGGAACAGGCATTGCATCAGTGTTGCCCTGATCGCTCGGGAACTTGAGTTTACCGATAAGATAAAGACCGAGCATACCGAAGATGATAATCCAAAGAGCAAGGAACACTTCGCGGTCGAGAAGTCCCCAGCCGTAAGCAAGGTCGGCTACAGAGAAGAACTTGAGAGCGAATGCAAGCTCGATGAATCCGAGTACAATCTTGATTGTGTTCATCCAGCTGCCTGACTTAGGAGCCTGCTTGAGCCATGTCGGGAACAGGGCGAAGAGTGTGAACGGCAGAGCCAGTGCGATGGCGAAACCGAGCATACCGATGGCAGGACCTGCTATGCTGCCTGAGGTGCTGACCTCAACGAGCAGGAAGCCGATGATAGGACCTGTACATGAGAACGAAACGAGCGTAAGCGTGAACGCCATGAGGAAGATGCTGAGCAATCCGCTTGTTGAAGATGCCTTGTTGTCAACCTTATTGGTCCATGAAGAAGGAAGAGTAAGCTCAAACCATCCGAAGAACGAGAGGGCAAACACTATGAGCAACAGACAGAAGAATATGTTGAACACAGCGTTGGTAGCCAGCGCGTTTAGCGAGCTTGCACCGAAGATAGCCGTTATGGCAAGTCCGAGGGCAAGATAAATGACGATAATCGAGATACCGTATGTTATGGCATCGCGGATACCCTTCTTCTTATCCTTAGTACGTTTCAGGAAGAAACTTACAGTCATAGGAATGATAGGCCATACGCAAGGAGTGAACAATGCCACAAAACCTCCGACAAGTCCCATTAAGAATATGTATATCCAAGAGCGGCTTGCACTGGCATCACCGCCGTTGAAGTTCTGAAGTTCCTTGATAACAGGTTTCCAGAGGTCGCCCTGTGTGTTTACGGCAGCAGTGTCAGCCTGCAGCGAGTCGCCGGCAGCAACGGGTGC
>HF992640.1:0-9973 GCA_000436695.1 Prevotella sp. CAG:1185 | reverse complement strand
GGTGCGGCAGCCACGGTGTCGGCAGCCTCAGTCTCCTCGGTTTCCTCTGCCTCAGGAGCATCGGCAGGTCCTTCACCCTTGAAAGAGAAGTCAACCTGTGTAGGCGGAATACAGTTTTCATCGTTACATGCACCATACTCGAGATAACCCTTGACATTATAAGTCTTACCGGTTATCTTGTATTTCTGCACAAAAGTGACACTATGCTCAAAATAGCGCAGAGTCATGCCGAACATCTTGTCATACTGGCTGATTTCCTTTCCCCTGTGCGACAGTTTTCCTTCAGCCTTAACTCCCTCTGCCTTTTCAGTGTGAAGAGAGGCAGAAATAGGGCCGTCAGCGGGCAGTCCGGTTGAATACACGTGCCATCCGTTGTCTATCCGCCCCGTAAAAATAACTTCAAGCTCTGTTGGGGACACTTTTTTCTGGCTCACCTTAAAGTGAACCGGGTCTTGCATCTGGGCTGCAGCAGCCAGAGTGAACATGGCGAGCAGCACTGTAAGAAATGTTGATTTTAAAAGTTTCATTATTTTTTCTGGGTTTTATGTGTCATTATATCAAGCACGAAGCGATCAGTCTCGTCCATGCCCCTCTTGCCTATCTCTGTAAGGTTGCGTATACTTTGGTCTACATCATCGTCGATGATACCCTCAACCGATGTAACATGCTTGTTCTGTATGGCAAGCATTGCGCTCATCACAGCCGTGCTGACGCCAGTCGTAAGCTTTAGCGCGCAGCTTGGCTTAGCTCCGTCGCATATCATGCCGGTAAGGTTGGCAATCATATTCTTTACAGCATACGACATCTGCTCATAGCTGCCGCCCATAAGATAAGTTATACCGCAGCTGCTGCCCGTACTTGCCACCACGCATCCGCAGAGAGCAGAGAGCGAGCCCAGATGCTGCTTGATGTATATGGCAGTAAGGTTACTTATGATAAGTGCGCGTATGGTTTCTTCCTCAGTGTTGTGATTCTCCTCAGCAAACACAACAACGGGCATTGTTGTGCAGATGCCCTGGTTGCCGCTGCCGCTGTTGCTCATCACGGGCACCATGGCTCCCGCCATGCGTGCGTCGCAGGCACAGCTCGTTGCCGAAAGTATCTTTGAGAAAATACTGTCGCCCATTATGCCCTTGCCGAGCGGGCTGCACATGGTCTTGCCAAGCGTGTGGCCATAGTTCTCACGCAGTCCGGCTGCAGCAGCCGACTCGTCCATGCGCTTAGCGTCAAGAATGAATTTCAATTCATCAATATCTGTTTCAGTGGCAAACTCATACACCTTGCGCAGCGTCAGTTCAACCTCCTCATGATGTTCCTCGTCGGCCTTGGGCACCATATTGTCGAGCATTACATCGCCATCCTTGCGCAAATACACAAAGTTGGTGTGCATGTGCATTATTCTGGCCTCGGCCTCATGACCTTCGGCACGGCACTTCACAGCAATATACAACTTGTCGGGGGCATCCTCTTTCAGGCTTATGTGTATCCTGTCGCCGGCAATATACTCTTTGCCGCGCTCTACGGCCTGTTTGTTACAGTCCTGCAGAACTTCAAGCTCCAGCTCAGGACGGCCGATAAGCGCTCCGAGCGCCACGGCTATAGGCAGGCCTATCATACCCGTCCCGGGTATACCCACTCCCATTGCGTTTTTCAAGATGTTGGCACTTAGCTCTATGTCGATGCTCTCGGGAAGAGTGCCGAGAAGCTCTCTGGCCTTTGCCACACACAGAGCTACGGCAATAGGCTCGGTACAGCCTATTGCAGGCAGAACCTGACTGTGTATCAGGGCAATAATAGATTTTCTTTCTTCTGTTGACAACATTACTAAGACTTTTAGGTTATACTTACAAGTTGCGAAATTACAAATTTAAGTGGAAAAAATCTGTTTTTAACAAGGAAAATTACATAAAGTGTATAAAAAAATCGACAAGTAACCCGTAAGACGCACCTGCCATAATTACATTTTGTAAACATAAGGAATAAAAATTCATATTAAATTCAAAATACATGTTTCAATTTTTAATATGGCATCGAAAAACAAAGAACATCAACCATTACATAAAAGACGACAATAAGCATCACAAAAAGACATCTTCCCACCTGCAATGAAAGGAGTTTCAGAAACAACAACTGCCACGCTTATGAAGTTTGGCATAACGTTTTGAAAATCAATCATATAACATGTCATCAACAAGACCTTTGAAAAACACCATACAACACAGAGAGCAGCCATGCCCAAAACAAGAATCAAAAACCATAAAAACGTATACGGCTACGCGCCGAACATAAACAAAGACACAAGGAACGACACATGCCAAATGAACAAAAATTAGCAGCTTACGAATGACTCACTAACTATTTTTAGCATTAAAAAGTTGTTGATTTGAAAAATAAAGCCTACCTTTGCCAACAAGAATAAAATGAATTAACATAAGGAAAGGCAAGATCAAAGGATTCCGACATTGAGAGATATGCCGGAATCTTTCGTTTTGTCTGTCCAAAAACAATATTAATTTTTAAAATCTATAATTATGGCTTACATGTCACAAGAAGGCTACGACAAGTTAGTAGCCGAACTAAAACATTTGGAAAGTGTCGAACGTCCAAAGGCATCAGCTGCTATTGCTGAGGCAAGAGACAAAGGCGACCTGAGCGAAAACTCTGAATATGATGCGGCAAAAGAGGCACAGGCTCACCTGGAAGACAAAATCAACAAAATCAAGCTTGCAATCTCAGAGGCTAAAATCGTTGACACATCACGCCTGAGCACAGACAGCGTGCAGATTCTGTCAAAGGTAGAAATGACCAATCTGGCCAACAACGCCAAGATGAGCTACACCATCGTAAGCGAGAGCGAAGCTAACCTGCGCGAAGGCAAAATATCAATAAAGACCCCTATCGCACAAGGATTGCTCAACAAGAAAGTTGGCGACGAAGTGGAAATCAAGATTCCACGCGGAACAATCAAGCTGCGCATTGACAAAATTTCAGTAGAATAAAGCTCATGAGAGGTCAAGGTCATGAGGCTTTAAGGCAGGCAAGCCAAAGACTCCTGACACTGAAGCCTCATTACACACGACATTCATAAGCCCTAAGGACCTTACAATACAATAACATAAAAACATAACATCATGGATATATTCTCAAAGATAGCTGCAGGCGAAATACCCAGCTACAAATGTGCCGAAAACGACAAGTTCTACGCATTTCTTGACATCAATCCGCTGGCTAAAGGTCACACGCTGGTGATACCGCGCCGTGAGGTAGACTACTTCTTCGACCTCAGCGACGATGAGATAGCCGAGATGATGGTGTTTGCCAAGAAAGTTGCAGTAGCCATTAAGAAAGCTTTTCCATGCCGTAAAGTGGGCATGGCTGTACTCGGACTCGAAGTGGCTCACGCACACATACACCTCGTGCCCATGCAGACTGAAAAAGACATGCTCTTCTCTAACCCGAAACTAAAACTGACTGAGCAGGAGTTTAAAGAAGCTGCAGACAAAATATATGCCGCTTTCTGCGAATAAAGCCTGAACACGGCACGCCGCAAAGATGGCACAAAAAACATAAGAGCGAGTAACAACGGCCGGCATTGCCAAGCCCTAAGTTACCCGCTCTTTTTTATTTCAGCAAGACAGCACGGCTAAATATACTCGTCGCCATACTTGACCTGAACTTCGTTAACATACTTGCGTATAAGTGCCGACGAATCCTCCTTCTTGCATATGAGCAGCACGTTGCCCTTCTCGGCAACGATATATCCGTCGAGCCCGTTGATTATGCTCATGTGGTCGTCAGGCAGCTTTATTATATTATTATGGCTGTCTTCAATAATCACGCGCGAGCCGATAACCACATTATCACCCTCGCCCTTGCTCATACTCTCATATATTGAATGCCACATGCCAAGGTCGGCCCAGCCGAAATCGCATATCATCACATAAACATTGTCGTTCTTCTCGAGAATACCGTAATCGATAGAAAGATTCGGATACGACGGGAAATTCTCCTTGACAAATTCGAGTTCGCGCTCCATGCTGTACTCCGTTTCCGACTCTTCAAACTTTCTCAGCACCGGCGGGAAAATACGCTTGAGGCACTCACACAGATAAGTTACATTCGACAGGAACAGACCTGTGTTCCAATAAAACTCGCCGCTCTCCATGAACATACGTGCAAACTCGCGGTCGGGCTTCTCCGTGAACGACTTTACCTTAAACACATCGTCGCGCTCAGAAGGCTCGCCTGTCTGAATGTAGCCGTAACCCGGCTCCGGACGTGTAGGCCTTACGCCCATCGTCAGCAGACTGTCGTTAGCTCCGACAAAGTCAAGTCCGTTAAGGACATCCTCCTTGAACACATCTTCCTTGAACACAGCCTGATCCGACGGCACCACAACAAGACGCGCATCGCGGTTGATATGAAGAATGCGATATGTGGCCCACGCCACACTCGGAGCCGTATTTCTGAATATCGGCTCACTCAGGATATGTCCTTCGGGCAGGTCGGGCAACTGCTCACGAACAAGGTCATAATAGATATGGTTAGTACTGATATAGATGTTCTCTGCGGGAATAAATCCCGACATACGGTCGTAAGTCTGCTGAAGAAGCGTGCGTCCGGTTGAAAAGAAATCCAAAAACTGCTTGGGACGGTCCTCACGACTGCAAGGCCACAGGCGGCGCCCCTTGCCGCCAGCCAAAATAAGGCAATAATTATTTTTATTCACACACATTGCGTTTACAGATTGTTTTACGAATACGAAGATACGCATTATTGTCTGTATAACCAATTATTTTAAGTTTTTTCAATTAAAAATTTGTCAATTCAGAATTTATATTTATCTTTGCAGCCGAAAAGAAGCCCAGATGGCGGAATCGGTAGACGCGCTGGTCTCAAACACCAGTGGGGCAACCCGTGCCGGTTCGACCCCGGCTCTGGGTACGGTTGTATTTCCAAAAGTCCTTGTAAATCAAACATTTACAAGGACTTTTTCTTTTATAAGGTGTACTAAAAGTGTACTATATAACATAAAAGGAACATCAGATATATAAATAAAGTGGTATAAGTGTATCACTACACCCATACCACACAAAAGAAAAATAGTTGGCTATGTTTAGCCGGTGCAAAAATACAATAATTTTATTACTTGCTATTCTGTTTTCAATCTATTTTGTAAAACGTCATCAATCAGGCAAAAGCCGTACATTTCCCCTAACAAGGATATGAGTTTATTAAGATTACGGCTTGCTTTTATTATACGCACGTCAAATTGTTCGGCAATAATTGGCAATTCTGCTAATTTTTCAAATTCAGAGTTTATTTTATTTGCCTTTATCATAAGCTGCTCTAAATCTTTTCTTGCTTTTACGTAGTTTTCCGGCTCATTCTCGTAAGAGGATAACGACCCGGCACGTTGCTTAAATTGTTGCTCGTTCATAATTTATAAGTATTTTTGTTATTGCAAAAATAATAAATTTCTTGTATTCTACAAACTTTTTATCGTATGTATGTCATTGATTATCAGCTATATGTGTTCGATAAACACACTTTTTACGTTTATTTTCTTTTCAATGCTTGAGAGCATCTCTTGTTCTTTACTATTTAATGTGTGCTCATATCGTTTTTTGATACTGATATTTGCCGTTAAGGTTTTATTATCTTTTCCATAAATAAAGTCAAGTAAATAAAATAATGTTTTTGTCTTTCCTCTTTTGCAATCATCTAAAAGGGCTTTTATGATTATAGTTACCCATACAGGTATTGTTGATGTCGGATTATCCACCTTAGTTAAGATTTGCTCTAAATCGGAAACAGACATATTGATTATAATATCAACAGCCTTTTTGAAGTCTTCTTTGTCAAACTCATTTCCGTATAAAATTTTTGCTGTCTGATATAACGATTTTTTGCGTCCTCGTCTTTCAGGTTGTCTGAAAGGGGTAAAGCGAGTTTTCAACCCTGCTTTATTCCCCCTTTGAAACCCTTTTATCCCTTTCGTCATAATGCCGTTTTAATGCCGTTTCGTTATTTAATTTATATATTCAAAGTTTTTACCATTCAAGCATAATTCCCCATCGAATAAAATCTTTGAGAGTGCAAATTGCCCCGAAGTGGCTACAGCTTTTAAATATTGTCCGTCAACACCTGCTATTTGCTCAATTTGTGTTGGTACTTTTTTAGGTGCTTTTTTAACGGCTTCATCAAATTCATTTTTGGCTTTTTCAAAATTCTTCCACTTTGTATAAACGTTTAATCTTGCGTCTGTGTCTATATAAATACAATACATCCGCTTTAAATCGTCAATGTATTCAGGCGAAATAATAACAGCCCCATTGTCAACGTGAAAATAATCAAAGTTAATAGTACTTGTTCCACTTGCCTTAAATGCTGCCAATTTTGCAGCCAATTTGCCGACCTCCTTATTATAGTCCTCATTCTGTTCTTCCTTAAACAGATTGGCAAGATAATTTTTTGCCTTGCGTGGTAATTGGGAGAATCCGGCATTAATCATGTTTTCCGCCATTTCCGAAACAAGGCTTTCCCCTTTAAGAAGTTTTTTTATATTCTCATCGGTTGGCGTTATGCCAATACGCTTTAATCCATTTACCAAATTTTGCAATTCCTGTTGTACCCATTTATACTTTTTTTCTTCCTTGTCAAAAGCTGGGTCTTTATATACTAATATTTGTTCCATATCTGTGTATATTATGCTAATTTTTCTGTTCCATATTTGGATAATAGCTGTTCCGACATTTGTTCTTCGGGATTAGATTTGCCATCACCCTCCATGTGGTCTTTAAGTGCAATTTCAAGTTCACCACGTTTTTTTGTTAATTCTGTTTCTAATGCCATTATGTCCTTTCTAAGGTTCTCGATTTTCTGTACAATAGTCATATTTTTAATTTTTTAGTTAAAATCGTTCCCCATAATCATTTGGGGGTACTTTGTTTTCATCAATATTGTTTGCCGTTGAGGCTGTATCGTTGTTGCGTTCCGTCTTTGCCCAATATATGAGGGCAGCTTTCCAATTTATTATTTTTGTCTTCCCACGCATCCAACCCACAGACTCATTATAAGTATAAAACTTTTCGGCGTCTATATTTAAAGAATTTTTTTCAATATATTCTTTAATTTCTTGTATGGTGGGCTTTATTATGTGTGCATTATTAATCCTTTCTCTTTCATTATAATTATCATTATCTTTTTCATTATCATTATCATTATAGCTTAACGTTTGCTCGTTTTTAGCTCGTTTTAGCTCGTTTTTAGCTCGTTTCCTCGCATTTTGATTGCCTAACTTTCCGCCTCCTTTTCTGCCATTTTCAACTTTCGACCATGATTTTTTTAATACAGGGAGTATAAATTGCCAAACAGCTTCTAAAAATTGATTTTTGAAGTGTTCAGGCTCTTTCTTGAAAAAAGCATAATCAGTTATTGCGTCATATATTTCTAATCTATCCTGTACGGGTAAATTGTCAATACCTTGTTTGAACGAAAGGTAAAACGGGAAATATTCACGTTGCGCCTTTTCATTGTCAGTTTTCATATCTATTCTTCATAATTTCATACGCTTCATCTATTACGATAGCACCGACCATAGGACACAAATCATTGTTTATAACTTCTTGCAGTCTTTCGTCTGCATCGAAAAACTCCTTGTTGAAGTCCCCATCAGGGAAAAGATGCTTTGAAAGTTCGTGCAAACGTAATTGCAACTCAACAGCCATATTTATAATGTCTTTAAGGCTGTCTGCTTTTTCTTTAATTTCTTTTTTATTACTTAATCGTGGCATATTCTATAATATAAAGTATCGTTTGTATCTGTTACCTAATTCTGACACGCACCATTCATCTAATATTGGTACTCCTTTTTGCCTTAACTTGGCTATATGTCCTCGGGGGTCGCTGATATGCAATTTTATGGATATGTCCGCTGATGAATATTTACCCCCTTTATTTAAAAGATTAAATACCAATCTTTGGATAATTGCCGGGTCGTTATCTTTGAACGGATTTAATTCTGTCATATATTCCCTCCTTTCCTTAAACAAAAGTTATTGGCACGTTCTGTTATTTCTTCGTCTGTGCTGATACGGTTGTTTTGTAGGCATTGTTCTAATTCAGTGCGTTTGAAATAACATATACGCCCCATAGGTTTGTAATATGGTATTTCCCGTTTCATCGTCAGCTTGTATAAGCAACTTTTACTTATACCCATATAGCGTGCGGCCTCATCTATTGTTAGCATTTCTTTTGTGCAAAACAATGTCTTATCAGCAACTAAATTTGCTATCTGTTCTAAGTCTCCTTTGTTCATATAATAAATTTTAGTGTTTGACAAATAGGCTTGGTTACACGTGTATTAGCCTTTGCCCCTTATCTGTATTATCGATAACAAGCGCAAAGGTATAGTAAAAACAAAGGGGCAGCGAAAGAAAAAAATAGAATAAATAGGACTGTCCTATTTATTCTATTTCAGATGTTTTTATGCTAATATTTCAAGTCTTGGTTTTATTTCTTTATAGTACTCTTGTTGTGCATAACTCATTTTATCTTTATTCATCATGTTGTAAAATGAAGCACGGCTTATATGTGTATTAAATTCATTTTCTATTGCTTCTATTGTTGGTTTTGATATTAAATGCAAATCTACGGCAACACAAATAACAATATAAGCGTATGTTTTACCCTTATCGTTTAAGGCTTCGCTAAATAGTGCTTTAATGCCATTGTATATTTCATTTTTCTTGGAACAAATATTACTCTTAATTAAGTCTGGAAATGGTATGACTTTTTTCCGTGGTCTTCCAGCTTTATTTTGTATCGGTTGAGGCTGCTCATTTTTTGCCCAATCTTTCAAGTTGGAAATAACGTTGCAATAATTTAATATTTCCACAGCTGTCCTTTTGTCAACACGTTTATTTAATACGGCCAAATATAATAAGCCTGACGATTTTAATTTTTCAAGCCATTGTATTTCTTTTGTCGCTTTAATGTGTGCTGCAATACGTTTCCCATTTTCATGTAAAGTGTCAATATAAGTTATAATATCATGTGGTATTTTTTCGGTTTTTGGAATAGTATAGTAAAAATACTCGATTTTCTTTATAGTCTCATTGACTTCATCAAAACACATTATAAATTCCTCTTTTTCCATCGTTGTGTAACTTTTGTGAAGTTATTTTATATAACATTTCAAATACCATTTTTTAAACTCATCAACATCTGCCATATTCCAATGACAAAACCTATTGAAAAGTATCACCTTAAATGAAATTGGCGTGCCATCTCCTGCCGAAAAGTCCATCAAGCCGTAATGTATGTATGCAATTAGTTCATTTTCTAAATAGCGTCTGTCTGACCGGGCGAAATCAATACATCTGCGTTCATAATCCCAAAACAAACGTATGGTGTTATCTGTTTCATCAAACGGGCACTCGCTTTCGCCGTTATAGTAACGGCAATATCGCAATGGCTGCTCTTGTATCTTAGGCAATTCTTCTTCCAATAGGATTTTTGCGCAAGCATCAGCGTCAATTTTTACCCCCGTTCTTTCAAATCTTGCCTTTAATCCTTTCAAAGTTCGTTTCAGGCTTGCCAATAACTTCTTATCTGCATCACCATTCACAACATTTGTAATGTCGTTCATTTGCTTTATCAAAGAGTAACGCAACGCAAAGTATGCTTTATTGACCTGTAATAGCTTCGCCTCGTTTTGGCTTCGCTCTGTATTTTCCTCTCTCATCGCTTCAAAATTTTAATTCGGGTAAACTATTGATTGCATCCTGTTTGAGGCTGTCAATGGCACGTGTGTACTTTTCTGTATGCTTTAATCCGCTGTGTCCTAATAAACTTGCAACGGTTTTGATGTTAGCACCATTGTTAAGAATATTCACGGCGAAAGAGTGCCGGGCGCAATGAAATAGAACCCCCAAAGCAGCCGTCAGCAAACAAGTGATGATAAAACGCA
>HF992639.1 GCA_000436695.1 Prevotella sp. CAG:1185 | reverse complement strand
CTTTTTTCCATAAATACTCTCTCTAATTAAATAAATAAGTTACATTCTTGACCTAAAGGCTACATCGGCTTAAATAAAAATCAGTCATAAGGATTAAGCGGTATTGACATTTTGTTTTTTTGATGGCAGTTGTTCGCTTTTGCTCAGACATAGCTGTCCGGGGCGAGACAATGCTGATGACAATATGACAATAGAAAATGCTAATACGGCTAAATTTATTAATGTATATGCAGAATTCCACTATATGCCGAATGACATTTTTGTACATATTGTCATCTCTATTTCTGATTTTCTTGATTATTACAGATAATTGTGACTGTTTTTTTGCGACTAAATGATAATGTGTGTGCTATTAAGGTGTTTTTTTCTTAAATACAGATTTTTTCCTGCTTATAGGGTGCACAATCAGTCATGTCTTTGCTACAATTGACTTGTATAAAACTGTATATTTATGCAAAATGAATATTCTTGCTTTAATTTACACATTATTTATATATTATTCAAGAAATAATGATTTTCAACATTCTTTATATAGTCTTAATGGCAATATCATTTGAAGAACTTTATGTAAAGTATTGTCTTTCAAGTGTTTATGGCGGCATCGAGACTTAAATGAATATTTATGTAAATTTTGCGTTTACATTTTGCATAAAGTAATCAATTCAGATTAAAAGTGTAAAAAATTAACTCAAAATATGTAGCTAAATACATCTTGTAAGTTTTAATTTAAGATTTAGTGCATTAAGATTTAATTTCATTAATATAAATATAAAGGTGTAAATGGCATGCCGTATAGTCATACGAAAAGACAAAAAGGGTAGATATACACTTTTTATACAAATCAAAATGAAAGTAAAATGACACTCAAAGTTTCACTTTACATGAAATCTTATGTGATTCTGTCAGTTTTATGTTAAAAACCCGATGTATACACACTTTTTTTTCATTCATATTTTGGACTTTATGAAAATATCCTTATTTTTGCATATTGTAACAAAAGTATAATTTATTTATTTAATTAGAGAGAGTATTTATGGAAAAAAG
>HF992638.1:1417-1886 GCA_000436695.1 Prevotella sp. CAG:1185 | reverse complement strand
CACCTTAAAGAAAACAAATGAAAATTAGTTTTGATAATATACTGATAATCAATGTATTGAATTTCATTTAGTTTCATATTATAGTACGGTTAAATACTGGCTCTGGGTACACAAACGGAACTTCCTTATAGAAGTTCCGTTTTTTATTATTCTGACGCACAGCATTTTATCACCATAACCAATGCAAACAACAAAAAGAGGCAGGCCATAAAGACCCGCCCCGCTAAACGATAAAATTATTTTTAACCATACAATCCGGCTACGCCGGACGAACAAAGCCAATAAAACATCATTTGATGCTGCCGTCAAGTATCCCCTCATAATAGGCTCTTACGTCAGCCCATTTATAATACGGAAACATATTTGTCTTAACAGGTATATGCACTTCGCGCTCATTATGCAGAAACTTGACAATAACATCACCGGCAGCATTCTTATAGAACACAATCTGCACATTGGCAGCCATAGG
>HF992638.1:0-1391 GCA_000436695.1 Prevotella sp. CAG:1185 | reverse complement strand
CCATAGGCGTAGCCTTAAAGTCGCACCATACCTTATACACATCGGCAGGAGCCGAAACAGCCACGTTGAAATTCTCAATACGCAAAATGGCCAAGAGCGGAATGACATTGCCGTCGTGACCAAACCGCAGAGTAGCAGCAATGTCGCCAGACGATATAGCCTCATCGGCACTGCTGATAATGTTGCGCAACAGATTCTTTGCATTAGCCACAACAATACCGTTGCCGGCAGCATGGTTTGCATTGCCTACATAAAACCTATAGTTAACACACTGCCACAAGTCAAACAACTCGGAAGGTTCAAACACATCATAAAAACTGATGTCGGTGTCAATGTCCTGCATGTCAACGGCTATCCAGTAAAAGCCCCACATAAGTTCAGCCGGACTGACATGATTCTTAACAAACGAGCTGTCGGTAAAAAGAGCCTTCATAAGCCTCTGCGGACGCACGTTCTGCTTTTCAAAAGCATTATACTCAGCCACCCACGGGCCAGTCTTCTGGTCGGTAAACGCATTCGACTCAGGCGTATGATAGTTAAGATAACTCATGTACTTCTCGCTTGCCTCATAGCTTATGTCAAGCCCCGGAGCAAGTCCCTTCAGCCTGTCGCCAAAAGCTGCCATGCTCATTGCGCAGCGGAGCGACACTGTAGAGCGGGCTGAAACCTTACGCCCGGCAGTAAAAACTTCGGGATAATTGGCATACATACGCTCTGCTATGCCCTGATGCTGGCGCACGCCTACAGAACTCAAGTCGCCTCCGCATCCCTCTACGGCAGGCCAAAGGCGCTCAAGACGCGACAGGGCCGACTTGCCTAAAGGCGTAAGCACGTCAAGACTGTCGGCACTTTTGAGCAAATCCATAACCCATCGGTAATCCCGGTCGCCAAGAAGATAACGTGAGCCGTGACGTCCGTAATGGCTTATATAAAAAGGCTTATAACCCTCAGGAGCCGGCGACTGGGCTGTCGCCGGTGCCTGATAGGCAAGATATACGCCTCCGGCCCTATTCAGGTCAGCATAGACTTCCTTGCGCGTTGTCTGTGCGCTTATCCCTGTAAGGACAAGAAGTAATAATACTACAAAACTTGTTCTTCTCATATTGTCACGCAAAGTTTAATATCCTTCGTTCTGTATCAGATTCGGATTGTTGGTAAGTTCCGTTTCCGGTATAGGGAACAGGTTATAATGGTCGTCAACGTCAGCTCCTGTGCGCACATCGTTTTTCCAGTCCCAGTTATGTCCCTTTGTAAACTTTCCGAAGCGTATCAGGTCTGTACGGCGCACGAGTTCTGACGCAAGTTCACGCTGACGTTCGGCAAGGATAAAGTCAAGAGTCTGATATATCCTTCCTGTTCTTTTTTCTTGGCGTAAGTAGTCTTTCCAGAAC